>CAZIQT010000071.1:0-11371 GCA_964541645.1 uncultured Halobellus sp. | reverse complement strand
CTCGAGTACGCGATCAAACGGGGCCTTCTGGACGTGAGTTTCACCGGCCCGCTCCGTCCGGAGTGACCTGGGCGACCGCCCCGTTTCCGGCGGAGGTGGTCGACGGCCGAAACGGGTTTGTCCCCTCCGGTGTGTGATCCGGTAACGAACGCGATCGAGTTGTCCGAACTGCGGCGGAACGGGACGGAGACGCTACCAATCGTGGACGTGTCGGGACTGCGGCTACGCGCCCCGCCACGGCGCCGACTGAGGGGCCGCCGGGGATCCGTCGGCCGGCCGTTCGACCCTCCGAGCGACGCCGACACTCACGCCGCCACCCGCGCTTCGGTGTCGACCGACACCCCGCCGACGTAGTCGCCGTCGGGCCCGACCCAGGTCCCGTCGTACCCGCACTCGGCGGTCAGCCGGCAGACCCGCGACTCCGGCGGCCACACCACCCTGACGCCGTCGGCGCGGTTCGACACGGTCGCCTCCTGGCGGTAGGTGACGCTCGCGCCGGCGGTCCCGACGAACGTCACCGCGAGGTCGACCTCCGCGCCGCCGTCGGCCAGCGGCACGGCCGGCCCGTCGGAGCCGGCCGCGAACGCGAGGTTCGTCGCGGCCGCTGCGTCGGGGCCGATCCGCCACGCCACGGTGACCGTGCCGTTCGACCGGGCGTCGGCGGGGACGGTGTACCGCGCGAACCCCTCGGGCGTCTCCACCCGGACGCTCACGCTCGCGGCCGACTGCGGGACGCCGACGGTGGTCCGGGCTCGGACCGCCTCCCCGTCGAGGGGCCGGAGCCGCCGTAGCTCGGGGGTCACCGGCGTCGCCGCGCCGGTCCACGTCCCACGGTAGGTGAACCGGTAGGGCGTCCGGTTCGTCGCGGCCACCACCGCGAGGTCGCGCTCGGGGCCGCCGTCGGTGGCGTAGATCACGTCGCCGTCGAACCCGCCGCCGGACCGGAGATACTGGAACGGGTGGGCCTGCCAGTCGCCGTACGGGTCGGGGGTGAAGACGACGGCGTCGTCGAACGACCGCTCCTCGAAGGGCTCGTAGGTGGCCCCGAGGCTGTCGGTCCGGAGTTCGTTCGCGTCGTAGGGACCCTCGACGGCGTCGCGTTCCGCGGCGGCGACGAACGGGGCCGAGACGACGAGCGCGACCGCCACCGCGAGCCGGGCGCGGCGACGGGTGGTATGGCGTCCGAGGACCGCGGCAGCGCCCCGCGTCAGGCCGACGACCCCAGCGGCGGAGAACACCGCGACCGGCACCAACACGTCGAAGTGGTAGAACGGCCCCAGCAGGTCGATCAGCCCGTTCCGGAGCCCGTTGTGGGTGCCCCAGAAGTACGCCTCGCCGACGAACACCGCGGGGACGAGCCCGACGAGCACGGCCGCGACCTCGCCGTCGGCCATCCCGGTCGCGGGCGCGAACCGGTCGCGGAGCCCGCCGCGACGCCACGCCCGCAGGCCGGCCGCGGCGATCCCCACGGCCGCGAGCGCGGAGCCGATCGGCCCGGCGGCGACCCAATCGGTGAAGACGTACTCGATCGCGGTGGCGGTGGTTTCGGCGGCGAGTTCCGGGTCGTAGTCGCGCTCGTAGTTGAGGATCTCCCGGGTCCCGAACCCGATGCCGTCGTTCGGCGCGAACGCCATGTACGGGAACGTCAGCGGCTCGCCGGTCACGACGACGTTGTAGCCGAGGGTGACCCCGACGAACGCCGCTCCCGGCCCCGCGATCGCGACCGACCGCGCGAGCACCCCCCGGAACGGCCCGCTCCGACCGTGGCGGCGCCACGCGACCGCGAGCGACGCCAGGGTGTGGCCGATGAACGGCAGCGCGAACAACACCGCGGTGTAGGGGCGACAGAAGAACGCCACCCCGATCGCGACCCCCGCGGCCGCCCCCCACCGGGGGCTCCCCGCCCGGGCGGCGCGGACGTACGCGACCGCGAACGCCACGTTGAGGAGCGTCGCCGGCGCGTACGAGAAGAACGTCGCCGAGGTCATGAGAAACAGCGGCGCACCCGCGAGCGCGACCACCGCCACCAGCCCGACCCGCCGGTCGAACGCCGCCGCCCCCAGCGTGTAGACGCCCGCGGCGGTCCCGGCGGCGATCCCGCCGAGCGCGAGGTTCCAGTCGCCGAGCAGCCTCCCCACCGCAAACATCGCGGGCGCCACCGGGGAGTACTTGGAGTACATCCGGACGCCGTCGTCGGCGAAATCGACCACGAAGAACCACGGCCGAACCGCCTCCCACGGGATCGGCCCGGGCCGGAGGAAGAGCTTCCCCTCCAGCAGCATCGCGGCCTGGTAGAGGTAGACCCCCTCGTCGTCGTTGACCGAGTGGTACGGGAACAGCTCGACCGCGAGCGCGTAGACGAGCACGCCGACGGCGGCGACGAGGGCCGCGGCGACGAGGCGTTCGGGGTGGCGGCGGACGCCGAGCCGGGCGACGATCCGCCGCGCGGTGCGGGTCGCGTCCGCGTCCCCGACCCGATCGCGGAGCCGCCGTCGCCGCGACACGGCTCAGGTACCGTACCGGGCGTCGTCCCCGGGGCGCTGCTCCCGCGGGAACCAGGCGAGCTCGTGGTCGGCGTCGAGGGTGAGATCCACCGGGCCCGACGTGGGGACGTCCTCGTCGTGGTTGTGCATGCACTGGACCGACTCCCCGGTGTCGAGTTCGACCTCGTAGAGGAACGTCGGCCCCAAATACCGGCGGGCGACCACCCGACCGCAGCCGTCGGCGGCGTCGGCGACCGGCCGCGCGCTCACGTCGTCGGGCCGGACCAGGAGGTCGATCCGGGTGTGGTCGTACTCCGCGGCCAACCCGTGGATCCGCTCGCGGGGGACCGTGCCGAGGTCGGTCTCGACGACGTCGCCCGAGACGTACCCCGGCACGAAGCTTGCGTACCCCAGGAACGCCGCCACGAACCGGGACTCGGGGTGTTGGAACACCGTCTCGGGGTCGCCGACCTGCTCGATCCGGCCGTCGGTCATGACCGCAACCCGGTCGGAGATCGACAGCGCCTCCTCCTGGTCGTGGGTGACCGAGACCGCGGTCACGCCGGTGCGTTTGATGATGTCCCGGACCTCCTCGCGCATCTCCACCCGGAGGTCGACGTCGAGGTTGGAGAACGGCTCGTCGAGCAGCAGGATGTCCGGCTCGGGCGCGAGCGACCGGGCCAGCGCGATGCGCTGTTGCTGGCCACCGGAGAGCTGGTCGGGGTAGCTGTCGCCCTGGCCCGCCAGGTCGACGAGCTCCAGCAGCTCGTCGACCCGGGTCTCGACCTGGTCGTCCGGCCGGTCTTTCAGCCCAAACGCGACGTTCTCCCGGGCGGTGAGGTGGGGAAACAGCGCGAACTCCTGGAACACCACGCCGACCCCGCGGTCCTCCGGCGGGACGAACGACTCGCCGGACATCGCGACGCCGTTGATCCGGACGTCGCCGCCGTCGGGACGCTCCAGCCCGGCGATCAGCCTGAGCGTGGTGGTCTTCCCGCACCCCGAGGGGCCCAGCAGCGTGAGGATCTCCCCCTCCCGGACCGACAGCGACAGCCCCTCCACCACGGTCTCGGTGCCGTAGGACTTCCCGAGGCCGTCGAGCGTCAACACGGTGTCGCGGTCGGCGGACCGCGTCCCGGGCGTGGCCGGAGCGGACCGCCCTTCGTCGGGTCGGCCCTCGCCGGACCCCCCGGTTCGTCGGTCCGTGCCCTCGGCGGTCGGGTGGCTGCTATTTGACATCGTACCCCTCCTGTCGCAGGATCACGAGCATCGAGAGCCCGGAGACCAGAAGCAAGACGAGCGCCGGGATCGCCGCCTGTCCGAAGTAACCCGATTCATACGCTGTCCAAATGTGCGTGACCAGGGTTGTAAAGCCCGACGGTCTGAGAAGCAGCGTCGCCGGGAGCTCCTTCATCGTCGTGAGGAACACCAGCGCCGCGCCGCCGAACAGCCCGGGGGCCACGAGCGGGAGCGTGACGTACCGGAACGCCCCCGCCGACGTCTGCCCGAGGGTGCGCGCGGCCTCCGGCAGCGACGGGTCGACCGAGAGGAACGACGCCCGGAGCGACCCGACCGACTGCGGCAGGAACCGGATGACGTACGCGAACACCAAGAGGTAGAGCGTCTGGTAGATCGGGGCGGCGTAGGCGCTCCCGAAGAACACCAACGCGAGCCCGAGCACGACCCCCGGGACCGCGTAGCCGACGTACGAGACCCGCTCGAAGGCGCCGGCGAGCCGGCCGCCGTGCCGCGCCGAGAGGTACGCCACCGGGATGCCGGCGACGACCGCCGCCGCCGCGGCCGCCGCGGAGACGCCCACGGAGTTGACGGCGTACGACCACTCGAACACCAACGACTGGTTCGTGGTCGCGCCCGTCGCCGCCAGCCACGACACGAGGATGGCGACCGGAACGGCGAGCGCGAGCCCCGCGACGAGCGCGACCGGCACGACGGCGGGGTACCGCCACCGCCCGAGGGAGACGAGCGCGCGGGATCGACCGCCGGCGGTGGTCCGCTCCTCGCCGCGGACCCGGGATTCGAGCCACAGGATGAACACCGTGACCGCCACGAGTTGCAGCGACAGCAACACCGCGGTGTCGCGGCCGAACGTCCCGAACTCCACGAAGATGACCCGGGTGAACACGTCGTAGCGCATGATCTGCGGCGTGCCGAAGTCCGCGAGAACGTACAGCGCCGACAGCAGCGCCCCGGCGGCCACCGCCGGCCGGATCTGCGGCACCGTGACCCGACGGAACGTCTCCCACCGGTCGTGTTCGAGGGTGCGGGCGGCGTCGATCAGGGTCGTGTCCATCGATTTCAGCGACGCCCGCGCGGTGATGTAGACGTAGGGGTAGGTGTAGAGCGTGAGGATCAACACGGTGCCTTCGAGCCCGTAGATCTCGGGGATTCGGTCGACGCCCAGCGGCGCCAACAGCCGCTGGAACTCCCCCTGCGGCCCGAACGCCGACACGAACGCGAACGCGCCGACGTAGCTCGGGATCACGAGCGGCAGCGACACCGCGATCGTCCAGAAGCGGGGAAACGGGAGGTCGGTCCGGACCGTGAGATACGCCAACGGGACGCCGATGCCGACGCACGCCGCGGTCGTCAGCGCGACGAGGACGGCGCTGTTGACGAACACGTCGAGCGTGGTCGGCCGGGTGACGAGCGCGACCGCGGCGTCGAACCCGACGCCGAACCCCGTCCTGACCAGCCACAACACCGGGAGCAACACGGCCGCCGAGACTGCGGCCGCCGCGATCGAGGGGGCCAGGGGGAGTCGGCGCTCCTCGCCGGCGTCGCCGTCGATCGGTTGATGCTCCGCGGCCATGGTAGTCCCCGCCGGCTCAGAGCGCGCCCGTCTCCCGCAGCAGGGAGATCGTCGCCTCGAGATCCGCCAGTTGGGAGAGGTCTAACCCTTCCGGCGGGTTCAACTCGTCGATCGCGGGCAGCCGGCCGATGGGTTCGACCTCCGGCACGAGCGGGTACTCGAAGGTGCTGCGGGCGAAGTAGTCCTGTGCCTCCGCCGACAGCAGGTGGCGGACGAAGTTCGAGGCCAGCGTCGAGTCCGAGGCGGTGTCGAGCACGCACGCCCCGGCGACGTTGAAGATCGCGCCGGCGTCGTTCCGGGTGAACGCCGTCGAGATCGGCGCCCCGGACCGGCGGGCCAGCACGCGCTGGATGTAGTAGTGGTTCGCGAGCCCCACGGAGATCTCGCCGTCGGCGACCGCCCGCGAGACCTGGAACTCGTCGCTGTAGGTCTGCACCCCCAGGTCCAACATCCCGTTGACCCACTCCCGCGTCGCCTCCTCACCCTCCAGGATGCGCATCGCGGTGACGAACGCCTGGAACGAGGAGTAGGTCGGCGTCCACCCGACCGACCCCTCGAAGGCGTCGGTGTCGGGGAACGACATGATGTCTTTGGGGATGTCCGACGCCGAGAACGCGTTCGTGTTGAACGGTACCGACCGCGCTCGGCCGGAGGTGCCGATCCACTGGCCGTCGGGGTCCCGGAAGCTCTCGGGGACGAACTCGAGGACGTCGCCGGGGAGCGCCTGGGTTCGGTCACGGTTGGCGAGCGTCCCGAGCGCCCCGGCGTTGACCGAGTAGAACACGTCCGCCGGGCTGTTCCCCCCCTCGGTCTCGATCTGGCTGACGAGCTCCGCCGCGGTGTTGTACCGCGGCCGGATGGTCAGGTCGGGGTAGAAGTCCCCGATGAACTCAACCAACTCGCCGACCAGCGCCTCCCCGCGGCCGGAGTAGACCGTCAGTTCACCTTCGAGGTCGGGCATCTCCTCGATGGTGACGCCGCCGACCTCGCGGTCGCCGAACGGGGAGCGCCCCGACCCGATCTGTTCGGGGTCGCCGTCGCCGCTTCCCGCGTCGCCGCCGGACTCGGTCTCGGGTTCGGTCTCCGTGCCGCCGCCGGTTTCGTCGGGCGTGTTACATCCCGCAACGCCGATGACGCCGGCCGCAGCCGCCGCTCTGAGGAATCGGCGGCGTGTCCGCCCCGCGTCGTCTGATTCGTGCATAGTTGTTTTAGGCTTACCTAAATCGTTTATACCTTCCGATTCGGGCTCAGTCATCCGCGGGCGTGGCGTCCGCGGTCGGTTTCCCGCTGGCGGGAGCGAGCTCCGCGAGGCAGTCAAGCCAGTCGAGCCAGTAGTTCCCGCAGTGGTTGAGGAAGTCGCCGTTGTTCCACTCCGAGAAGTCGCCGTCGGCCAACGCCGTCGCCATCGCGGTCGCGGCCGCCCGCCAGGAGTCGGCGTCGTCGCCAGCGGCGTCGACGACCTCCCACACGTGTTCGTTGAGTTCGAGCCCCGGCACCTCGTTGTTCAGGTCGTCGAACGTGGGCCGCGGGGCCTTGTTGTGCGCACACAGCGGGTAGCCGGTGAGGACGTCCTTCCCGAGCAGGTCCGCCGCGCGCTTGAGGAACACCCCCGACCAGATGTCGTCGAACCGACCCACGTCCCACTCGTTTTCGTCCATCGGAAGCTGGTAGAACGCCGGGATCACCTCGCGCTCGAACGCGAGGTTCATCGAACAGACCGTGAGATACTGTCCGGGGTCGGCGACGAAGTCGCCGTCGAAATCCGCCTTCTCGGTCCGGGTCTGCGCCTGCCCCTGCAGGTCGCCGTCCATCAGGATCCGGACCGCGTCGAGGTCGGGCACGTTGGTCCACAGCCCCTGGGAGGCCACCACGTCCGACAGCCGGGTGCGGTCGGTCTCGACCGTCTCGTCCATGGCCGAGTAGGGGTAGCCGCGGGGGTAGAGCCCGTGGTCGTCGCCCTGGTAGAGCACGTTCACCCACCGCTCGTCGGACCGGACCGACTCCACCTCGTCGGTGCGGTCGAGGTTCGCCATGTGCCGGCCGAAGAAATTCCACTCGTCGTGCGGGAGGGTGTCGTCGTCGATGAAGACCCCACGTTCGAACCGGGGGTTGGCCCACATGTACAGCAGCCCGAAACTGGTCTGGGCGTGAGAGGCCGCCGGAATCAGGTGCGAGAACGCCGGAACGCCCCGTTTCTCGAACCACTCCGTCCGCCGGCTGCCGTCGTAGACCGCACCGTCGACGCCCTCCTCGTCGAGCATCCGTTCCATCGCGTCGACGTCGCAGAAGTCCTCCGTGACCAGGAGGACGAAGAGCCGATCCAGGTCGAACCCGTGGTCGCGGGCGTTCTCGAAGTACGCCCGCATACACTCGTATTCGCGGATCGTGGGAACCACGACACAGATGTCCTGTTGCATCGATCTCACGTCTTTAGGCCGGCCTAAAATGTCTGTCGCTCTCGACCGAGCGGGGTCGCAAGCCGTTTCCCGGTCGCCGCCCTTCGTTCGGTCGATGACCGACGAGGCCACGGGGCCGCCGGACGGCGGCGCCGACGCGACCGGGGGAGGCGCCGACGCGGCCGACGACGGCGACGTCAACGTGACCGGGACGCCCGCCGACGGCGACGACGACGCGACCGCCGGCGGGACCGTCGTCACCCTCGACGATCTGGAACTCGACGGGTTCTACGACGCGGTGGAGGCCGAAGGCCGCCCGGTCGTGACCGCCTCGGAGGTCGCCCGCCGGCTCGGAACGGCCCAGGCGTCGGCCGCGGCGGCGCTCGACGACCTCGTCGACGAGGGCACCGTCGACCGGGTGACCGTCGACCGCGACCCGGTGGTGTACTTCCCCGCGGAGTGGCGCGAACTGGCCGCCCGCGAGCGGATCGTGCTCTTCCCCGACCGCCGGGAGATCGTCGTCGACCAGCCCCGGCAGTACACCCGCGCGCAGCTCTCGCAGTTCGCCCATCTCGTCGACTCCACGGGCGACCGCGAGCGGTCGGTGACCGACGGCGCCGCCCCGACCCGGGGGTACAAATACGAGATCCGCCCCGAGGACGTCTGGCAGGCGCCGTTCGACGACGTCGGGGAGTTGCTGTCGCTGCTGCGGTCGGTCCTGCCGCGGCGCTCCGCGGAGTTGGAGGAGTGGGTGCGGTCGCAGTGGCAGCGCGCCAACCGCTTCCGGCTGTTCACCCACGACGACGGGTACGTCGTACTGGAAGCCGGCTCCGAGAGCCTGATGGGCAACGTCGCCCGCCAGAAGCTCGACGAGGAACAACTGGTCGCGCCCATCTCCGAGACCGAGAGTTGGGTCCGCGAGGGGTCGGAAGCCGCAGTGAAACGCACGCTCTACGAAGCGGGCTACCCGGTCGTCGACGACCGCGAACTGGACACCGGCGACCCGGTCGAGGTGGACCTCACGACCGACCTCCGGGAGTACCAGCGGGACTGGGTCGAGCGGTTCCGCGAGCAGCGCTCGGGGGTGTTGGTCGGCCCCTCGGGGTCGGGGAAGACCGTGACCGCGATCGGGATCCTCGCCGCGATCGGCGGCGAGACCCTGGTCCTCGTGCCGTCCCGGGAGCTCGCGGGCCAGTGGCGGGCGGAGCTGCTGGCGCATACCTCCCTCGACGAGGCGCAGATCGGCGAGTACCACGGCGGCGAAAAGGAGATCCGACCGATCACGATCGCGACCTACCGGACCGCGGGCATGGACCGCCACCGGTCGCTGTTCGACTCCCGCGGGTGGGGGCTCGTCGTGTATGACGAATGCTTGAGCGGTGATACCGTGGTCGAGACGCCGGATGGTCGAACGACGTTTACCGAGTTAGACGAGGAGATCGGATTCGATCCCGGCTGGAACTCCGGTATCGATAGTCCTGTTCGGACCTTCGTACCCGGCGAAGGATACGAGTGGACCGAGGTAACCGGTGTCTACAAGACGCAGTCGACAGTCCAGCGGATTCGGACGAACGTCGGCCATACGCTTCGAGCAACTCCGTCTCATACACACGTGGTTTTCGATCCGGACACGTGCACGATATCGGAACAGCATGGTGTATCCGAGGGAGACTATCTGGTGTTACCGACTCCAGACCCGGCGGAATTCGATCTGCCAGAATACGACGAAGACCATCGCAACACGGCTATTGCCGAACTGACCGGCTGGTTTATCGGTGACGGACATCTGAACGAATACGGTGATATCAAGTTCTCGTTCGCCCGACACGCACGGGAACAGATACGAATCATCTCGGATCTGTGTGACTCCGTTGGTGCCCCGTTTTCAGTCTTCGAGAATACTAGGGGAGATCTCACTCTCCGTGCACCGAAGTTACGGGACATACTCGGGTGGAAGGGAGAGGGAGGCGCAAAGGCGAGATCCGTACGCGTCCCCGACGAAGTGTATTCGTGCTCCCCTACACGGATCGGGGCGTTACTCCGCGGGCTGTTTGATGCTGAAGGGTCCGTCGACAAGAAAGGCCGTATTCAAATAAACACCGTCTCTCAGGCCTTGGCCGGCGATATCTTCCGGTTGCTCCTTCGATTGGGGATTCTTTCACGGCGGATTACGATCGAGAGAGACGACGAGGCACACAGCGACATCTATCGGTTGACAATACCTTCGTATCACAGTTCCGTATTCGAGAAATACATCGGGTTCCGACTCGACCACAAAGCGGACCGCATATGTAGCGGAGCGTCCCCTAGTACGGGACTCTCCGTCGGTCGATACCTCGAAAAAATCAGGCGAGAGACTGGCCTGACAAACGATGGGATCTCGGATCTTACGGCCCTGTCGAGACAAACTATCGGTGACATCATTAGGGGCCGCTATCGTCTCGGACAACAACATCTCCACGCGTTGGCTGACGGCCTCGAAGCGATGTCTGAAAGAACCTTCGAGGACGCCACAGCCGCTCGTGAGTGTCTCGGAATCTCGTATTCGACGCTCGCAGCCGAGATGGATCTCTCGACGAGTACCGCACACCGCCGATTCCGTCGCGGTGACCGGAATACGCGCGATGAGATGCTCGCTATTGCGACAGAGCGACAATCGGAGATGGCAGAGCACGCCGAGCGGTTAGCTGCTCTCTCGGGGCTTCATCTGGTCGAAGTCACCGACGTGGAGGAGGTCGGTACAGAAACCGTCTATGACTTCGAGACTGCCACCCACACGTTCCTGGCTGACGGCTTTCTCACGCACAACTGCCACCACATCCCCGCGGAGATCTACCGGCGGAGCGCGACCCTCCAGACCAAACACCGGCTGGGGCTGTCGGCGACGCCGGTCCGGGAGGACGACCGGGAGGCGGAGATCTTCACGCTGATCGGGCCACCCATCGGCACCGACTGGTCGCGGCTGTTCGAGGCGGGGTACGTCCAGGAGCCGGAGGTCCGGATCCGGTATCTCCCGTGGGGCGACGACCTCGCGCGGAACGAGTGGGCGAGCGCGGAGGGCCGCGACCGCCACCGCGCGGCCGCCGAGAACCCCGCGAAGGTCGCCGAGACCCGACGCCTGCTCGACGCCCACCCCGACGCGAGCGCGCTGGTGTTCGTCGACTGGCTGGATCAGGGCGAGGCCATCGCGGACGCGCTCGACGCCCCGTTCGTGAGCGGCGAGATGCCCCACCACCGCCGGGACCGCGTGTTCGAGTCGTTCCGCGAGGGCGACCTCCGGACCGTGGTGGTCTCCCGGGTCGGCGACGAGGGGATCGACCTCCCGAACGCGGAGGTCGCGATCGTCGCCTCCGGGCTCGGCGGGTCACGGCGTCAGGGCGCCCAACGCGCCGGCCGGACGATGCGCCCCGCGGGCGGCTCCCGGGTGTACGTGCTTGCGACCCGCGGAACCTCCGAGGAGGAGTTCGCACAGCGCCAGATGCGCCACCTCGCCGAGAAGGGGATCCGCGTGATCGAATCGAACGTCGACGACGGCGACGACGCGGCGGCGGCGTCAGGCGGTCCCGATGAGTAACCCTTAATAACGTCACCGCAGCTATGAAGAAGTGACCGCCCTTAGCTCAGCCTGGTAGAGCAGTCGACTGTAGATCGACTTGTCCCCC
>CAZIQT010000070.1:0-11463 GCA_964541645.1 uncultured Halobellus sp. | reverse complement strand
CGACGACGTGGTGGTCTACGGCAGCAGCGTCGGCTCCCGGGTCTCCCGGGTGGTGTTCGCCCTCGAATATCTGGGTCACCAGGGGTCGATCGCCGTGCTCAACGGCGGCTACGAGGCCTGGAGCGGGCGCGTCGGCGTCGGCCGCCGCCGCCCCGACCCCGTCGACTACGACCCCGACCCCCGCGCGGACCTCGTGGTCACCCGGGAGTGGCTCGCCGACCGGCTGGGAACGTTCAACGCCGACGGCGGCCCCGGCGTGGTCGACGTACGGCCCCCGGAGGCGTATCTCGGCGCCAGGCAGGCCGCGGCGTTGGTGGCGTCGAACGCGCGCCACGGCCACCTCCCAGGGGCGGTCAACGTCCAGTGGATCGGGAACATCGACGGTCGCGAGCTGGTCGAACCCGGGACCCTCGCGGAGCTGTATTTCAGCCGCGCGGGACTGCCGCAGTCCGGCACCACGGTGGTCTACGGCCAGGGCAACGTCAACCCCACCAACACCTGGCTGGTGCTCCGCGCGCTCGGCGCCGAGGACGTGCGGCTCTACGAGGGCGGGTTCGGCGAGTGGGCCAACGTCGACGCCGACCGCCGCGGCCGGTTCCCGGTGGAGACCAAGACCTCCACCGTGATCGAGACCAGCGGCTCGGTCGACTCCGGCGGCGACGGTGGGTTCTCCTGTACCGGGTGATGCTGCTCGCCGTGCCGTGTTCCGACGCCGACTGCCTCGCCCTCCTCGACGCCGCCGACGGCGCCGACCGCGGCCGGATCGGTGTGGGCGCCCACCCGGTCCACGCCGCGGTGGTCGACGGCCGGGTGTTCGTCGCCACGATGGGCGACCGCGCGGTGAGCGTCGTGGCCGACGGCGAGGTTCGCCGGATCGCGACCGGCGTGCTCGGGCCGTCGCATTTCGCGACCACCGCCGCCGGCGACGTGTTGGTTCCGTGTACCGGCGGCGACGCGCTCGCGATCGTCGACGCCGAGCGGCTCGAACTCCGCGCCCGGGTCGGGGTCGGCGCCGAGCCTCACGACGTAGCGGTCCACGAGGGCCGCGCGTTCGTCGGGAGCCGCGCCGACGGCACGGTGACGGTGGTCGACCCTGCGGCTGCGACCGTGGAGGCGACCCACGACCTCGCCACCGACGCCCGGATCCAGGGGGTCGAGGCCGCCGCCGAGGGCGTCTACGCCGTCGACCAGCGGAACGCGCGGCTCCACCGACTGACCGCCGCGGGCGTCGAGGGGTCGGTTCCGACGGGCGGGAACCCCTACGACGCGGTCGTCGACGACGCCCGCGTGCTGGTGGCCGGCCGCGACGACGGCACCGTGACCGCGGTGTCGCGGGCGGCGGGGTTCGGGACCGATCCGGGGGGCGACGACTCCCCGTCCCCCACCTACCGGGTCCACGATGTCGGCGGCCGGCCGAGCGGCGTCGTCGTCGCCGACAGGACGGCGTGGGTGCTGGACCGCGAGCGGCCGTACCTCGCGTCGCTGCCGGCTGCGGCGTCCGGTGACGACGGTGCCGACGCGCCCGCGACGCGCCGGATCGAGGTCCCGCACCCGACGTTCGCGGCGGGCGTCGCCACCGACGACGCCGTCGTCTACGTGAGTCACTACGACGACGCCGCGGTCAGCGCCGTCGACCTCGACGCCGGACGGATCGCGTGGACCGCGGCGACGCCCGCCCGTCCGTTCGACCCCGTGGTGGTCTGAGCCGCCCCCAGGTCGGTCACCGTTGTCTGGCGAGCAGCGCGGCCGCGACCACCAGACAGACCACGAACCCACCGAACGCGAGGTCGTAGCTGGCGTAGGTGGCGACGATGCCGACGTACGCCGGCCCGACCGCGTTCGCGGCCAGGAACAGCGCCCGCGCGGCCCCCAGGTCCGCGCCGGTTCCGTCGGCGGGGGCGCCGTCGAGGATGATGGCGTCGGCGAGCGGGAACCCGGTCTTGTACCCCAGCGAGAACACCCCGATCACGACCCAGATCGCGAGGGTCGACCCCACGACGAGCAGCGCGGTCATGGCCGCGGCGGCGACCGACAGCCCCCCGACCGCGATCCCGCGGCGGGAGAAGCGGTCGCCGAGCGTCCCCGCGGCGGGCTTCACCGCGAACCCGACCGCGAAGACGATGGCGAAGGTCAGCCCCGCGAGGCTCTCGGAGAACCCCTTCGCCCGCGCCAGGTACGTGGGCACGAAGTTGATGAACCCGCCGACCATGAAGTAGAACAGCGAGAAGGCCACGAGGGTCTCCCGCTGTCTGTTGCTCTTCACCAGCCGGCCGACGGTGCCCCGGAGGTCGAGCGTCGTCTCCCCGACGCGGTACCCCTCGCGGGTCGTGACGGCGTAGACGGCCGTGAGGACCCCCAGCCCGACCGCGATCGGGAAGAAGGGGGTCCGCCATGTGAAGTACGTCAGCGCGACCACCGCCGCGCCGGACGACAACAGCCCCCCGGCGTCGGTGCCGGCGGCGTAGATCCCGAGCGCCCGCCCGCGCCCGTCGGCGAACAGGTCGGACAGCAGCGCCCGCGAGGGGATGGCGAACAGTCCCTTCCCGAACCCCACCACCGTCGCCGCCACCAGGAACGTCGCCAGCCCGGTGGTCACCCCGAACAGCCCGAATCCCACCGCCAGAACCACCATACCCGGCACGATCAGCGTGGTTCGGTTCCACCGGTCGGAGTACTCCCCGCTGGGGTACTGGACCACGGCGTAGGCAGCCTGGAAGACAGCGAGCGCGATCCCCGCGGTGGCCTCGGTGATCCCGAGGTCGGTGATGATGGTGGGGAGAAGCGGCGACAGCAGGAACCGGCCGGTCTGGAGCGTCGCCCACCCCAGCGACACGACGACCAGCATGCGGCGCGCGTATCCGGCCGCGTCGGCCGACCCCGTCGCCACCCTCGACTCGGTCACGCTCGGAGGTCGGCGGGGCTACCTGACGTGGCTTGCGGTTCGTCGCCGGCCTCAGGCGTCGGCGGGGATCGCCGGCAGCGGGTCGGTCCGGAAGACCTCGCTGTACCCGTAGTCGCCTTCGGGGTAGTACGACGGTGGGTCGGCGGTGACGGTGCTGTACAGCTGGACCTGGTTCTTCAGCTCCCCGGAGTCGGCGTACTGGATCGGGTTCGCGAACAGCGTGTCGAACTCGATGGCGCGCGTGGCCTCGGTGATCGCCTCGGGGTCGGCCGTGCCGGCGTCTTCGATGGCCTGCGCGATGAGCGTCCCCGTGACGTAGCCGTGGGCGGTGTGGGTGTTGAACTGCTCGCCGACGGCCTCGGCGTACCGCGCCGCGACCGCGGCGAACTCGTCGGTGTAGGGGTCGGCGAGGTGGACGTGGGTGAACCCGCGGTCGGCGTCGGCCCCCAGCGCCGACCGCACGACGTCCGGCGGGAACGACGACCCGGTCACGACCTCCGGGTCGTAGCCCAACTCGTAGAGCTGTTGGGTGATCGTCAGCACGCCCGGCGGGTGACCGCTCGTCACCACCATCCCGACGTCGTCGGGGATCCGTCGGACGTACGTCGAGAAGTCGCTCTCGGAGACGGGCGCAACCTGGATATCCACGTCCACGGCGAAACTCGCCTCGATCGCCGACCGGACCGAGCGGCCCCACGCGTAGTCGGCGACGATGGCGGCGACCGTCTCGTACCCGCGCGCTTCCGCGAGCGCCGCCTGTGCCCGCATCGTCGGCGCCGCGGGGAGGAGGCCGACCCGGAACGTGTGGCGCGTCTCAGGCGTGATGACGTCGCTCGACCCGGCGAGGTGTGCGTACATCGGGATCCCGAGCGCCTCGGCGGTACGGGAGGTTCTGATCCCCACGTCGGAACTGACCGGTCCCGTCGCGGCCACGACATCGTCCTGCTCGGCGAACCGCTCGAAGACCGACGCCGCCTCGGCGGGGTCGCTTCCGGAGTCGGCCTCGACGACCGTCAGCGACCGGCCGTCGAGCACGCCGCCGTCGCGGTTGATCTCGTCGACGGCGAACGCCAGCCCGGACGCGTGGACCCGACCCCACACCGAGAACGGTCCCGAGAGCGGCTGGATCGACCCGATCGCGATCGGGCCGCCGTCGTCCGTACTCCCCGTCGTTGCGCCGTCGGCGTCGTCGCCGGTACAGCCGGCGACCGTTCCGACTCCGGCCGCCCCGGCCGCCGCGAGAAACCGTCGCCTACTGGTCCTCTCGTGTGTCAAAGTATATGATTGGAGGTGTACCGACCGCTTGAGGCTGACGATGCGGAACGGCGGCCCTCCCGGAGCCACCGCGGGATCCGACCCGACGGCCCCCGTTCCGCACGCCGTGACTCGGCTCAGAGCGTCGACCCGCTCTCCCCGCCGTCGATCGGGACCGCGACGCCGGTGAGAAACGCCGACTGCGGCGACGAGAGGAACGCCACCGTGCGGCCGAGCTCCATCGGGTCGCCCAGCCGCCCCGCCGGGATCCGGTCGGCCCACTCGGCGACCCCCGCCTCGTAGGAGTCGTCGTCGCCGCGCGCGAGCCCCTGTTCGACGACCGCCTCGACGCGTGGGGTCTCGTGGGTGCCCGGCAGCACCGCGTTCGCGCGGATCTCCGGGGCGAGTTCCGTCGAGAGCGTCTTCTCCAGCCCGACCACGCCCGACCGGACCGCGTTCGAGAGCACCAGGTCCCCCTTCGGCTCCTTCACCGTGATCGACGCGACGGTGACGATCGTGCCGCCGCCGTCGGCCCGGAGGTGCGGCTCGGCCGCCCGCACCGCGCGGACGACGCTCATCACGAGCAGGTCGAACGCCTCGTACCACTCCTCGTCGGTGGTTTCGCGGAACGGCTTCGTCGGCGGTCCGCCCGCGGAGGTCACGAGGTGATCCAGCCCGCCGAACTCCGCGACCGGACGCTCGACGAGTTCCGCGACCGCGTCGGGGTCGGTGATGTCGGCGGCGTGACCGAGCACCGTGGCCCCGTCGGCCGCGTCGGCCCGCACGTCCTCGACGGCGGCCGCCAGCCGCTCCTCGTCGCGGCCGTTGAGCACGACGTTCGCCCCCTCCGCAGCGAGCGCCCGCGCTGACGCCTTCCCGAGGCCGCTGCTCGATGCCGTGACGAGCGCCGAACCGCCCGCCAGCTGGAGATCCATACCCGCGGGTGGCGCGGCGGCGAGAAAAGCGTTGGCCGAGGCCGTGGTCACGCCGATCCGGGGCGCCTCCGAGGGCTTACCGTAGGAGGACGTCAGCGACGGTGCTCGGCGGTCGTGTCCGGGACCGTCGTCCCGACGACCCCCGACAGCAGCGATCCGGTCATCTGCGCGAACGTCGCGAGGACGGCCACGGCGAAGGTGCCCACGACGACGGTCACCAGCGGGTCGCCGGCCACGGCCTCGGCGAGGAACGCACCGAGGACGGCCAGCACTTGGACTGCGAGCAGTCCGTTCAGTAGTTGCATTCGACGCCTGTACGCCCTCGACGGGCATAGGCCGTGCGTGAGACGCGTCCTCGGGTGGCCGGGTGACGCGGGACACGCTCCCACGTGACGGGGGTGGAACTTTTGTGATCCGATCCCTATCTTTAGTGGGGTGAAAGAATGACCCTGGTACCGCACTACCCCAGCGACGAACCTCGGCGTGACCGCCGTCCCCCGGACATCGACGACATCGTCGACGACATTCTCGGGCACGGTAACGACGACCCGCAACCGGTCGTCCGGTGATCCCGAGGCCGGCGGTGCGGCGCCCATTTTTCGACTGCGCGTCACGAACCCGGTCGGCGTATCACCGAGGCTACGTATCCGGTGCCGCCGTCGAACCGCTCGGCGGAACTCCCGGGAAGTTGTCGGTCGAACTGTAACACATCCGGACGGACGTGTTACGTAGCCCAACATAGTCAAAAATATAAATCCCCGGGGCGGCCTATATAATGGTATGAAGTCAGACAAGACACGGCGGAAGTTCATCGAGGCGGCGGGCGTCGCGGGCGTCGCGGCCCTCGCGGGCTGCAGCGGTGGCGGCGGCGGCGGCTCCGACGACACCGAAACCGAGACCGAGGCGGACGACGGCGGCGACATGGACACGCAGACGTCGACCGAGACCGAGACGAGCGGCGGCGGCACGAGCTCCCGGCTGAGCTGGCACGCCGGCGGCACCGGCGGGACCTACTTCCCGCTCTCGAACGAGATCAAGACGATCGTCGAGGAGAACACCGACTTCACGCTCAACGTTCAGTCGACGGGCGCGAGCGTCGAGAACGTCGGGAGCCTCGCCGACGGGTCGGCGGACTTCGCGCTGATCCAGAACGACATCGCCTTCTTCGCGAAGAACGGCACCGGCATCGACACCTTCGAGGGCAACCCCATCGACAACCTCCAGGGCGTCGCGACGCTGTACCCCGAGACGATCACCATCGTCACGCTCGCGGGCAACGACATCTCGTCGCTGTCGGACCTCAGCGGCGCGACGATCAACACCGGCGACCTCGGCTCCGGGACCCAGGTCAACGCCAACCAGATCCTCGAGGCGGTGGGGATCTCCGACTACAACGAGCAGAACGCCGGCTTCTCGCAGGCGTCCGAGCAGCTTGCCAACGGCGACATCGACGCCGCGTTCGTGGTCGGCGGGTGGCCCGTCGGCGCGATCGAGGACCTCGCGAACACCAACGACGTCGAGATCGTCCCGATCGAGGGCGACAACCGCACGGCGGTCAAGGAGGCCGCCTCCTGGTTCGCCGACGACACCATCCCCGGCGGCACCTACAGCGGCGTCTCCGACGCCGTCGAGACCGTCGCGGTCCAGGCGATGATCGCGACCAACGCCGGCGTGGCCGAGGGCACCGTCGAGACGGTCACCGCGGCCATCTTCGACAACGTCGACGATCTCACCATCAAGACCGACTTCATCTCCGCCGACAGCGCCCAGGACGGGATGTCGATCGAGCTCCATCCGGGCGCCGCGGCCTACTTCGACATGTAGGCCACCCTCCGGACGGAATCGCCCCGACGAACACCACTCTTTCGCCCGAGACGTGCCCACGAACACGAGTCGGCTCCGGCGCCTCGCCCCGATCGCAGCGGTAGCCGCGGCGCTTCTGCTCGTCGTCGCCGGCGTCGCGGCGGCGGTCCCCGCGGGCACGGTGTTGGTCGTCGAGGACATCGACTCCGGCGAGCGCTACATCACCCACCCGGTGGAGAACGGGAGCGTCGTCGGCTTGGAGTACACGCACAGCGTCGAGAAGTCCCGGGTGTACGACGAGTACCGCGTCGAAGGCGAGACGCTCGTGAACACCCGGATGGAGTTCGAATCCTACGGGTGGGGGCTGCCCGCCCGAGTGAACGTCACCAACGTCGACGGCACGTTGGTGTACGACCCCGCCGAGCCGATCGTGACGCTGGAGACGCTCTCGGTCTCGCCCGGCCGGATCGCGAACCACACCTTGATCATCGACGACGCGAGATACGACCTCGTGGCACAGACGACCGCGCGCGACGTCCGGATCCACGTCGAACGACGAACGCTGACCGACTTCCTCACCGGAGTATGAGCACTGACACCCCACCGGCCGACGGCGACGAGGAGATCACCAGGGAAGACGCCGACGAGCTCATCGACGAGATCGAGCGCCGGCGGTCGTTACAGGGGCTCGCCGCCCTCGCGGTCGCGTCGATCGGGATCCTGTTTTCGGTGTTCCAGCTGTTCCTGGCGGCCCGCAGCTTCACCTTCACCGTCCCGATCCCGTTCGTCGCCGACCCGGAGATCTCGCTGCAACTCCTCCAAGCCAACGCGGTCCACGTCGCGTTCGCCCTCGTGCTCACGTTCCTGATGTTCCCGGCGACGATGGGCGACGGCCTCCTCTCCCGGAACGTGGGACGGGCCCTCGACGGGCTCCGCGAGTCGGGCGGGCCGGACTCCCCGGTCGGGACCGCCGTCGACGCGGTCCGGCGGCCGTTCCGGTGGGCGTTTCTGGACCCCGACCGGAGCCGCGTCACCCCGTTCGACGTGGGGTGTATGATCGTCGCGGTCCTCTCGGCGGTCTACTTCCTGACCGAGTTCCGCGAGATCCGCGACATGCGGGTGTTCGGGCTGGAGTCCGGCCGGCCGGTGGTGGAGGTGTACCCGTTCTTGGAGCCGCTTCTGGGCGGGGTGCCGGTCGTCAGCGAGGCGTCGTACGCCATGATCCTCGGGGTGTCGGGCATCCTGCTGGTGCTCGAAGCCACCCGCCGCACGCTCGGGCTGCCGCTGATGCTCATCGTCGCGACGTTCATCGTCTACGCCCGGTGGGGCTATCTGATCAGCGGCAACACGCCGTTCCTGGGACTGCTCGCGATCCCCGAACTCACCTGGCCCGACATCGTCCAGAACCTGTGGTACAACACCGAAAACGGAGTGTTCGGGATCCCGGTCACGGTGTCGGTGAGCTTCATCTACATCTTCATCCTGTTCGGGTCGTTCTTGGAGATGAGCGGCGCGGGCCAGTGGTTCATCGACTTGGCGTACGCCGCGACGGGCCACCGGAAGGGCGGCCCCGCGAAGGCCAGCATCCTCGCCAGCGGGTTCATGGGGACGATCTCGGGGTCGTCGATCGCGAACACCGTCACCACGGGCGCGTTCACGATCCCGCTGATGAAGCGGTCGGGCTACTCCCCGGAGTTCTCGGGGGCGGTGGAGTCGTCGGCGTCCTCGGGCGGACAGATCCTCCCGCCGGTCATGGGCGCGGCGGCGTTCCTCATGGTCCAGTACACCGCCACGCCGTTCGCCGACATCATCGTCCTCGCGACGATCCCCGCGATCGTGTTTTTCTTCGGGGTGTGGGTGATGGTGCACCTGAAGGCCGTCCAGCAGGGGATCGGCGGGATCGAGGGCGAGGACACCCCCTCGATCCTGGGTCACCTCACGAACGGGTGGTTCTACCTGGTCCCGATCGCGCTGCTTCTGTACTACCTGATCGTCGAGCGGCTGTCGGTGTCGCGGTCGGCGTGGTTCACCCTGGTGGCGTTGGTCGCGCTCGTCACGTTCATCGCCGCCTACAGCCGTGAGACCCGCGGATTCCTCGTCGGGTCGCTCGCGGTCATCACGGGTGCGGACCTGCTGAGCCACGTCGTCGCCGGCGTCGCCGTCACGGGCCTGTTGAGCGGCGCCGGCGGGGCGGGGCTCCCGGTCGCCGAGGCCGCGGCGATCGTCGGCCCCCGGATCGGGTGGTACGCCATGCTCGCAGGCGTGGTGACGATGGCGGCCAACCCCGACGTCCAGGCGGCGTTCCTGAACCTCAACCCCACGGTCCAGGAGACCGCGACGGCGACGGGATCGCGGGTGAGCGACGACCTCGGCGACAACCAACTGTTCCGGGTCGGCACCTTCGTGGTGAAGTCGATGGAGGAGGGCGCCCGCACCGCGGTCCCGGTCGTGATCGCGGTCGCCGCGGCGGGGATCATCCCGGGGGTTATCTCGGTGTCGGGGCTGGGGCCGAACCTCACCTCGCTGTTGCTTGCGCTGTCCGGCGGGTCGATCGTGGTGATGCTCGTCGTGACCGCGATCGCGAGCATCATCCTCGGTATGGGGATGCCCACGACGGTCACGTACATCATCCTGATCTCGATGCTCGCGACGCCGCTCGTGGAGTTCGGGATCCCGCTTCTGGCGGCGCACCTGTTCATCCTCTACTTCGGGGTGATCGCGGACATCACCCCGCCGGTGGCGGTCGCGGCCTACGCCGCGAGCGGGGTCGCGAAGTCCGACCCGTTCCAGACGGGCGTGAAGGCGTTCTCGCTCTCGCTGAACAAGGCGATCGTGCCCTTCGCGTTCGTGCTCGCCCCCGGCATCGTGCTGTTGCGGGAGAAGGCCGGCGCCGCCGACCTGCCGCTTCGGGAACGGTTCCGCGTCGTCAACTTCGGGGACCTCGCGGAGCTGTCGTACTCGGTCCCGGAGATCCTGGTCCCGGTCGTCGGGATGTTCCTCGGCGTGGTGGCGCTGGGCGCCACCGTCATCGGCACGCTCTACGCCGAGGTCAACCGCACCGAACGGATCGGTTTCGCGCTGAGTTCGCTGCTGCTCATGGCGCCGCGGCTGCTCTCGACGTCGGTGTTCGACGTGCTCGGGGTCGTGGGGGTCTCGGTGTCGGTGAACGCGCTCCTCCTGGATCTCGGACTCCGGGCCGCCGGGTTCGTGCTGTTTCTCGCCCTCGCGCTGAAGAACCGGCGGGAGTCGACCTCGGTTCCCGCGCCGGACGACCCGGCGTCGGCGTGAGGACGCGGCCGCCCGCCGCGGTCGGGCGGTCCCCCGCGCGTCGATCGACAGTATAACACCGGCGGGGTTCGAACACGTCTGCAAGACAGTCGTCGCGTCACCCCGGCCGCCCGCGCCGATCCCGGTCCGACGCCGTTCCGGCTGCCACCGAAGCCATGTCGATCACAGCCAAAGTCCACATCGAGCACGAGTACCTCTCGCTCGTCCCCACGCTCCGGGCGCTCGACGGCGTGAAGATCCGCGTCATGACCCAGGGGACGACCGATCCGGGCTCGACGTACTTCCCGTTCCTCGTCGAGTACGACGACGCCGACGAGCTCGAAGCGACGCTCGCCGAGGACGCGACCGTCGAGGCGTTCGAACTGATCGACCGCACCGACGACACCGCGATCTACTACATCGAACACACCCCACAGACCCGGCTGATAAGCAGCATCGTCACCGAGGAGAACGGGTTCCTGGTCCACACCGAGACCGAGGACGGTGGGTGGCTGGTCCACCTCCTGCTGCCGGATCGCGCGGCGCTGAACGCCATCTGGGAGTACGCGATCGCCAACGACATCGCCCTCGACATCGTCGAGATCTACAGCAACGACGACGCCGGCGGGGAGTCGTCGTACGGGCTCACCGACGAACAGCGGGCGGCGCTCCAGCTCGCGTTCTCGGAGGGGTACTTCAACGAACCCCGTGACATCTCCCTCGGCGAGGTGGCCGACCGGATGGGGCTGTCGTCGACGGCGACGAGCGGCCGGCTCAGACGCGGGATGCGAAACCTGATCGCGGCCACCATCGCCGAGCGGGAGCGGTCGGACTGACTCACGTGACTACACGGTTCGGTCAGTGTGTCGGAGAACGATCGAAGCGCCGGTTGTGACTCCCTGGATCGCTCAGTACGGAGTACGACTCT
Source organism: uncultured Halobellus sp. (assembly GCA_964541645.1). Lineage (GTDB taxonomy): Archaea > Halobacteriota > Halobacteria > Halobacteriales > Haloferacaceae > Haloquadratum. The sequence continues at coordinate 374 of CAZIQT010000070.1, read as the reverse complement.
ACCGCGACGAGCCTTCCCGTTTCATCTCGAACTGACCAGACAGTCCAAATCAGCGAACTTCAGCTTCGCCTCCAGTCCTCCGGTGAACGTCGCCAGAGCGGCAGAAACACCCCAAAGAACGACCCGAAGACCACGGCAGTTGCAAACACGACCAGTTCCGTTTCGGACATCCGTAGCACCTCGTATGCAATCAAGAGTATGACGACGACTCCGAGCGCCCAGACGGCTAGCGGTACTCGCGCCTGCAGTGACAACCCCCAGTGTCTGGACATATTTCGGGCTCACACTACGAACGTAAATACCGGTAGGACAGCAGGGGCTCAGCGCCCCGCCATTTCAGTTCATCCCGGCCAGTTCGGTCGTTGGACCGTGAA
>CAZIQT010000069.1:0-11478 GCA_964541645.1 uncultured Halobellus sp. | reverse complement strand
GATCACGGCGTTCACCGGCGTCTCCCTCCAACTCGGCGACTTCCTCGCCGTGGCGTCGGCGACGGCGATCGGGTTCGACGTGCTGGCCGGCCTCGGGATCCGGTTCTCGCTTCTGGTTCCGTTCGTCGTCGGCTACGTGCTCACCCACGTGATCGTCTACTACTCGTCGCTCCGGATCACCGAGGTCCAGAGCCAGCCGCTGGATCCGGAGTTCGACATCCGGGAGAACCCCCTCCAGCTCGCGACGCTGTCGATCCCCGGGGCGTTGCTGCTTCTGCCGGCGAACCGCCGGTGACTAAAACGCGTCTTTGAGACTCAGTCGGGTTTACATCGGAGCCGTCGGTACGTGTAACCGCCCCGGTTGGGCCGCCCGCGATTCGGTCCCCACCGACGCATCCGATCCGGACGCTCCCCTCTCCCCCCCTGCCCCCTCCGGATCGGCGGCGTCCGACCGGGCACCCTGCTGACGCATCCCCTCCACCGACGCCCCGTGTTCGTGGTCCCCCAGCCGCCGTCCGACGGTGTTTTGAGTCGTGCCACCCTTCGCCAGGTCGTGGTGTACATCACCCGCGGCCTCCTCGAAGCGCTCCTGGAGATGGCCGCCGAAGCCGACCCCGACGACATCAGCGTCGTGCTCGCGTCGACGCCGGCGGGGGAGTTCGACGCCGGGATCGATCCCGACCTCGACGGGGAGACGCCGGTGTTGACGCACTTCTACTTCCCGGAGACCAGCGGGTCGGTCAACGCCGTCTTCGGCGTCGACCTCGGGACGCCGGCGGGCCGCGGGCGGGCCCGGTTCGTCTCGCACGCCAACGGTCGGCTGGAAGCGACCCGGGAGGACACCTTCGCGGCCGCCGTGGTGGTTGCGGTGCCGCCGTGGGACACCGACGCCGTCGCCGCCTTCGACCGGAACGACCGGCGGCTCGACCTCGACGTGCTCGACGCCGAGCCGCCGCCGGAGACGCTCGTGGAGTGAGGCTACCGGTCCAGATACCCCAGGTCGGTGAGCTGTTCCGCGATGTCCTCGAACTCGGCTTCGGTGAGTTCGCCCTCTCGTTGGTACTGGATGACGATGCTCCGGAGGAGGAACCGCACTAAGTCGCTGGTGGAGGAGAAGCTGGTCCCCTCGATGGTCTCGTCCACGCGGTCGGCGAGGTCCTTCGGGATCGACACCGTGGTGTAGTCGGTCATCGGTTCCGGGGAGGGCACCCGCGGACAAAACAGTGCGGACTCGGCGTGCGGTAGCGGCCGCCGCGGGCGGCGCCGCCGGGGGTCGCAGTCGTCGGCTCGGAGCCGGGGGTTTTTCTTTCCTCGCAGCCGTATCAAGTTTCGATGGCTGTCAGACCACCGCAGCAGGACGGCGACGAGCCCGACTCCCTGGAGTTCGGCATCGCGGCGCTTTCGCCGTACCTCTCGGAGTCCGATCTCACGTTTCCCGCGACCGCCGACGAGGTCGTGCGCGCGCTCAACGACCCCGCGATCCCGTACGACGCGAACGGCAACACGGTGGCGCTCTCGGAGGCGCTGGGCGCGGTCCGTGCGACCCGGTTCGACACCCAGCGGGAGTTGCTGGACGCATTACACCCCGTTCTGGAGGAGTACCGGGCGTCGGGCGGCGGGATCCTCTCGCAGTTGCGGGCGCTGCTGCCGTTCTGAGCGCCTCGTCGGCCTGAACGGCCGGGGACGGACTCACTCCTCGCGCACGACGTACCCGCCGAAGTCGTCGACGGTGCCGACCGGCGGCGCGCCGACCGCCAGCCAGACGTGGGTGGCGTCGTCGGTCCGATTCAGCAGGTTCCGTTCGACGTCGGGGCGGACGCGCACGACGCTCCCCGCGGCGACGTCGTGTACCGACCCCTCGATCGCGATCTGTCCGTCGGTCAGCGCGACGAAGACCTCCTCCTGACCGGGGGTGTCCCCGTCGGACTCGTGGGTGTGGGGCGTGGTGACCTCGCCGGGGCCGACGCGCACCTGGTTCACTCGAAGCTCCGTCGCCCCCAGCGGGTCGGTCAGCTTCCGGACGGCGGTGTCACACGTGTTGAACGGCTCGGAGTCGACCGTCGAGGGGTCGACGACGCTGAAGCGCTCCGGCATGCCCGTGCAGACGGGCGGGAGCGGCAATTAACCCGTGGTCGGAAGGCGTGTGACCGCACCCCATACGTTCATTTCGGAGCCGCGCGTACTACCAGCCGATGTCCTACTCGAAAGCCAACTACGCAGACGGCAACGAACGCGCGGACGGGATGTACTTCCTCCGGGAGACGCTGGGCTGTGAGAACCTCGGCGTCACCGTCGTCGACGTCGACTCCGGGTGGTCGGGGATGGAACACGACCACGGGGATCGGGGCCACGAGGAGGTCTACTACCTCGCCGACGGCGACGTGACGCTCGTCGTCGACGACGAGGAGGTCGCGATGGCGCCCGGCGACGCCGTCCGGGTCGACCCCGGGTCGAGCCGGCGGCTCCACGCCGAGGCGGCGAGCACGCTGGTCGTCGCCGGGGCACCCTGAGGCGGGGTGCGACCGGCCGACGCCGTTTTGCGTCGTGCCGACGGAACGCCGGATATGACGCCCGCTCGCGACCCCGGTCCCGACGGCGAGTTTCCGGCGCGGTGTGCCGACCCCCGAGCCCTCGGCGACGCCGTCGCCCGCGACCGCCGAACCGCGGGGCTGGCGCTCCGGGCCCGCGGATCCGGCCGCACGTACAGCTACCGCGACTTCATCACGACCTCGTATCAGGCCGGGAACGTGCTCCGACACCTCGGGGTGCGCCCCGGCGACGAGGTGCGGATCGCGTCGGAACACGTCCCCGAGCCGGTGTTGACGTTCTACGGGGCGGCCCAGTTGGGTGCGGTGACGCGTTTCGGGGACGAGGGGCCGGAGCCACCGCGGGTCACGGTCGCGCCCGCGACCCGCGAGGCCGAGTTCGACCGCCCGCCGGGACACCACCTCGCGGTCTACGGCGACCCGCCGAGTGACCCCTCGGTGACGCACTGGGAGGCGGAGGTCTGGAGCGAGAATCCCGCGGTCCACCCCGTGTCCGTCGGCGCCGACGACCCCCTGTTCGTGGGTGGCGGCCGCACGTACACGCACGGCGAGGCCCTCGCCACGGCCGCGGCGGTGGTCGACGACGCCGCGATCGGCCCCGGAACGGCGGTGGTGCTCCGGGGGCCGCTGACCGACCCGGCAGTCGTGGTGGCGGGGCTCGTGGCGCCGATCCTGGCGGGGGCGACGGTGGTGCTCCCGGCGGCCGGCGCGGGCGACCCCGAACCGGGCGCCGACGGCGCGCATCCGATCGAGATCGGCGGGGAGCCCCGTGGCGCACCCGCCGTCGACGCCGAGCCGCGCTGAGGGAAGCGGCGCGACGAACCCGGAGGCTCTTGTGGGTCGCCGTCCGTACCCCCGGTATGAGTCTCGAGGTGGCCGTCGCCGTCCCGTTCAAGCAGCGCGGGACGACCCGGCTGGGGGAGGGTGAGTTCGTGGTCGCGCTCTCGCTCGACCGAAGCTGGTTCTCGCCCGACCAGGCCAAGCGGCTGATCGACGTCGCCGCGGGGCGCGGGTTGGTGGAGCGCGTCGACGGCGAGGTGGCCGCGCGGTTCGATCCGCCGGCGGTGACCGTCCCGGAGGAGTACGAGCCCGACGAGTCGATCCTCCGGGAGCAGTCGACTTTCGAGCGGATCCTCGACGCGTTGGTGGCTGCGGGCCACGACAAGCGGGCGGCGGTCGCCGCGATCAACGAGCGCCAGCGCCGGCTGGACGTGACGGTCGAGGCGGCCGCGGCGCTGTACGCGCTCCGGCAGGGCGTCGACGTCGGCGACGCGGCGCGCGACGCCGCCGACCGGGTCGACGGCTGACGCCGAGCGGAGCGTTCTTCAGCCCGTCCGGACAACCGCGGGTATGGTCGAAAATCGGCTGACCGACGGCCGTCGGATCGCGCAGTTGTTGGCGTCCGAGGTGACAGGTCACGACGGCCCCCTCGGCGCGCTGTCGGTCACGGACGCCGACCCCGAGACCGAGCCGACGCCCGACGGCGCGTTCGCCTACGGGATCGAACGCGACCCCGACGGCGACCGCGTCGCGTCGGTGTTCGTCCACCCCGATCGGGTTCGCGTGGAGTTCGAGCGCGCGGTCGACGTGGCCGCCGACGCCGCCCGGGAGGCGGGGCTCCGGGTCCGGCCGAAGGCGGTCGAGCCGCCGCGGACGCTCGTGTTCGTCGCGGACGGCGCACAGGTGAAGTGGGTGCTCTCGGCGCTCCGGGCCGTCGCGTCGGCGTAGCCCGACCGCTACAGGTCGGTCAGGAGCCGGGGGAGCTCCGCGACGAGTCGGTCCCGCGGGAGGTGGGCGACCGCCCGGGGCGACGGCGGCGGCCCGCCGTCGAACGTCACCTGCACCGGCACCAGCCCGGCGTCGGCCGCGCCCGCGATGTCGGCGTCGACGTCGTCGCCGACGTAGGCGGTCTCGCTCGGGTCGCTTTCCAGGGCGTCGAGGAGCGCCGTGAAGGCGTCTGGATCGGGTTTGCCCGCGTCGAGGTCACCGGTCACCAGCGCGGCGTCGAAGAGGTCGGTCCACCCCAGGGTTGTCAGTTTGTCGCGCTGCGCGACGGTCGGACCGTTGGTGAGCAGCCCGACGCGGTAGGTGCCGCGGAGCCGGCGGAGGAACGCCTCGGCGCCGTCGACCGGGGCGAGCGCCGCGGCGATCTCCCGGCGGTAGGCGGCCGCGAGCCGTGCCGGATCCACGTCGGCGTCGTGGGCGTCGAGCAGCGCCGCGAAGATCGGCTCCCGCGTGTCGCTCGTGAGGTTCCGGCCGTGGACGTCGAGATACCCCGCGCGGGTCAGCGGCGGCCCGTCGACGGTCGCGACCGCGTCGTCGAGGATCGTCGCCCGGTCGCGTGCGGGCACCGCGAGCGTCTCGTCGAGGTCGAACCCCACCGCGGTGATCGTCACGCCCGGCGGTAGGTCGCGTGGACGTATGACTTTTCTCGTCGCGTCACCAGAACGGTGACGTGACACTCGATCCCGTCCACGTCGACAGCATCGCGGACCTCGCGGCGTACCTCGCGCGTAGCGTGGACGACACCGACCACGTCGACGTGGCGGCGCGGGTGTGGGCGGAGTTCCTCGACCCGCTGTACGGCCCCGACGGGCGGGCGGTGCTCGAACCCGTCGGCGACAAGCGGCTCCGCGCCGTCGACGCGGAGGACGTCGCGCTCGCCGACGCCCCGTTCGGGACCACCCACGGGCTCGACTCGGGGACCATCAACCCCACCACGTTCAAGAACGGGCTGGTGGTCGACGTCGCACAGGCCGCGATGGCGGCCGCGCCGTCGGACCTGGAGCTCCACCGCAGCCGGAGCATCGTCGCCGCTACCCACGTCAACGACGAGACGGCCGCTCTCGACGAGCCCTGGCGGGCCGTCGACGACGGGTACTGCCGGTGGCGGGTGCTCCAGGTGCCGCGGGTCAACCGCTACGCCGAGGGGATCGTCCACGCGCTGGCGCTGTACCTCGCCGAGAGCGCCCACGCCCTGGAACACGCCGACGCGGTGTCGGAGCTGCTCGTGCTCGACGGCCCGCTGTATCCGGTCGAACTCCTCAACTGGCGGGACCGCGACGCGGAGCTCCGGGCGCTCGCCGAGGAGCTCCAGCCGCGCTCGATCGTCGAGAACTACGTCCGGCTGGTGGAGTCGTTCGTCGAGCGCGACGTGCCGCTGTGCGGGTTCGTGAAGAACCCCGCCTCGAAGCGGATCGTCGGGACGCTGCGGGAGGGCGACCGCGGGATCGACGTGCCGTACACCGACGACACCGCGCTGTTCACCCGGCTGCTGGAGCGCCGGACCGACGACGCCGACCGGAGCCACGGGCCGGAGAACAGGCGGACCGACGAACTCACCTTCACCAGCTGGTTCGTCTCCCGCGGCGGGGTCGACGCGACGGTCGCGGCCGACGGCGACGCCTACGGCGTCGAGCGGCGGCTGGACCCGGCGCTCTACGAGACGTGTTTCTTCGCGGTGTACGAGCCTCGGACCGACGTACTCTACCGGGTCGAGACGCCCTACGCGTTCGCCCGCGACCCGGACGTCCGGGAGGCGATCGCCGAGCAGATCCTCGGCGAGGTCGCTGCCCGCCGCGGCCCCCCGGAGGCCGTCGCGAAGGCGGACGGGTTGGCGCGGATCAGCGCCGCCGAGAAGTCCGCGCTCCGGACGCGGTTCGCCGAGACGCTCGATTCCGACGAGGTCAGACGCTACGACGACGTCCGGTGGGGCGAGGTGGAGTGAGATCCTCGAGCCGTCGCTCGACGGTCACTGTCGTTCGGACCCCGGCTCGGTCTTGATGACCTCGATCCGCACGTCGGACTCCGCGACGCCGACGCGGGCGAACTGCGTCCGGACGTGGGCTTTCGCGGCTTCGACCGCCTGCTCGCGCGTCTCGAACCCCCGCGGCATCGGCGACTCGAAGGCGACGCGCTTCGTCGTGCCGTCGATCTCGGTCGCGGAGCCGCCGCTTTCGACCTCGTAGAACGCGTCGCAGACCCAGACGTAGGGGGCGTCCTCGTCGGGGGCGCCCTTGTAGGACGGCGCCGACTCCCCGCGCTCGAACACCGTCCCGGTCAGGGCGGTTCCGCCGGCGTGGCCGCGTACGAGTAACATACTACGCGTTGCGCCCGTGACGACAAAAGGCGTCCGGCGGTGGAGGTGGCGAACAGCCGGCACGACGTCGTCCCCGCGCCGACGTGCCGGACGCCCGCGGCCCGACGCGGGGCGGAACTCACTGCATACCGCCGGTGGCCGCGTGATCACGCATAAACGTACGTCGGAACGCGGCGCCGGGCGGGGAGGCCGAGCCGGTCGGCGTGGTGCGGGTTGTGCGTCGGCGATCGACGGCCGGCGGTCGAGGGGTGGCGACCGGAGGCGAACGCGTGGCTGCCGACAGCCGGTGTGTGGCCGTCAGGTCGTGTGTCCCCGCGCCGACGCCTCAGCGGTGGATCGTGTCCGCCGCCGACGGCAGCATCCACGCCGTCGTCCCCGTGGGGGGTTTGTACACGACCGTGACGGGCACGTCGACCGTCCGAATCACCTTGTCGGTGGTGCTGCCCAGGAGCATCTCCTCGACCCCGCCGAGGCCACGGGAGCCGATCACCACGAGATCGATCCCGTTGTCCGCGATGTACGCCCGGATCCGCTCGTGGGCGAGCCCGGATTCGACCGTCGTCACGACGTCGAGCCCCGCCTCGGCCGCCAAGTCCGCGACCTCGCCCACGATCCGCTCGCCGTACTCGACGTACTCCTCGCGTTTCGCCTCCTGTTCGCCGGTGATCGGGACGACCTTCGCCTCGAACTCGTCGACGACGTGGAGGACGTGGACGGTCGCTCCCACCGCCGTCGCCAGGTCGATTCCCTCCTCGACCGCGTTCGCCGCCTGTTCGCTGCCGTCGGTCGGGATCAGCACGTTCTGGTAGCTCATACCTCGTGTTCGGGGCGGAACGCATCTAAACACGTGCGGTGAGTGTCAGCTCGTGGGAACGACGCGGGCGGGCCGCCCGAACGGACCGGACGACCGCGCCCCGAGGGGTTTTACCCGTCGCCGACACACGGTGCGGTAGAATGGACCTCGGCGACTTCGAGCCCGGATCGGGCGACCGGCCGTCCGGACGGGACGACGACGGGGACGCAGCGGAGGACGGCGGGGCGCCCTCCGACGGGCGAGCGGCGTCCGGACAGGTCGGCGACGGGGGCGACGACTCCGGCGCCGCCGTCGAGTACGAACGCTACGACGCCGACCCCGCGGGCCGTGACCGGGGACTCGGCGCGATCGCGGTCTCCCAAGGGCTCCGCGTCGCCGAGGACGGCGACGACACCTCGCTTCGTGCGTACGTCACCGCGAACAACCGCGAGACCGTCAGGCTGGGGAAGTACCTGCTCGTCCCGTACCCCGACGACGAGCTGCTCTTCGCGCGGATCACCGCCTTGGAGTACGCCCAGGAGTTCCGGACCGACGACGCCACCGAGATCCACGCGCGTCGGGCGATGCGCCGGGACGACTTCGAGGAGCGGGACTACAAGTTCGTCGCGTCGCTGGAGCCGCTGGCGGTGCTGTTCGAGGACCGCGACGACGACGCGGCCGCGGCGGTCGGCGGCGACGCGTCGAGCCTGAAACGCCGGATGGTCGACCGGGTACCGAAGCCGGGCGCCGTCGTCGCGGAGGCCACGGACCCGGACCAGATCAAGACCGGCCTCGACATCCCCGGCGAAGGGATCTTCCTCGGCCACCTCGCGGTCGGCGGCGAGACCGTCCGGACCGCGGCGACGCCGCCCACCATCGACTACCGACTCCGGGACGGCGACGACGGCGGCGAGCCGCTGGTGTTCCGACACACGCTGGTCGCCGGCGGCACCGGATCGGGGAAGACCCACGCCACCAAGAACCTCCTCCGGCAGTTGCTCGCCGGGGACCGCACTTACCGGATGGACGACGGCCGTGACGCCCGGCTGGCGGTCGTCCAGTTCGACCCGCAGGACGAGTACGCCCAGATGCACGACGACAACCCCGGGATGGACGACGCCACCGCCCGGCGGTACGAGCGGGAGTCGATCGCGCACGGCGGCCACGACGACACCATCGCCCTGGTGCCGAAGGAGGACGGCGTGCCCTACGGCGGCGACGGCCACCGCGCGGAACGGCTGGAGTTCACGATCCCGTTCTCTATGGCCGCCGACCGGCCGTGGCTGGTCGCGGGCAGCAGCCTCAACGAGAACCAGTACCCCGCCCTGGTGCACCTCCTGCACCGCTTCTTCCGGGAGTACGGCGACGGCGGCACCTACGACGAGTTCCTGACGTTCCTCGACAACCCCGCGTTGCGGGAGGAGCTCGACGAGTCCGGCCGGGTCCACGAGGCGACGTTCGACGCGGTCAAACGCCGGGTCCACGGCGTCCCCGACGGCGTCTTCGACCAGTCCGCCCGCCCGATCACGGAGCTCGACCACCAGCTGGTCCGGCCGGGCGGGCTGACGGTGATCCCGACGTACCACCTCTCGACGTCGCGGGCGAAGGAGGTGTTCGTGCTCGCGGTGTCGAGCCTGCTGATCGACGACAAGCTCTCGAACACGCCGGACTCCGACCGGATCAAGCAGACCCCGGTGCTGTTGGGGATGGACGAGGCGCACAACTTCCTCTCGGACGCCGACACCGTCCAGGCCCGGAAGGTGATCTCGAAGTTCACCGAGGCCGCGAAACAGGGCCGGAAGGAACGGCTGGGGCTGTGTCTGGTCACCCAGGACCCACAGGACATCGCCGAGCCGGTGTTCAAGCAGGTCAACACCCGGCTCGTGCTCAACCTCGGCGACGAGGACGCGATCAAGAGCGTGAACATCCCGCCGGCACTGGAGGACAAGGTGCCGTACATGGAGACCGGGCAGTTCGTGGTCTACTCCCCGGACAACTCCGAACCCGTGGAGCTCACGGGGCTGCCGACCTGCCTCACGCGACACGGCGAGTAGCGCGGGCAACCGCGACGGCAGCCGCGTTTTTTAGCCGTCGGCGCCGTAGGCTCGGGTATGCCGACCCACGTGCTCGTCGCCGTCGACGGCTCCGACTGCTCGGAGCGCGCAGTCGAGTTCGTCGCCGCCGAGTGGGCCGAGCCGCGGACGACGCTGCTGCACGTCATCGATCCGGTCGAGGCCGGCTACGACGCCGGGATCCTTCCGAGCGGGTCGGAGGCGTGGTACCGAAGCGCGACGGAGAACGCGACGAATCTGCTCTCCGAGCGCCGGGCGCGGCTCGTCGCGGCGCGCGACGGCGAGGGAGGCGGGGCGACGCCCGACGTCGACACGATGACCGAGGTCGGACGCCCGGCGGCGACCATCGTCGAGGCGGCCGAGACCGTGGGTGCGGACCACGTCGTCGTCGGGAGCCACGGCCGGAAGGGCGTCTCGCGGTTGGTGCTCGGAAGCGTCGCCGAGAGCGTCGTCAGGCGGTCGCCCGTGCCGGTGACCGTCGTGCGGTAGGGAGTACGCCTGGAGACCTGGCCCGGGCCTTGCGGCTGCGATCTTACTGGAAGCCGATCCGGCCGCCGCGGCGCTCCGCGAACGACTCGCCGCCGCCACCTTTGAACTGGTCTTTCATCTCCTCGTAGTAGTCCATCAGGTCGTCGGTGATCGTCGGCCGGACCGACTCCATCGCCCGCCGGAAATGCTGCATCCCGACCTCACGGGCGTCGGGGTCGTCCCGAAGCGCCTCGATCGCGGCCTCGCGGGCGATCGTCTCCAGGTCCGAGCCGACGTAGCCGTCGGTGCGCTCGGCGATCTCCCGGAGGCTCACGTCCGGAGCCAGCGGCGAGTCGCGGGTGTGGATCTTCAGGATCTGTTCGCGACCCTCCTCGTCGGGCTCGCCGATGAGCACGAGCCGGTCGAACCGCCCCGACCGGATCAGTGCGGGGTCGATCATGTCCGGGCGGTTGGTGGCGCCGATCACCATCACGTCGCCGCTCTCCTCCAGCCCGTCGAGTTCGGTCAGGAGCTGGTTGACCACGCGCTCGGAGACGTTGTTGCCGGTCTCGCCGCCCCGGCTGGGCGCGAGGCTGTCGAGTTCGTCGAAGAAGATCACCGTCGGGTCGACCTGCCGGGCCTTCCGGAAGGTCTGGCGGATGGCCTTCTCCGACTCGCCGACCCACTTCGACAGCAGCTGCGGGCCCCGCACGGAGATGAAGTTGGCGTTGGTCTCGTTCGCGACCGCCTTCGCGATCAGGGTCTTGCCGGTGCCCGGCGGGCCGTACAGCAGCACCCCCTTCGGCGGGTCGATCCCCATGCGGTCGAACTTCGCGCGGGAGGTCAACGGCCACTCGACGCTCTCTTTGACCGTCTGTTTCGGCTCGTCGAGCCCGCCGACGTCGTCCCACGACACCTTCGGGAGCTCGACCAACACCTCCCGCATCGCGGAGGGCTCCACGTCGCCGAGCGCCCCCTCGAAGTCCTCGCGTTTGACGATCATCCGGTCGATGAGGCTGGGCGGAATGTCCTCCTCGTCGAGGTCGATCTTCGGGAGGTACCGCCGAAGCGCCTTCATCGCGGCCTCCTTCGTCAGCGACTCGATGTCGGCACCCACGAACCCGTGGGTCTCGTCGGCGAGGTGGCCGAGGGAGACGTCGTCCGACAGCGGCATCCCGCGGGTGTGGATCTGGAGGATTTCTTTTCTACCGACCTCGTCGGGGACGCCGATCTCGATCTCGCGGTCGAACCGCCCGGGCCGACGGAGCGCGGGGTCAACGGAGTCGACGCGGTTGGTCGCCGCGATCACGACCACCTGGCCGCGGGTCTCCAGCCCGTCCATCATCGTGAGGAGTTGGGCGACGACTCGGCGCTCGACCTCGCCGGTCACGTCCTCGCGTTTGGGCGCGATGGAGTCGAGTTCGTCGATGAAGATGATCGACGGCGACTCCTCGGTGGCGTCCTCGAAGATCTCGCGCAGCTGCTGTTCGGACTCGCCGT
>CAZIQT010000068.1:0-11482 GCA_964541645.1 uncultured Halobellus sp. | reverse complement strand
GATGCGCCGACCGGGATTTGAACCCGGGCCATGAGCTTGGAAGGCTCAGGTCCTACCACTAGACCATCGGCGCGTGCCGTCACATGCCAGTTCCGGACGCCCGGATAAGGAAGTTACCCTTCGCCGCGCCGGGGTCAGTCGTCGTCGGCGGGCTCCGCGGTCGGCGTCTCGATCGGCGGCGCCCGCGCCTCCTCGAACGCCGCGGCGGCGGCGTGGACCCGCTCGCCGATCCCCGGCACCTCGTTGGCGCCGACCGGGCCCGCCGCGCGGATCGTCTCCAGGTCCCGCGGGAACTCCCGCAGATCGTAGTGGATGTCGATGCCGGCCTGGGCGCCCTTCCCCATCGCGACCGGGATCTGGTTGTGGCCGGAGGTGATGTCGCCGACGGCGTAGACCCCCTCGACGCTGGTCTCCATGCTGTCGCCGACGGCGACCGTGCCGTCGTCGTTCAACTCGCACCCGAGCTGGACCGCGAGGTCAGTGTTGTAGTCCGAGCCGTACATCGCGAACCCGCCGCGGTACTGACGAACCGACCCGTCCTCGAACTCGAACGACTCCAGCCACCCGTCGTCGCTTTTGTTCATCCCCGAGATCTCGCTTTCGACGACGTCGACCGGGTGCGCCCGGAGCTGTTCGTCGGTCTCGTCGCTCCACTCGGGGTCCTCCCCGCGAAGGAGCACGTCCACCTCGTCGGTGAAGTTGAGCATGATCATCGCGACGTGGGCGGTCGCTTCGCCGGTCCCCATCACGTAGACCGGGCGGTCGACAAACATGTACGCGTCGCAGTGGAGGCAGTAGTGGAGCCCTTTGCCGGTCCTGGGGAGCGGCGGGTCCGGGCGCTCGTCGCTGAACCCCACCCCGAGCACGACCCGGTCGGCCAGGAACTCCGCGTCGTTGCCGGCCAGCCGGAACCGGCCGTCGTCGGTCCGGTCGACGTCGACGATCAGATCACGGACGACGTCGCCGCCGTACGCCTGCACCTGCTCCTGTGCCGTCTGCAGGAACTCGTTGCCGGAGACGTCCTCGGTCACGCCGATCACGTTGTGCGTGTCGAGCATCATCGCCGCGCGGCCGCCCCCGCGGTCGACGACTGCGGTGTCGTGCCCGAGCCGCGTGGTGTACAGTGCCGCCTGCAGTCCCGCGGGGCCCCCACCGACGACGACGACCTCGTACTCGTGACTGTCGTCCGTATCACTCATTCTACCGCACGGTAGAACCTCCGCAAACTTAAACGCAGAGCACGCGTGCGTCACGCCCGGCCACCCGCGTCACGGGGGCGGCTCGGATCCGGAGTCGCCGGGGGCGACCACCGCGTAGCAGTTACCGCTGGATTCCGTCGTCGCGACGGGATCGAGTCCGCCCGCGCGGAGGTCGGCGGCGAACTCCACGGAGTCGTAGATGTGGTAGAACCGCGGCACCGAGTCCCCGCCGGGCAGCGTCCACGGGACGGTGGTGTCGAACCCCGACTCGGCGTCGAACCTGTCGTGCGCCGTCGACCACGCCCCCACCAGCGCCCGGCCGCCGGGGGCGAGCACCCGAGACAGCTCCGAGAGGCTCGCCACCCGGGCCGACCGCGGCCGGAGGTGGTGCAGCGTCGCCACGTACACCGCGACGTCGATCGCGCCGGCGCCCACCGGAAGCGACGCGGCGTCGGCCTGGAGCAGGTGCGGCGGGTCGGCGCCGCGCTGCCGCGCCCGCGACCGAGCGGTCCGGAGAAGCGCCGCGCTGACGTCGAGTCCGATCACCCGGTCGAGAACCGCCGAAAGCGGCTCCGCGTGGCGGCCGTTCCCGCAGCCGAGGTCGAGGCCGACGCCCGACCGGGGTTCGAGGTCGGAATCGTAGCCCGAGAGCCCGCGGAGCGCCGGGCGGGCGCCGCCGGCGAGTGCGTCGACCGCGCCGGCGTCGAGTCGCGACGCCGCGTCGGCGTCGTCGGGGTCGAGGAACGCGGTCACCTCCGGCCAGGGGTACGCGCGGGTCGACGCGAAGTGGTCCGCGATCCGGTCGTACGTCCGCTTGACCGGCATCCCCGTCGGCTCCTCGGTCATACGCCGGCCAGGCCCCGGAGACGGAAAGCCGCGTCGGACGCGGCGGACGGCGTCGCCCGCTCACAGGAACGCGAAGACGCCGTAGGCGAAGAGCAGAAGGACGGTTGCGTGTTTCACCCCGTCGGAGACGCTGCCCTCGCCCAACTGCCCCGCAACGATCCCCGAGCAGATCCCCTGGATCGCGGCGGCGTGGAAGAACAGCAGCTCGTAGGCGGCGGTGTCGACGTCGCCGAGCCCGCCGAGGACGCCCGGGTCCACGCCGGCCACGCCGCCACCCCCGCCGACACCCCCGGCGGCGCCGGCGGACTCGATCGCGGGGATGAACGAGACCGTCAGCGCGACGATGATCCCGAGGAAGACGAAGAACGACACGTAGATCACCACGAGGTAGGTGAGCATCTCCTGTCGCCGTTCGCGTTCCAGCCGGCGGATCTCCTTCGCTTCGTCGGCCGCGATCCGGAGTACCGGGCTGATATCGCCGCTGGCGGCCATCGCGTTCCGGATCAGGGTGACCGCCCGCGAGACCGTCGGGGCGCCCGTCCGGCGCTCCATCCGCGCCATCGCCTCGCCGACGGTCGCTCCCCACTCGATGTCGCGCCACACGCGCCCGATCTCGTCGCTCAGCCGGCCGAGTTCCGCATCGGAGAGCCGACCCAGGCTTCCCACCACGGTCGCGCCCGCCTCGTTGATGCTCGCCATCCGGTCGAGGAAGTCGGGCATCTCCGCCTCGACCGCCCGGACCCGACGTTTCCGGATCTCGTGGGCCACCGCGATGCCGAGGAGCGCCAGGATCGTCACCTGGACGATCGGGCCGTCGACGACCCTGACGAGGGCCGGGATCGACGCCGACGACACGGCCGTCCCGCGGAGGCTCACCCCCGCAGCCCCGAACGAGACGTCGAGCGACAGGAGTGCGAGGAGCAGCCCGACGGGCCCGGTGACCAGAAGCGAGTAGACGGGCCGCTCGAGTATCACCCCGACCGGATCCGAGAGGGTGCGTCGGTACTGCCCGATGCGGTCGTAGGCCGCGAGCCGCAGCCGGTTCTCGGCGTCCGTTCCGTGGCCGGGGCGTCGCGCTCGGTCGGTCCCGCCGTCGGCGACCCCCGGCGCGTCGGCGTCCGCGGCCCCTCCCTCGCGGTCGGTGTCCATCAGGCGCCGAACGCCGGCGTCGTCGGGGTCGTCCGCGTCGTCTCCGCTCCGGCTGACCACGTCGAGCCCCTCGGTGATGCTGTCGACGTAGACCACGAACCCGAACGTGGCGAGCGGGATCCCGAGGTAGGTCACGAGCCGGATCACCACCAGCGTGTCGCGGATCACGAGCCCAACCACCACCAGGACGGTGATGAAGAACAGCGGCCCCGCGACGAGCACGGTGACGTACACCTCCGCGAACGTCGAGAGCAGGTCGAGATACTGCCGCTGTTGGGCCTCGACCTCCTCTTGGAACCGCTCGTACTGCTCGCGGAGGAACGCAGAGACGTTCTGTCCGGACGACAGGACGCTCGCGAGGTTCTCCGCGAACTCCGCCAGGTTGTCGCTGGGCGTCCGCTCGGCGGCCTCCTTCAGCGCGGTGAGCACGTCGGTCCCGAACGCGTCCATGTCCCGCACCGCGACCCCGAGTTCGCGCGCCGCCTCGCCGTAGACGTCCTCGTTACGCGACAGCGTACGCAACACGGTCTGGAACGGCATCCCCGACCGCGAGAGCGCGTAGACGAACGCCACGGTCCGCGGGAGCGTCGCGTCGATCCTGATCCCGCGAGCGCGTGCCCGCTGGTCGAGGAGCGTCCACCGGCCCCAGTAGGTGCCCGCCGCGAGTCCGACCCCCACCGTCCCGCTGGCGAGGAGCAGCAGCCCGAACAGCGACGGGAGCGACAGCTCCGAGACCGCGACGAGGGTAGCGAGCGGCGCCAGCTGGGCCGGCAGCGCCCCAGCGATGACCTCGGGGTCGACCGCGAGCGACCGGAGGACGGCCGCGCCGAGGTAGACCCCGTAGACGCTGCCGACGACGCCCGCGACGCCCGCGACGAACAGCGTCTGCGACTGGAACACCCGGTGGCTCCGCCCAACGAACGCCGCGCGCATCCGCCTGATCTGGTCGGGGCGCCGCGGGCTCGACTCCGCGACGTATCCCCCGAAGATCGGGAGTGCGAGCCGCGAAACCAGCAGTTCGGCGCGGGCGCTGACCGGCAGGAGCGCCACGGGGAGCGCGAGCAGCGTCACCAAGACCAACGGGAGGTACGCGAGGCCGTCAGCCGCCGCCATCCGCCCCGACCCCCTCGTCGTCGTAGATTCCGGATCCGCCGACGTCGGCGCCTCCCGCCGGGGGGTCGGCGGCTTCGAGCCGGTCCATCACCCGCTCGGGATCGGCGTAGTACTCGTTGACCAGGGCGGTGAACTCCCGGTAGTCGGTGGTGCCGACGTCCGAGAGGAGTTGGAGGAACCGCTTCCGCCGCCGGATCTCCTGCTTGCGCTCGGTCCGGGTCCACCCGCGTTCGCGCTGGATCTCGTCGAGGAGGCTCGAGTCGGAACGTTCGAAGGAGTCGGTCTCGGCGTTCCAGGTGAACGCCCGGGAGTAGTCGAGTTCGCCGGTCCGCTGGTCGATCTCCCCGATCTCACCGATGGCCTTCGACCGCCGGACCCGCTCGCCGCCGACCCGGGTGAGCGTCTGGACGCACAGCAGGTCGAGCGACTGGACCATCGCCCGGGGGACGTTGATGGGCTCGTTCTCCAGCCGGTTGATGACGGTCTCGATGCTGTCGGCGTGCATCGTCGAGAAGGTGGTGTGGCCCGTGTTCATCGCCTGGAACAGCGTGACAGCCTCGTCGCCGCGGACCTCCCCGACGATGATGAACTCCGGGCGGTGGCGGAGCGCCGACCGCAGCAGGTCGTACATGTCGATGTCGCTGCCCTCGTGGAGGCGCTCGCGCGTGACCGACGACAGCCAGTTGTCGTGGTACAGCGACAGCTCACGGGTATCCTCGATTGTCAGCACCTTCGCACGCGGCGGGATGAACATCGACACCGCGTTCATCGAAGTGGTCTTCCCCGAGGCGGTCCCGCCGGCGAAGATCAGGCTCTTGTTGTTCTCGATGCAGAGCCAGAGGTACGCCATCTCCTCGACCGAGAAGGTGCCGTAGTCGATCAGGTCGATGGGGGTGAACGGCTCGTCGGCGTACTTTCGGATGGTGAACGCCGACCCCCTCGGGGTGACCTCCTCGCCGAGCGCGAGTTCCACGCGGGAGCCGTCCGGCAGCGTCGTCCCCACGACGGGGTCGCCGACGCTCACGTGCCGGCCGGACTCCTGGGCCAGCCGGATCACGAAGTCGTCCAGATCCTCGGCGCTGTAGACCACGTTCGTCTCGATGTCCGTGTAGGTGTCGTGGTAGACGAAGATCGGGAGGTCGTAGCCGTCACACGAGATGTCCTCGATGTGCGGATCGTTCATCAGCGGGTCGATCCGGCCGAACCGCCGGAAGTCCCGCGCGAGGTAGTACAGCAGCGCGTGGAACGTCCGCATCGACACGCTCACGCCGTACTGCTCCAACAACGTCCGAAGCTCCCGCATCAGGGTCTCTTCCGCGGTCGGGTCGTCGTCGGACCGGTACAGCAGCGGATCCCGGATGTCGACTTTGGCGCGGGCGAGCAGCTCCAGTTCGAACGCGTCGAGTTCGGGCTCCACCGCGTAGTAGTAGTGTTCGCTCTCCTCGTCGTCGTGGGTGATCGTCACGTAGGCGTACGGCGCGTTAACCCAGTATTGGTCGATCAGCTCCTCACCCGGTGGGGGGTCGAACTCCGCGAAGACCCCGTCCCCCGGGCGGTACGGCCGGACGTCGATGGAGGTGCCGCGAAGCACGCTCACGAACCGTTCGAGCCGCGTTCGGAGGCCGTCGAGCGCCCCGTTGGATTCGGGCACTGCGTCGCCGACAGCCGTCGTCCCGGTGAGCGGGTCGTCGGAGGGGTCGGCCGTGTCCGACGGCGCAGCGGCTGGCTCCGCGTCGTCGGCCACCCCCCGGTCGCCGCTCGGGTCCGTCCCTGCCATACTCTGTGTCAGTGCGGACCGTTCTCGGCGGAGCGACTTATACTGTCGCCCAGGGGTCTCCGACGGGGGCAGGAGACGCGAGCGGCGGGGCGGCGGCGTCGTTGGCCGCCGGTCGTGGGACTCCGGGCCCGGGAGTCGGTGCGCTCCGGCAGCCCGGACGACCCCGTCGTGGCGGGATCGACCGACCCGCGGCGGATGGCGAACAGCCGGCACGTCGGCTCCCCACGCCGACGTGCCGGACACCCGCGACCCGGCGTGGGGCAGTGCTCACCGCACACGGCCGGTGGTCCCACCATCCGTGATAAGGGTTCGGCGAACCCGACCGGTAGTGTTTAGCTAAGCGACGACCGGCCGGGAACCCGCTCTCGGGTGGGACTGGAAGGGGCCGCGCTCTCGACGAACCCGGACGAAGTAAGAACCGCAGGCGCGAACGTAGTGAGCGACGAGGATCGCAGCGAGTCCCGGGAGTCGAAAGCGCGGGGGCTTCCGAAGTCTTCACCGCACCGTTCACAGCGAAGTCACACCTAACTACACAGTACCACGCCGTCAGGGCTACGTCCGGTCGACCGTCAGCAACACCCCGCCTAAGACGAGGAGCACGACGACCCCGACCGGAACCGGAACCCCCGGGAACCCGCGGGTCGCGAGCAGGTACGTCGCGACCGCGAGCACGAGGCCGGAGAGCCCCAGTAGCCCGCCGAGCAGCCGGACGGGGTCGACCGGCCCCGACTCGACGGCGTCCTCGTATCGGTAGTAGACAGTGGCGACCGCGACCGCGACTGCGAGCACGCCGGCGCCGACCGCCCACACTCGGTACGCGACCTGGATCGACTGGCCCGCCTGGAACGCGACCGCCGAGAGGGGGTCGGAGGCGGCGACCCGGCGCGTCAGCTCCACGCCGAACGCGTACCGGATCTGGAAGAACGGGAACCGGACGAAGAACACCGCGCCCCCGGAGACGTCCGGCGAGTAGGTGAGGTTCCACGGGACGAACGCGGCGATCCACGTCGACACCACCGCCAGCGCACCCGCGTACTCCGCACGAACCCAGGGCATGGATCGAGGGAGAGGGGCGGTAATATAAACGCTGCTGGAATCGGTCGACAGCCGCCGCCTCACGCCACGCCCAGGAAGTCGAAGGCGTAGCCGGCGTCGGCGTCGGTGGCGTGCTCGTAGGCGACGCGGGCGGCGGCGACGTCCTGGATCGCCAGCCCGGTGGAGTCGAAGACGGTGATCCCGTCGGCGTCGACCCGCCCCGGCGTCTCGCCGATCACGACCTCGCCGACCGACCCGTGGATGTCGCCGTCGTCGAGCACGCCCCGGCTCCAAGGGACGTTGATCTCCCCCGAGTGGGTGGTCTGCTCGTAGTCGTCGATTACCAGCTTCGCGTCCAGCAGCACCTGGTCGTCGAGTTCGTGTTTGCCCGCGGCGTCGGCGCCGATGGCGTTGATGTGCGTGTGTGGGCCGACCGCCTCGCGGGGCACGATCGGCGACTCGACGGGCGTGACCGTCGAGAGAACGTCGCAGGCGGCGGCCGCCGCGATCGACCCCCCGACCACGTCGAACTCGTCCTCGAAGGTGGCGACGAACCGCGCCGTCTTCTCCGCGTCGCGGTCGGCGATCACGACCCGCTCGACGTCGCGGACCTGCGAGATGGCGCGGAGTTGGGTGTACGACTGGACCCCTGCCCCGACGATCCCGAGCGAGGTGGCGTCGGCGACCGCGAGGTAGTCGGTCGCGACCGCCGCCGCCGCCCCGGTCCGGAGCTGGGTGAGTTCCTGGCCGTCGAGGATCGCGAGCGGGAACGCGGTCTCGGGGTCGGAGTAGATCATCGTGCCCAACACCGTCGGGAGGTCGAACGTCTCGGGGTTGTCGGGGTGGACGTTGATCCACTTCAGCCCCGCGGCGTCCCACTCCGGGGTCGAGAGGTACGCCGGCATCGACCGGAAGTCGCCGTTGTACGCCGGCAGGTCGATGTAGGACTTCGCGGGCATCTGCGCGTCACCGCGGGCGAACGCCGCGAAGGCGGCCTCGACCGCGGGCACGACCGCCGACAGCGGGGCGTGGGCCCGGACGTCGTCACCGCTCAGTAACACCGTCTCCATACCGAGCGTGGGCGGGCGGGCGTCTAAGTCGTGACGGTGCCGTGGCGTTGTGGTGACGTGGATGGGCGGCCGAACGACTCGTCTACCCTCAGTTTCGTCCCTCGGTCAGTTGCTCGACTGAGCCGAATTCCTCGTCGGCTCCGTCCTCGTCCACGCCGAACCGGGACCCAACGAGCGCACCGACTCCACCACACACGAGCGCGATCAAGATCCCTGCCGGAAGCACGATCCCGACGAAGAGCCACAGGCCGAGGCCGACGAGCGCACCGCTGACGCCCCCGAGGCCTGCGCCGAGCAGCCGATTCATCGGTCGCTTCCCTTGCGCCCTGCCCTACTGCCGGACTCGGCCGTCGCTGGCGGCGCCGAGGTGGCCTCCATCGATTCCGGTTCCGGGTCGGGCGCGTGGGCGGTTCCGAGCTGCCGCACCACTTCGCGGGCCGTGTTCCCCTGCCCTTCCGGAAGCAGGTAGCTGTCGCCGCTTCCCCTGTGTCCGCCCGTGTGAGAGAACGTGATGCGGATACCGCCTGGCACGCGCTCGGAGGCGTTGTAGTAGATCCACGCTCCGACCCCGATCACGAGCAACCCGACGAGGACCCCGAGGAGCGTCACGTCGCCCGCGTCCACCGCGAGGCTCGCGACGGCGACGAGGAGTCCGACGATCGCTACGGCCGCCCCCAGCACCCGTTGCGTCAGGTCGACGTTCGTCGTCGGACCCGTTATCGACACGTCGACCCCTGTCACGTAACTGAACAGTGTACTCTCGACGTCCTCGACCGACGCGCCGCTCGCGGTTGTCGACTGCGTCACGTCGAGGATCCGTCGGTCGGTCACCGCGAAGAGCCGGGTATCGCCCGTCAACACCTTCTTGACCTCCTCCGAGCCGGTCAGATACTCGTCTACCCCGCTCCGGTCGGGTGTGGTCCTGTCGGGTCCGCCGGCTTCCGACGGTGACGTGTCAGCCGGGGACGACTGTCGACCGGACTCCGCCACGCGTTCGCCGGTCCCACGGCCCGTCGTCCGTTCGGTGGTGTTCGCGTCGTCTCCCCCGGACGGCTCCGGGGCCGACCGTTCCGATGTCCCGCCCGCCGACCGGGAGCGCGTCGGTTGCGCGCTCGACCCCGACGGCTCGGTGGTCGACGACCCTCCGTGCGCGTCTCGGTCGGCCGTCGCGGCGGGTCGGTCCCGCGGCTCCCGTCGGGTCGTGGACGTCGTCGGTCGTTCCGTCGTCGTCTCCCCGGTGGCGTCGCCGGCGTCGTGGGCGGCTTCACCGTCGTCACCGGCCGCCGCGGCGTCGCTCGTGGCGCCGTCGTCGCCCCCGCGGCCGGTGTCACTCGGCGTGTAGTCCCGCGTGTCGGGATCGTACGGGCCGGTGGTCGTCTCGAACGTCACGTCGTCGTCGGTGATCTGTGCCACGATCGCACCCGACACCGCGTCCGGGCCGAACATGCTCCTGCCCTTCGGTCCGTCCGCGACACGGGCGTTCACCTCGATCGTCCGGTCGGGGAGGTCCGAGTACGACGTGGCCTCTCCGGAGGCGAGTCGTACCGCCTCGGAGAACACCGTCGAGTCGCTCGTCCGACAGTCGACCTCGACGTGCTTCGGGTCCGCCGTTCGGTTCTCGACGACTACCCCGTCGTTTCCTCCATCCCCCGAGCCCTTCCACTCCATTCACGCCCCGATTCGAACCCCCACATAATGAAACGGATGGGTCGGTCCGATCGCCGTCGGTTCCCGAGCGGGGGTCGTGGCGCATCGCTCCGGCGGACCGACCGGCGACGACCGGGTCGGTGACGAACGCTCCGGTAGAAGGCGGCGCGTCGGGGCTCCGAGGTCTCGATCCGGGACGAACCGGGAGTTCGGACGGTGCGAAACGGCAGCGAGGGGAGCGAACGGGTGGTCCCCGAGCGGACCCGATCTTACATCGCGCCGCCCATGCCACCCATGCCGCCCATACCGCCGCCGGGGGCGCCGGCGCCGCCCTCGTCGCCGTCGCCGGAGGTGCTCAACTCGTCGGCGGCGATGATGTCGTCGATCTTGAGCACGAGGTTCGCGGCCTCGGTGGCCGACGACAGCGCCTGTTCCTTGGAGTGGGCGGGCTCGACGACGCCGGCGTCGAAGGTGTCCTCGACGTCGCTCGTGAACACGTTCAGCCCGGCGTGAACGTCGCCGTTCTCGTGGGCCTCGCGGATCCGCACCAGCGTGTCGATGGAGTCGAGGCCGGCGTTGGCGGCGAGCACGCGGGGGACGAGCTCGACCGCGTCGGCGAACGCCTCGACCGCGAGCTGTTCGCGGCCGCTGACGGTGCTCGCGTAGCTCCGGAGCTTCCGGGCGACCTCGACCTCGATGGCGCCGCCGCCGGAGACGACCCGGCCGTCGGAGACGGTGGTCGAGACCACGTCGAGGGCGTCCTCGACGCCACGTTCGATCTCGTCGACGACGTGCTCGGTGGAGCCGCGCAGCAGGAGGGTCACGCCGTGGGCCTCGTCGCCGTGGCCCTCGACGTAGAACAGCTCGTCGTCGGCGTCACGCCGGACCGAGCCGTGGCCGAGGTCCGCCTCGGTGACGCTCGACACGTCGGAGACGACCGCGCCGCCGACCACGTCGCGGAGGAAGCCGATGTCGGACTTCTTGGTCCGCCGGACCGCGAGGATGCCCTCCTTCGCGAGGTAATGCTGGGCCATGTCGTCGATGCCCTTCTGACAGAAGACCACGTCGGCGCCGACGTCGACGATGTTCTGGACCTTCTCCCGGAGCTCCTTCTCCTCTTGGTCGAGGAACTGCTGGAGCTGATCGGGGGAGTCGACGTTGACCGTGGTGTCGACGTCGGTCTCCTGGATCTCGATGGCCTCGTCGAGCAGCAGGATGTCGGCGTGCTCGAACGCCGAGGGCATGTTGTCGTGGACCGGGTCCTTGTCGACGACCGCGCCGTGGAGGAGCTCCGACTCGCCGGTGCCGCGGCCGGTCTGGGTCTCGATGTTCGCGTTCTGGAGGTCGACGACGTAGGAGCCGTCGTCGGCCTCGACCGTGACCGCCTCGACGGTCTCGACGACCAGTTCGGCGAGAAGCTCCTTGTCGAGCTCGGAGCTCTTGCCGGTCATCGACGTCTCGGCGACCTTCTTGAGGAGTTCGGTGTCGTCGGGCGTGACCGACTCGGAGGCCTCGTCGACCGCCGAGCGCGCCTCCTGGCTCGCGAGGTGGAAGCCGTTGATGATCGCGGTGGGGTGGATGTCCTGGTCGAGGAGCTCCTCGGCGTTCTTCAGGAGCTCACCCGCGATCGCGACCGCGGTCGTCGT
>CAZIQT010000067.1:0-11541 GCA_964541645.1 uncultured Halobellus sp. | reverse complement strand
CTCACGCGGAGCCCTCCCGTTCGGCGATCCGCTCGATCTCGGCGATCCGGTCGACGTCCTCGCGGTCGAACCCGAACGCGGTCGTGACCGAGGCGAGGTTCCGGTTCGTGACCGCCCACCCGGCGTTGACGTCCGCGCAGTAGTAGCCGAGTTCGTCGTAGACCGACCCGATCGAGACCGCCTTCTCGTTCCAACACCACCCCGGCGCCTGCGCGACCGCGACCGCGCTCGTGGCGTCGTCGGGCGAGAACCCGTCGAGGGTCTGTTTGTCGATGGCGTCGGCGATCAGGCCGGTCTCGCGGACCGGTTGTCGGCCGATCGACCCGGGGAGGAGGTAGCCCAGCAACGACTCCGTCTGCCGGACCCCCCGGCCGAGCGTGGCGTACCCCGCGCGGAACCCGTCGCCGTCGATGAAACGGATGAGGTCCTGGAGGTCGACGTCCTGCATCTGGACGTCGAGGTCCTGATCCGTGCGCTCGCGCTCGGCGCCCAACACGATGTCGAGGAACGCGTCGGCGACGTACCGGTTGTAGTCGCTGTACTCGTTGCTCTCGGCGACGTCCAACGCGAGCCGCTGGTTGTCGACGAGCAGGATGCTCTCGACCTCCTCCTCCAGGTTGTCCAGCCCGAACACGGCGTTCTCGCACTGCTGGACCTGGTTGTTGACGGCTTCGTCGTCGTCCACCTGTGCGCCCTGGTTGACCAGTTTGGTGTTGGGGAGCACCGCAACCGAGACGATGTCCATGTCGGAACTCGCGTACGACCTGATCTCCCGGGCGAGATGCGGCGCGATCCCGCACCCGGTGCCGCCGCCGAGCCCCAGGAAGACGAACGCGTACTGGAGCGTCGAGGGGTCGGCCTCCAGCCCCTCGTAGACCTCGTCTAACACCCGGTGGACCTCCCCCTCGTTCCGGCGCATCACCCGGTCGGCCTTGGTCGGCGTCTGGCCGAACCCGCCCGTGACCTGTTCCTCGAACCCGCGTGCGGTCCCCTCCACGAGCCCCTCGCTCTCGGAGACCCCGTACCACCGCTCCTGCGGGACGTTGTTCAGCCGTTCGAGGTCCTGGATCGTGGAATTGAACGCCAGCGGCTCCGCGCGCAGGTCGATGTTGTCGTGTGCGAAGATCTGGTCGACGATCTGTGTGCCCGCCTGGCCGGCCCCCACGAAGAGATATTGCATATGATAGCTATGCTATCGTTTCCGAACCGGGGTAATATATTTGACGCCGGACTACCAGGCGGTCGGACGGCTCCGTTCCGTCGGCGGGTGGCCGCCGTCCCGCGGTCGGTACCGGCGACTTTACACAAGATTTTTATTCGTTTCGCTGGACAGTAGGGTACGGTTACGGGCGACGACACCGACGGGCGTCTCGGGTAGGGGTACACGAACGCACGGCGGAGCGTCGTCCGCTGGACATTTTTCGGACGCTACCCCGGTAGCCGACGCCCTCTCCGTCACCCCGCGAGGTACACCGCCACGTACCCCACCAGCGCGACTGTGGTCCCGGCCACCCCCGCCACGCCGGCGTCGAACAACGACCTGCGGCCGCCGCCGACGCCGGTCGCCACCCCCGGCGGCGTCGGCACGGCGCGGTATCTCGCCAGTCCGGCACAGATGAGTCCGACCCCGAGGATCGAGAACACGAAGTGAAACGACACCTCCAGGGTCGGCGGCACCAACACCAACGGTGCGGCGCTGTACGCCGCCCCCGGCAGCGCGCTCGGCGCGTAGAACGCGCCCCACGACCGGTCGGTCACCCGGACGACCGCGATCGCGGCGAGCCAGACGACCCCGAGTTCGACCGCGAACGCGCCGAGCAGGTGGATCGTCGGGTCCGGGTGGAGCACGATCCGACCGCCCAACGCGCCGGCGTCGACGGGGTAGAACAGCTGCGGCGGCTGGCCAGTGAGGAGATCCCCCCACGGGTGCGATGCGAGCCCCGCGGTGGCGGCCACCCCGACGACCGCCGGCCGGAGGTCGGTCCACCGCCGGCACGCGGTGGCCGTCGCCACCCCGGCGACCACGAACGCGCCCATCACGATCCCGCCCAAGAGCCCGCTCACGGCGACTGCGACCCCGACGATCCCGACGAGGACGACGAGCGAGACCGCGCGGATGACTCCCCGACGGCTGCTCCAGGCGCCGAGGGCGGGGCCGGCGACCGCGGCGACGAGCAGCGAGTGGGTCATCGACCGGTGGACGGAGTTTGCGGCGGTCCAGAATACGTCCGGCCGGACCGACCCGCCGCCCAGGAACCGACCGCCGTCGATCGCGATCAGGGCGTAGACGACGTCGACGTCGGGCAGCGTCGCGAACGCCCCCGCCGCGACCCCGAGGGTCAACGCCCGCCGGGCGGGCCAGCCGCGCCGCTCCGCGACAAGCGCCGCGAGCGCGAACGCGAACAGCCCGTGACCCACGAACACGTGGGAGCAGTCGCTCCAGCGGAACATAAGCGACTCGCACCTGCGCCCGCGCGAATACGCCGTGCAGCACACGCCCGACCGCATCGGACGTTCTATATGGCGCGGTGCCCCAACGACGGCACGATGACCGCGCCAGCAGACGTCAGGGCGTCCGTGCCGGTGTTCGAGGACGTGAGATACCTCAACACCGGCGCGAGCGGCCCCAGTCCACGGCGGATCGTCGAGGCGGCGCAGAACGCGATCGAGGCCCACGAGTGGGAGGCGGCGAGCGACCCCGGGCCGTACCCGCACGCGTTCGGGCTGTACGAGGACGTCCGGGCGGACGTCGCCGACTTCCTCGGCGCGGGGACCGACGAGAT
This sequence comes from uncultured Halobellus sp., assembly GCA_964541645.1. Classification (GTDB taxonomy): domain Archaea; phylum Halobacteriota; class Halobacteria; order Halobacteriales; family Haloferacaceae; genus Haloquadratum. The sequence continues at coordinate 8,758 of CAZIQT010000067.1, read as the reverse complement.
CGCGCTGACACAGAGCACCGCCGACGGGATCGCCCGGATCGCGGGGGCGATCGAGTGGGCGCCGGGGGACGCCATCGTCCGGACCGACCTCGAACACCCGGCGGGGGTGTTGCCGTGGCAGCAGCTGGAGGGTCGGGGATGCGAGGTACGGGTCGTGCCGACCACCGACGGCCGGATCGACCGCGACGCCTACCGCGACGCCGTCTCCGACGCGACACTCGTCTGTCTGAGCGCGCTGACCTGGAACTACGGCACCCACCTCCCGGTCGCGGAACTGGTCCAGGAGGCCCACGACGCCGGCGCGTACGTCCTCGTCGACGCCGTCCAGGTCCCCGGCCAGACGCCGCTCGACGTGACCGACTGGGGTGCCGACGCAGTTGCGATGGCCGGCCACAAGTGGCTGCTCGGGGTCTGGGGCGCCGGGGTCCTCTACGTCGACAGCGACGTCGTCGGGGAGTTCGAACCCGGCGGCGTCGGCTACCGGAGCGTCGAGGATCCCGCGGCCGACGACTTCGCGCTGAAATCCGGCGCGGCCCGCTTCGAGGTCGGAACCACCAGCCCCGCCCCGTACGCCGCGCTCGCGGCGTCGATCGACCTGTTCGAGGACGTCGGGCTCGACACCGTCGAGGCCCACATCCACGACCTCGCGGAACGACTCGTCGACGGCGTCCCGGCCGACCGGTTGTACAGTCCCGCGGCCCCGGAGTCGGGCCTCGTGACGCTCCGCGTCGACGACCCCGACTCGACGGTCGACCGGCTCCGCGAGGAGTACGGCGTCGTGGTCCGGTCGCTCCCCGACCCAGCGGACGCGGTTCGGGCGTCGCTCCACGTCTACAACACCCCGGCGGACGTCGACCGGCTGCTGACCGGGCTCCGCGAGACCGGCTGGTAAGTCCCTCCGGGGTCGGTCACCGGTTTGGTATACCGACATACGGTTCATCCTGCCGCCGAACCGTCCACCCGCCGGTCGAGGCCGGAGAAGTCATACGTTCCCCCGGTGTACGGTCGGGGAACGATGGCAGACTCGCCCGACTCCGTCCGGATCCCCCTGGAACCGCTCCGAGCCCGGGTGGCGGACGCGACCGGCCGCTCGGCCTCGTACGTCGACGTACGGGACGTCACCGTCGACGGAACGACCCTCGAAGTCACGTTCACCACTCCCGACGAGGACGTCCCGGTGATCGAGGTCGTCGTCGAGGGGCCCACCGGCCGGATCGACACGACCCCGGCGCGCCTCGACTCGCCGTTCGGACTCAACGTCTACGGCGAGCTCATCCGCGTGGAGTACGCGGGCCGCGACGCCGAAACCGACGAGATCCTGGTGTCTGTCGCCCGGCGGGACGGCGAGGAGTGGCGGACGCTCCTGGGGTGCGGGCGGATGTGGGCGGTCGACGCGACCTACGAGGGCGAGCCGGTCACCGTCACGTGCCACGCCGAGACGCCGTCGAGCGATGCAGAGGAAGCCGGGGACGACGATCCCGACGAGTCCGACGAATCAGACGGGAGCGGGCTTCTCGGCGGCCTCGGTGGCTAGCCGAGGGTGTTCGACCGTCCGGACCCGATAAATCAGATGCCGCGATACGAAACCCGGTTCGCTACTCCTTACCGACGCGGTGGCCCCAGAAGCCCGGGTGCTTGGTCACCGTGACGTCGCGGTACACCCGCGTCTGACACGCGAGCCTGAGCCCCGATTCGGGGGTGTGTGGCGGCACCGCGAGCCGCCCCCGCTCGACGAGACCCCGCTCGCTCACCGCCGGCCCGTCGCCGGCGTCCTCCCGCCCCGAGTCGGCGCGTACCTCGACCGCACAGGTCCCGCAGGTTCCGTTTCCGCGACAGTTCAGCCGGTCGGCGGCGCCGTTGTGCGGCGACAGCCCCGCGTCCAACAACACGTCGCGCAGGACTGCCCCCTCGGCGCAGTCGAGTTCGGTCCCTCGGAACGTAACGGTCGGCATGCGCGGACCGACGGCCGCTTCGGGCAAGTGCGTGACGGCCGCGTCACTCGATCGCGTCCCGGAGTCGTGCCTCGTACTCGGCGAAAGCGTCGTCGGTCCGCGACCGCGGGCGATCCAGATCGACGTCGACCACCTCATGAACGGACCCGGGTGAACCAGTCAGCACGACGACCCTGTCCGCGAGGGTGACCGCCTCGTCGACGTCGTGAGTGACGAACAGCACGGTCTTCCCCGTCTCCCGCCAGATCTCCAGAAGCTCGCCGTGGAGCCGCCCTTTGGTCTGTGCGTCGACGCTTCCGAAGGGTTCGTCCATGAGCAGGATCTCCGGATCGACGGCGAGCGCGCGGGCGATCCCGACCCGCTGTTTCATCCCGCCGGAGAGCTCCTTCGGGTAGCTGTCGGCGAACTCACCGAGTCCGACGAGGTCGATCATCGCCTCCGCACGTTCGCGGCGAGCGGCCTTCGACATGTCCCGCTGTTCCAGCCCGAACGTGACGTTTCCGAGCACCGTCCGCCACGGGAACAGCCCGTACTCCTGGAACACCATTCCCCGGTCGGTTCCGGGGCCCTCGACGGGATCGCCGTCGAGCCGGACGGCGCCCGACGTCGGCGGCTCCAACCCGGCGATGATACGGAACAGCGTCGTCTTGCCCGCGCCGGAGGAGCCGATGATGCAGACGAACTCCCCTTCGCGAACGTCGAAGTCAACGCCTCGGAGCGCCTCGACGGGCCCCGACCCGGACCGGAACGTCTTGTCTACCCCGTCAACGACGATCTTTGCAGCGGGTCGGGAGGAGTTCACTCCCGCCACACCAACACCCTCCGTTCGATCCGACGGAAGAGGCCGTCGCTCACCAGGAACACGAGGCTGATCACGAACATATACGCCACGCTCACGTCGAGCGAGAGGTTCTGGGCGGCGTTGATTATCTGGAACCCGATCCCGGGGGCGCCGAACAGCTCCGCGGCGACCACGATCATCCACCCTTGGCCGATGCTGGTTCGGATCCCGGTCATGATCTCGGGGGCGGCGCTGGGGATCACCACCTTCCGGATCATAGTGAGGTCGTCGTCGACGCCCAGCGAGGCGGCGACCTCCTTCGAGCTCCGGGTGACGCCCTCGACGCCGGCGTAGGCGTTGTAGAAGTTGACCCAGAAGGCGCCGATCCCGACGATGAACGCGGCGCCGCTGTGGTTGACCCCCAGCCACACGATCGCGAACGCGATCCACGCGAGCGGCGGAATCGGCCTGAGCACCCGCTGGACCGGTGTGAATGCCTCGTTGAGCAGGTCGCTCCACCCCATCGCGATTCCGACCGCGATCCCGGCGGTGCCGCCGACGACCAGCCCCGGAACGTAGTGGTAGAGGCTGTCGATCAGGTTCACGAGCAGCCGCGTCAACCCGACCTCGGTCCCGGTCACCGGGACCTCGAAGACCGCGGGCGCAGTCAACTCGACCACGAACGCCCGCGCGACCTCGATCGGGGTCGGCAGCAGGAAGGTCGGAACGGGCATCGCCGCCACCTGCCAGATCGCGAGGAAGACCGCGGTACCGGCCGCCCCGTGAAGCCACCGGCGGCCAGCCCGATCGCCGTCGAGGACAGTGTCGGCGAGGACCCCACTCCCGGAGTCGGTGGTTGTGTCGACGCTCATTCTACGCGACATCGTCCCAGTGACTGAACTCGAAGAGCTGGTCGTTGGTCAATGTCTGGTCGGTCCGGCCCAGCCGGTTGGCCCAGTCGGCGAAGATCGGCGTCCCGTCTTCGATCTCGTGGGGGTTCGACACGAAGTTGGAGGCTCGGGAATCTAGGGCGGCGCGGGCGTCTTCCACCGGCAACGACTCCGGACCGATCACCTGGCTGGTCGCCCGCGCCGCGCCGTCGGGATCGTCCTCGACGAACCGCGTCGCCCGGCGGTGCTGTCTGACGAACGCCTTCGCCACGTCGGGGGCGCCGTCGTAGATCCGCTCGTGCATCAACGCGACCGCCCCGGGTTGGCCACCGGGGAAGAAGTTCCCGCTCCAATCGAGATCCGTGTACCCGGCGTTCCGGCGCTTCGCGATCGTCGGTACGGGTTCGATCATGCTCGTCCCGTCGACCTGTCCGGACAGAAGGGCCTGCCGGACCGGGCCGGCGCCGCCCAGCGAGGTCACGGTCACGTCGCTCTCGGGGTCCAGCCCGAGCTCCTCGACCAGCCAGTACCGGAGGGTGATGTCCGGCACCGACCCCGGCGGGAACGTGCCGAACTCGAAGCGCTCGCCGGTCTCCTCCTCGAAGGTTCCGAACGCGTCGGCGCCCTCCGAGTCGTAGGTTCCGGCGAACGCCTCGGTCCCCATTATCAACATCGGGTCGACGACGTTCGCGTTGGTGATCTTCGCGGGGATTCCCCGGTCGACGACGATCATCGCGGGGATGATCCCGAACAGCATCACGTCGAAATCGCCGGTCGCCGACGCCTGGACGATGCTGGGTCCGTCGGAGAACAGCTTCGTCTCGACCTCGACGGGGAGTTCCTCGAAGTACCCCTCTTCCAGCATGACGTGCGATTGGATGTCGGGGTAGATCGGCATGTGCGCCACCCGGAGAGTGTCGACGTTCGAGCCGCCCAGCCCCGAACACCCCGCGAGCCCGGCGGCGCCCGCCGCCGCGAATCCACTCAGATACCCGCGCCGCGTGACCTTCGAATCGGTGTCGTCCATTCGACTCGTCTACGCTACCCTCCCGTTTCACCAGCCTGTTACGAGCGATCCCTGCCGCCATCCCTGACGCACCGCAGCGAACGGAACGCCGATTTCGCGCCCCTGAACGTCTGTAACGTACGGTACTCTACATCGATTCCTTCCAGATACAAGAAAAAATTGCTGGATAGTTCCAGCACCCCAGCCGGGAGCACGTCGGCCGGGCGCCGTCGACTCCGGGCCTCGGCCTCACTCGTCGTCGGGTTCCCCTGGGGCGTCGCAGTCACAGCCGCCTCGATCGATCAGGTCCGTGATCGGGTAGCTCGCGCCGCAGTCCTCACACAGCACCTGTACCTCCAGCAGCACGGTGAACTCCCCGAGCGAGAGGTCGCCCGCCGTCCGGAGGTGATCGAGGTTGTTCTCCGCGACCGCGACCAGCCGGCTCCGGAGCCGCTGGATCGTCCGCCGGACGCTCCCGGGCCGGTCGGCCGGGGAGCGGTCCTTCGACGCCCCACGGAACTCCGTCAGGTAGGTGTGGATCGCCTGGTGGGAGACGAACTCACGACGGATCGTCCCGGCGTCGAGCCCGTACTCCTCGAGGGTCGCCTCCGCGTCGACGCGGCTCCCGGCGGTGACCTCGTCCGCGGAGAGCAGCCGGTAGAGGTTCGCGACCTCACCGTCGAGGGGATCGTGACCGGCGGCTTCGAGCCGCCGGGCGAGGAGCCGCTCGTTGAACCACTCGGCGAGCGACCGGAGGCTCCGTTCCTCGTGCCCGCGGCCGAGCCACCGGTCCTCGAGTTCCTGCCCCAGGCCCGCCGTCCCGTGTTCGTCGATGAGCCGTCCGACCTTGCTCCGGGTCGGGTCGGGTTCGTCGGCCATACCCGGCGTTCGCCGGTCGGCGGGTTAAACCCATCAGCGGGCTCCGGGGTCGCGTCCCGACCGTCCGCGGCGGCGCGGTCCCGTTCCGGCCCCGACCGGTCACACCGGAATCGGCACGCCCGCCCCGACGATCGGCGTGATCGCGACCGCAAGGACCGCGCTGGCGACGAGGACGTACTGCGCCATCCGCTTGAACACCGCGGTCGCCGAGCGGTCGAGCCCGCGGTCGTCGCGCATGTTCGGGATCGTGGGTCCGTAGGCGGTGAGCCACACCACCCCGGCGGCGAGGAACTCGACGAAGTTCGCGAAGGCGTCGGCGACGAACCCCGACTCGAGGGCGAACCACGCGGCGGTCGACGGCCCCAGCGCCGCGAGGGTGAGGAAGGCGTACGCCCCCAGCGTGGCCGGCAGGAGGACGGCCCCGTACAGCACCCGGTACTTCCCGGCGGGCTCCTCGAACCGCCGCACGACCGCGCCCCCGATGGCGCCGATCAGGCCGGCGGACAGCGCGAGCACCAGGACGGTGAAGAACGCGGAGCCGAGTTCCGACGACGAGGTCTGAAGCGGGAGCGGAAGCAGGATCGAAAGCGACGGCGACAGCGGGAGCATACCCGGAACAGCGCGGATGGGACATAAATTCGTGACGGCTCGCGGGCGCCGCCGCGGCGTGGCGTCGGCGGCCGGGAGACACGTTCATCACCGCGGCGGGCGAACGGCGGGGTATGAGCCTTCGAACGGATTCGATCAACGGTGTCGTCTCGCTCGTGCTCAGCGTCGCCGCCACCTACCCGTTCCTGAACGACGGCGACGAGGGGTACTCCGACACGGAGCTTCTGCTCTCGGTCGCGGTGTCGGCGTTCCTCTCGGGCTTTTTCACCAGCTACTTCGCGGGAGAGTGACGGGCCGGTATCCCCGACGGTGCCGCCGCGCACGCAGATTCAAGGGCGTCCCGCGGCACGATCACGTATGGCGGGTCCGAACCCAGCGGCGTTGCACCGGGCGGTCGAGCGGTTTCCGACGCCCCCGACGGGCGAGGGGTTCGCCGAGGTTGACGACCGCCTCGGCGGCACGTACACCCGGATCGCGGAGTCGTGGTACCCCGAGCTGCGGCACCGCGCGTCGGCGTACGAGGACGGCGAGATCCTCCGGGAGGACGTGCTCGAACACGTCGAAGCGGTCCCGGCGTTCCGACTGACCGACGGCGCCGCGCCGCTCCCCGACCGGCGGGCGGCGCTGACCGCGGCGGCCGAGGCGGCCGACGAGGTCGCGGCGGTCTCGGTGTGGTACCGCGACCTCCGGGGGTTGCTCGTGGACAGCCCCGAGAACCGGTCGCTGCTCGAGCGTGTGCTCCACGACTTCGGGTACGCGCTGGCCCACGGGCTGTTCCTCGGGGCGTCGTCGCCGGCGCAGGTGGTCCGGCGGCTCCGGGTCGCCTACCGGTCGGTCGGGGTCCGGATCGACGACACCGACTCCGGCCCCGGCGGCGAGCGCACGACGTTCACCTGCCCGTACCGGAACGTCGCCGCCGACCGCTGCGGGGAGAAGTGGGTGTGTCACGAGAAGCTCGACCGCGTCGACGACGGGTACGTGACCTACCTCGCCGAGCGCGGGATCGACTACCAGCGCCCCCGGGAGTGTCCCGGGTCCGAGCAGTGTTACTCGACGGTGACGCGGGACGGCGACGAGCAGTGGTGGCCGAAGACGCCGCCGTCGGCGGTGACCGGGGCGCCGTGACCCGCCCGCCGCCGGCGTCGGACCCCGACCGCGCCGCCCGGATCAGGTCGAACTACGGCCGGTGGGCCAGAGTGTACGACTGGTTCGCGCGCGCGACGGCCTCGGTCGGCGGGGTTCGACGCGGCTGCGTCGACGCGCTCGACCTCGACCCCGGCGACACGGTGGTCGAGTTCGGGTGCGGCCCCGGCGTCAACCTCCCGGCGCTGCGGGCGGCCGTCGGGCCGGACGGACGGGTCGTCGGCGTCGACATCACGGGTCCGATGCTCCGGCGGGCGCGCCGACTCGTCGACCGGCGGGGGTGGGAGAACGTGTCGCTGGTCCGCGGCGACGCCACGGCGCCGCCGGTCGACCGTGCCGACGGCGTGCTCGCCACGTTCGTGACCTCGCTGTTCCCCGACGCCGACGCGGTGGTCGACCGGTGGTGTGACGTCGCCGACGCGGTGGTCGTCGCCAACTTCGTCCCCCGCGGCAACCCCGCGGCAAACGCGGCGCTGTGGGTGTTCACCCGGGTGAACGCCAGGCTGTTCGACGCCGCCGCCGGCGACGCGCTCGGCCAACTCGAAGCGCGGACCGACGCCTCCCGCGACGCGCTCGCCGCCCGGATGGACGCCGTCGAGACTTCCCGACACGTCTTCGGCACCATCGAGATCAACGCCGGCTCCCGGGCGCCGTGACTGCGGGTTCGTCGGGCAGGTCACTCAAGTACCAGGAGACCGAACGGCGTCGTAATGCCGATCGTAGAAGTGACGCTCCCCGACGAACTGCTGAGCGAGTTCGAACAGCTGGTCGACGAGGAGTTCGTCACCGAGGAACAGGCCGTCGAGGAGCTGCTCACGATGGGGATCGACGCGTACAACGTCGACGTCATCGACGACAGCGAGCCCGGCGACGACTTCATGGACGGCGCGGAGAACAACCTCTTCGACACGGCCTCGGATCCGGGCGACCTCGACGAGGACACGCTGTAGCCCGCCGAAGACTCAATACCGCGGCTCCCCGACTGCAACTCGGATGTCCGCCGACGACCCCGCCGCGACGGCGCGTGACTCCCTCGACGGCGACGCGTCCGGGCTCACGACGCGTCGGCTTCGGTATCTCGGTGCCGCGCTCGCGACGCTCGTCGCCCTGCTACACCTGCTCGACCCGAACCACGGGCTGCTGGAGCTGTTCGCGCTGCTGTACGCCAACCCCCGGGTGCTCGTCTTCGATCCCCGGCCCGCGGCGTTCGTGGTCTCGGCGACGGCGCTCCTGATCGGCGTGTCGCTCAGCCGCAACGCCCCCGACCGACGGCCCTACTACGTCGCGGGGATACTCCTGGCGCTCACCTACGTCGTGGGGTACTTCGCGTGGCACCTGACCGGCCACGGCGGTTTCCTCCCGGGGCGGGAACCGCTGTTGCACGGGCTCTCGCCCGTCGAGAACGTCGTCCGGCACCTCACCGGCGACCCGTGGGCGGCGGCGTCGATGGCGAGCGAACTCGCGCTGATCGCGGCGCTCGTCGCGCTGCTCCGGCGGG
>CAZIQT010000066.1:0-11686 GCA_964541645.1 uncultured Halobellus sp. | reverse complement strand
TCTCCCCGACCTGTTCGATCTTGGTTCGAGCGGACGACGAGAAGTCGACCGCCGCAACTGTGACATCCTTCTGCAGCACACCGCTGCCCAGCACCTTGCCGGGGACGACGACGGTCTCCTCCTCGCGGGCGTACCGTTCGATGCGCCCGAGGTTGACCTCCGCGTGGGTGCGCCGTGGCTTCTCCAGCCGGTCCGCGACGTCCTGCCAGACGTTCGCGCCTGACTCGCGGGATACCGACTTCAGCTCGGCGATGAGACTGTTGAGTCTCGGATTCGTCTTACTCATAATGTACATCTTGAAACCGTCCGGAGTGCGGGCGTGACACCCGCGGCTCTCCCGTTCGGTCGAGCAGAAGAGTGCAGGGAGCAGGATTTGAACCTGCGGACCCCTATGGGACAGCGCCCTGAACGCTGCGCCGTTGGCCAGACTTGGCTATCCCTGCTCGCACTCCGTGCTACTGCGTGGCCCTTCAAACTCCTTTCGGTCTGGCAACGCCCGCGACCCCGGCCGCCGGCTGCGCCGCCGGCGACGCGGCTACCGGCCGCCGGTCGCGGCCGGGCGTGCGGGCGTCGGGTGGGTGAAGGGACAGACATCGTGCTACTATATCGCGACTTTCGATTCGAGTTCGGCCGCGCGGTCGCCGAGCGTCTCGGCGGCGCGGACCACCAGCTCCTCGACGCTGAACGAGCCGTCGGTCTCGACGTGGAAGACGAACGCCTCCGGCACGTCGTGAACGACGACCTCCTTGCCCGGGTACCGGGCGGTGAGGTCGTTGTCGAACTCGTCCGTGGGGACGAGGTCGCCGTTCGCGGCGTCGGCGTCGGCGTGCTCCGCCGCCGCCTCCTCGATCACGCCCCGGAGGACGTTCGACTCCTGCTCCGCGAACTCCCCGGCGTCGCCGACGACCTCCACGCGCTGGAGGTGCCGGTAGCCCACCGACACGCCGCCCTGATGTTTGGCGTGGGACTTCCCGGAGTCGAGCACCGCGTCGGCTTCGAGCTCGAGGTGTTGGCCCTCCTTGAGTTCGATGATCGGCACGTTGTCGTCGGCGGGCTGGACCATCGAATCCGCGGATTCGAGATCCCCGGAGTAGGCGGTCGCCGGCCCCTCGACGTCGAGGGCGAGGGTGACGACGTCGCCCGCCTCGAAGTCGTCCAGCGGGGTCGAAAGCGGGACGAGCCCCAGCCGGAGCCCGATCATCTCGTCGAACATCACCGAGGAGTTCTCGACGAACCGGACGGTGTCGATGCTGAACGTGGGCACGTCGGCGACCATCGCTCGGCGGATGCCGTTTGCGACCGCCGGCGAGGCGCCGCGGACCAGGAACCGCGCCGACCGGTCGCCGCGTTCGATGAACTCGACCTCGAAGTCGTTCGTCATACCTGGCGCCTCACAGTCTGCGGTTCTTCGGTGCGCGCGTCCCGTCGTGCGGGATCGGTGTGACGTCCTCGATGCGGCCGATCTCCAGCCCGGCACGGGCCAGCGCGCGGATCGTCGCCTGCGCGCCCGGCCCGGGGCTCTTGATGTCGTTGCCGCCGGGGCCGCGAACCCGGACGTGCAGCCCCTCGATGCCGGCGGCTTTGATCTCCTCGGCGACCGACTCCGCCATCTGCATCGCGGCGTACGGCGACGCCTCGTCGCGGTTCTGCTTCACCACGGCGCCGCCCGAGGACTTCACGATGGTCTCGGCGCCCGTCAGGTCGGTGACCGTGATGAGCGTGTTGTTGAACGACGCGTGCACGTGGGCGATACCCCACTTGTCCCTGGAAGTCTCGGATTCGCTCATTACTCTTGTCCCTCCGCGCGCTCGGGGTGGAGGTCGTCCGCGAGCGGACTCGTCTCGTCGAACTCGATGCCGTCCTCCTCGGCGACCTCGACCGTCTTCGACGGCCGCGTGACGCGGGCACCGTCGACGGTGACGTGGCCGTGGACGACGAACTGTCGCGCCTGCTCGGGCGTGCTCGCCAGCCCGCTCCGGTAGACGACCGTCTGGAGCCGACGCTCCAGGATGTCGGTCACGTCGAGCCCGAGCACCCGGCTGATGTCGTCGCCCTCCGAGAGGACGCCGTAGCGTCGGAGCCGGTCGAGGAACGCCGCGCCGGCGGTCTCCGCGGCCTCCAGGTCACCCTGGGCCTCGCCGATGAGTCGGCGGGCCTCGCGTCGGTAGCTCCGGAGCTCAGACTGTGCGCGCCACAGCTCCTCTTTGTTCTTCAGGCCGTAGCGCCCGAGCAAGTCTCCTTCCTGGGCGATCCGCTCGCCCTGGTAGGGGTGGTTCGGCGTCTCGTAGCGTTTCGTGTTGTTTCCGGTCGCCATCGTTATTCGTCGTCGTCCTCCGCGGCGGCCTCCTCGGCCGCCTCCTCCTTGATCGCCTCGACGTTGACGCCGATCGTCCCCTCGGTCCGGCCGGTGGACTTCGTCCGCTGGCCGCGGACCTTCTGGCCGCGCTTGTGACGCACGCCCTTGTAGGAGTCGATCATCTTCATGCGGTTGATGTCGTGGCGCCGCTTCTCCTCGAGGTCGGATCCCGTCACGTGGGTGGTCTCGCCGGAGAAGAAGTCGTTCCGGCGGTTGGCCATCCACTGGGGGATGTGGTCTTCGAGGTTCTCGACGGCGTCGACGACCGCGTCGATCTCGTCGTCCTCCAGCAGGCCGAACGTCGCCTGCCGGTCGACGCCGGCGGCGTCGGTGACGATGCGCGCGGTGCGCTTGCCGATTCCCTTCATCTCTCTGAGACTCCGCTCGACCGTCTTGGTCCCGTCGAGATCGGTGGTCCCGATCCTGACGAAGTACCGGAGGTCATCGTCCTCCTCGTCGGCGGCGTCCTGTGGTTCTTCTGCACTCATAGCTTTTGGATGTCCGGTGACGTTGCGGCGGGGATTCGAACCCCGGAGGCGTGAACGCCACAGAGTTAGCAACCCTGCGCCTTGGGCCAGGCTTGGCTACCGCAACGCGCGGTCTCGCACTGTCGCCCTTGCGGACTCGGGAGTCGACCTCCCTGCAGCGTATTGCAGTCGGAACAAGCCGTGGTCGGTACTTAAGCGTCACGATAGCACGGGCAGGAGGTACGTCCGCTGTTCACCCGTCTCACACCCGACTCGTCGGGCCGGGCGCCGACGGTGCGCGCTCCCGACCCGACCGCGGACGGTATATGAGTCCGGAGCGCCAACGATGACGCATGGCCACCCACAACCGGGCCGGACCGCCACGGCGACCGGTCGACCTCGATTCCGAAGCCGCACTCGATCGGTTCGTCGCCGCTCACGGCCGCGTGCTGGTCGAGTTCTACACCGACGGGTGTTCGCTGTGTGCCGCGATCGAGCCGGTCGTCGGCAACGTCGCTCGCGCCCACGACGACCTCGCGGTGGCGACAGTCAACCCCCGTGACGATCCGCCGCTGATCGAGCGGTTCGCGATCACGAGCGTGCCGACGCTGCTGCTCTTCGAGGACGGCACGCCCGTGCGGCGGCTGGCCGGGGGGTTCCAGGGCGGCGACGCCATCGACGCGTTCCTGACGGGGTCCGCCGGCGCCGAGGCGTGATGGGTCACGCCGACCCGAGCCGGTCGGCGAACGCCCGTCGCAGCGCCACCAGCGGAACGGCTCCGAGCAGGAGCCCGTGTGTGACGGTGTTCCCGACGACGCTCACGGCCGGCTCGGAGAGACCGACGGCGGGGTCGAACAGGAAGAACGCCGCTCCCTCGAACGACGCCTGGACCAGCGCCCCGAGGATCGCCCCGACGGTCAACGACCGGGCACTCGCTGGGTCAGCGGCGACCTTGTCCAGGTACCACCCGAAGACGGTGAACCCGATCACGTAGCCGAGGAACCCGACCGGATCGTCGAGTTCGTACCCCTCGAACACGTCCAGGAACCCCTCGGCGGTGGCGGCGCCGAGCCCGATCGACAGCGTCGGCAGGCCGTACCGGGCGACGACGATCAGGAGATACGGCAGGAAGAACGGCTTCAGATCCACGTCGAGCGCCACCTCGCCGACCGACTCCGAGACGAGCAATCCGACGCCGAAGAGGACGGCGCTCGCCACTCCGAACGCTGCGATCCGTCCGTTCCTCGTCGGCGGCGATTCCGCGAACACCCCCGGATCGGGCGACCCGCCCGATTCGTCTCCGGTCACCACTGCCCGGCGTTTCAGGGGTGAGAATCAAGTGCGCTTATATTACCGATACGGCCGGATATTGAGCGGTACGTTACGCACATATCAATGTTCATTCCGACCCCGGGAGTCACTCCGAGTGATAATGGGGGCTCCACCGTGGCGCCGAGTACCGACCACGTACGTCATGACCGGGCTCTGGGTCGTGTACACGTGCTCGTATTTCGGGTTCTTCTACGTGTTCCAGGACGCCGCGGAGATCGCCGACGCCGACCTCGACGGATACCTCGAAGTCGTCCTGCTCGGGGTTCCGGTGGTCGTGCTGTTGGGGGCGATCGTGTGGTTGAGCGAGTCCGACGCCGCCGAGCGGATCCGGTTTCGGATCGTCGGGTGGACGACCGGAATGGCCTCGGTGTTTCTCGCGACCATGTACACGACCCTGTTCGTCATCGAACCCCGGTTCGACCTCGGGGAGCGGTGGCTGGTGCTTCTGATGTCGCTCGGGATCGGGGCGTCCGCCGGGTCGGTGACCGGGATCTCCGAGATCCGATCGAAGATGCGCGAACGCGAGCGGGACCGCACCCGGGAACTCGCCGTACACAAGGAACGACAGCGCTCACAGCTCGAACACCTGAACCAGTATCTCCGACACGAGGTGCTGAACGAGGCGAACAAGATCAACGGCTACGCCACGCTCGTCACGCAGCGGGTGGACGACGACCGGAGCGCGGACCACCTCGAAACCATCCGCCGGAGCAGTTCGGAGATCGCGGACTTCATCCGATCGATCCGGGAGATACTGGCGGCCGCGGACCACGATCCGGAGTTGGAACCGACCGACGTCGTCTCGGTGCTCGAACGGGAGGCGGCACTCATCGACTCGGAGTACCGGTCGGTCGCCGTCGACGTCGACGCTCCCGAGTCGGCGTCGGTGCTGTGTGGCGGCCTCGTCCGCCGGATCTTCCGGAACCTGATCGAGAACGCGATCGAGCACAACGACGGGGCCGTGTCGATCGACATCGACGTCACGTGCGGCGAGCGGTGGGTGACGGTCCGGGTGCGGGACGACGGCTCCGGCATCCCCGGTGAGCGGCGGGACGACCTGTTCCGGCCGCCGACGGGCGCCGACCACGGCTACGGCCTGTTCCTCATGCGGAACCTCGCGGAGGTGTACGGCGGCCGGCTGGACCTCGAACGGACGGGGCCGGAGGGGACGGAGTTCGCCGTCCGACTCCTCGCGGAGTCGGCCCGGGACGGTCCGCGGTCGCCGGAACGCTCGACCGGACTGGCCGCTCCCGGCCGGTAGCCGCGACCCGCCGGCCCGGGGACGGTCGCGCCGGTCTCAGTCCGACGGCGCCACCGGCGCGTCGATGTACTCGTCGTTGACCACCCACTCGCCGTCCTCCTCGATCATGTACTCGCCGTAGTACGGAACCCGGTTGGCGACGGTCTCGCGGAAGGTCTCGCGGATCTCCGCGCGGGTCATCTCGCCCATCGACCGGAGGTCGTCGTTGCGGTTGAGACACCCCTTCAGGTACCCCTCGTGTGTCACCCGGACCCGGTGGCAGTTCGCACAGAACGTCGGGTTCTCCACGGGGTCGACGATCTCGACCATCCCCGGCTCCGAGCCGTCGTCGGCGGGGTCGCCGCCCACGTAGTAGCGCCGGCGGTTGTGCATCTCGCGGGTCTCCACCCGGTCGGCCTTCCCTTCGAGCCAGTCGTGGACCCGCCCGATGTCGATGTTCCACTCCGGCCGGCCGGTGAGTTCTGGCATATACTCGATGAGTTGGAGCTGGAGCCCGGGGTTCTCCGCGACGTGATCGACCATCCCCTCGACGTACCCCGCGGTGTGCTCGAAGACGACCATGTTCAGCTTCACCGGCGCGAGCCCGGCCTCTAAGGCGGCCTCGACGCCCTCGATGACCTTCTCGTAGGCGCCGGACTTGGTGATCTCCGCGAACGCGTCGGGGTCGATCGCGTCCTGGGAGACGTTCACGCGTTCGAGCCCGGCTTCCTTCAGGTCCGCCGCGCGCCCAGGCAGGAACGTGCCGTTCGTGGTCATCGACGCCTCCATCCCGTCGGGGACGCGGCGGATGATCTCCTCCAAGTCGCCCCGCAGCATCGGCTCCCCGCCGGTGAACTTCACCTTCTTCACGCCGAACTCCGAGACGACGTCGAGGAACCGGACCACCTCGTCGGCGGTCATCTCGTCGTCCTGCGGGTCCATCGGGCCGCGTGTGTCGCCGAGCCCCTCGTTGTGGCAGTAGACGCAGTCGAAGTTACACCGGTCGGTCAGCGAAACGCGGACCCCGGACACTTCGCGACCGAACTCGTCTTCGAGCATTACGCCACAGTTCTCGCCGACGGTCATAAATCCGATGTCGCGATCGGGTATTTCGTAACGTGTCGCGGTTACGTTCGTCCCTGGTTCGGGGGTTGGGATACCGGAACCGTTCATCCGCGCCGCGGCCGCGCGCCGACCCGTTCAAAACCCTTATCGCTCGTTCGACCCTTCCGAACGTATGAACGAGGACGTCGTCCGCGAGCGCCTCCGATCGGTCTCGGATCCGGACCTCGGCGGCGGGAGCGGAACGCAGGGCGCCGCCGATCGCGCGGCCCAGGATACCGACGGGGACATCGTCTCCCTCGGCCTGGTCAACGCGATCGACGTCGACGACGACGCGGGAGTGATCCGGATCTCGCTCGCGCTGGGGGCGCCGTACTCGCCCGCCGAGACCGAGATCGGCTCGCGGGTCCGGGAGGTGCTGTCCGACGCGGCGTACGACGTCGAACTCTCCGCGCACGTCCCGCGGGCGGTCGACCCCGAGGAGGACGTGCTGCCCGGGGTCGAGAACGTCGTCGCCGTGGCCTCGGGCAAGGGCGGCGTGGGGAAGTCCACCGTCGCAGTCAACCTCGCGGCGGGGCTCTCGAAACTCGGTGCGCGCGTCGGGCTGTTCGACGCCGACGTCTACGGGCCGAACGTTCCCCGGATGGTCGCCGCCGACGAGGCCCCGCGGACGACCGGGGATCAGACCATCGTCCCACCCGAGCAGTACGGCCTGAAACTGATGTCGATGGCGTTTCTGGTCGGCGAGGACGACCCCGTGATCTGGCGCGGTCCGATGGTCCACCAGCTTCTCACCCAGCTGGTCGAGGACGTCGAGTGGGGCGACCTCGATTACCTCGTGCTCGACCTCCCGCCTGGTACCGGCGACACCCAGCTCACCGTGCTCCAGACCCTCCCGCTCACGGGCGCGGTGATCGTCACCACCCCCCAGGAGGTCGCGATCGACGACGCCCGGAAGGGTCTGGAGATGTTCGGCAAACACGACACCACGGTGCTGGGGATCGTGGAGAACATGTCGTCGTTCCGGTGTCCGGACTGCGGGTCGACCCACGACATCTTCGGGACGGGCGGCGGCGAGGCGTTCGCGGCCGACAACGACCTCCCGTTTCTGGGGTCGCTCCCGCTGGACCCGTCGGTTCGGACCGGCGGCGACGGCGGGCGGCCGATCGTCCTCGACGACGGTGACACCGCCGACGCGTTCCGCGTGATGGCCGAGAACGTCGCGGACATGGTCGGTGCGGTACGGCGGCGGGCGGCGACGCGACGGTGACGCGGTGCGGCGACGGGGGTACGGATCCGACCCCTTTTGTCCGCTGCCCGCGGTACCCGTCACGTGGACGCCGACCAGGACTCCCTCGCGAACCCGTTCGGGATGGACGCGGAGTGCCGGAACTGCGACGGCCTGTGTGACGTGCGCACGACCGTCGTCCACGGCTACGGCGACGTCGGCGCGGAGTTCTGCTTCGTCGCCGAACGCCCCCACGCCGGCGCCGACCGGACCGGCGTGCCGTTCACCGGCGACGACGCCGGCCGCCGGCTCCAACGGATCCTCGGCGACCTGGGGTTCGCGCGGTCGGAGCCAGACGCCGCGGAGCCGGACCTCCAGAACGCGTTCGTGACGTACCTCACCCGGTGTCGCCACCCCGACCGCGGGCCGACCGACGACGAGGTGCTGACGTGTGAACCGTACCTGAACGCCGAACTCCGCATGATCAACCCCGAGATCATCGTCCCGATCGGCCAGCGGGTCCTCGACGCCCTGGCGACCGACTACACCACGAACCGGCCGGGCGAGATCGACGTCGAGGCGGCCCACGCGACCACCATCCGCGGGCGCGGGTTCGAACTCGTCCCGATGGTGGCGCTGGCGGACCAGACCGACGCCCGGACCGCAGCGTTCGTCGAGCACCTCGTGGAGAACGTGTTCGGCCGGGACTACCGCCAGACGAAGGGCCGTCGCGAGCGGTAGGCCCAGGCTGCCGCTGCAACCGACGAGTCCGTGCCCCGACAGCGACGGTGGACCGCCAGGCCGTGGTGCGGCGCCGGCGTCCAATCGCCTGTTCCGCGTCGCTCGGGGGCGGCGCTGTCGCGGGTGACGACCGGGACGCACCTCGTGTTCGGGTGGTCGGTGCCGCGGCCGTCGTCGCGCCGCGAAACGCCGGCTTCAAGACCGCCGCTCCCGGAGCGACGCGTATGACAGTCGTCGCCGTTCTGGCCGATCCGCCGCGCCCCGGGCTCGCAGCACCTCGGCTCGCCGACGCGGGGCCGCTGTCGGAGCCGGAGGCGGCGTCGCTCGCGGCGGCGATGCTGAAAGACACCCTGCGCGCGGTCGAGGCCTCCGGCGGCGACCTGCTGGTGAACTACCGGCCGGACGACCTGCTCCCCGACCGCCACGTCGACCCCGAGGAGTCCGCCGAGGAGTCGCTCCGCGCGCTCGCCGCGGACGCCTTAGAGGACCCCGACGCCGCGCGCTTCGAGGTCCAGGTCGGGTCGACGGTCTCCGCGCGGGCGGGCAACACGATCACGCACCTGCTCGAACGGGAGGAGGTGCAGTCGGCCGCGGTCGTCCGCGGCGACGCCCCCCTGTGCAAGCGGTCGACGATCGACTCCGCGGCGATGAACCTCCGGACCAACGAGGTCGTGCTCGGGCCGTCGACCGACGGCCGCGTCTACTACGCCGGGTTCACCGCCCCGATCGACTTCGAGGGGGCGTTCGCGACGCCCGAGGCGGAGACGCTCGTCGACGGCGCCAACGACGCCGGCTTCGACGTCGAGTTCCTGGCGATGCAGCCGACCGTGCGGACCGGCGCTGACCTCCCGACGCTGGTGTCGACGATCCGGGCGCGGTGGCAGGCCGGGCGGGTCGTCCCCGTACACACTGCCGAGTTCGTCGTCGACAACGGGCTCGCGGTCGTCGACGGTGCCGAGGGGACCCCGACGCTCGTCCGGGAGTGAGAGGCGGGCGCGGGGGCGCCACTCTCACCACGACCCGGCGTTCGGCGGGGGTGCACCGCCGGCGTCGCCGACGCCCACTCGTAGGTTTATATTCGGGCGGTCACAACCGACTGACGACACGTGGCATCTACTCTCCTCCCGATCGCCGCCCTGATTCTGGTCTCCGGGATCGGGGTCCAGCTGCTCGCCCGGCGCGTCAAGATCCCGAGCGTCGTGTTCTACCTGGCCATCGGGTTCCTGCTGGGGCCGGAGGTCTTCGACGTGGTGACCCTCGAGACGTTCGGGGACGGGCTCGAAACCGTCGTCGGGCTGAGCGTGGCCATCATCGTCTTCGACGGCGCGTTCGCGCTCCGGATCGAGCGGATCCGCGAGGCGTCGACCGCGTCGCTCCGGCTGGTCACGATCGGAGCCGTGATCATGTTCGTCGGGACCACGGTCGCGGTCCGGGTGCTGGAGGGCGCCACCTGGGAGATCGCCCTGGTGATCGGGGCGCTGCTCGTCGCGACCGGGCCGACGGTCATCACGCCGATTCTGGAGGTCGTCAAAGTTCGGGAGCACGTTTCGGCGGCCCTGGAGACCGAGGGGATCATCAACGACGTGACCGCGGCGATCGCGGCGGTCGTGATCTTCGAGACGCTGCTGCTCGACGACCTCGGCGTGCAGTCGACGGTGTTCGCCTTCGTCGAGCGGCTCGGGATCGGCGTCGGGGCGGGGCTGTTGGCGACCGGGCTGATCTACCTGATCTTCCGGTACGAGCTCAGCCCGGAGGAGGGGCCACAGACCGCTCGGTTTCTGGTGTTCAGCGCGGCGATCGGGTCGTTCGCGCTCGCGGAGGTGTTCGCCGCCGAGGCCGGGGTCGCCGCGGCCGCGACCGCGGGGATCGCCCTCGGGAATCTGGATCTCCCGTACCGCGAGACGATCGAGGAGTTCGCCCGCGACGCCACACTGATCGTGTTGGCGTTCGTCTTCGTGTCGTTGGCGGCGCTGATCGACATCGGCGCCATCGTCGGACTCGGGATCGGGGGACTGCTGCTCGTCG
This sequence comes from uncultured Halobellus sp., assembly GCA_964541645.1. GTDB lineage: Archaea > Halobacteriota > Halobacteria > Halobacteriales > Haloferacaceae > Haloquadratum. Next base: position 1,235 of record CAZIQT010000066.1, on the reverse strand, counting down.
GGGTCGTGGCGCTCGTGCTCAGGCCGATCGCGGCGGCGGTCGCGACCGCCGGCGTCGAGCAGTTCACGCGGTCCGAACGACTGTTTCTCGCCGCGATGGGCCCCCGCGGGATCATCCCCGCGAGCGTGGCGACGCTGTTCGCCATCGAGTTGGCGACCGCGGGCAACGAGGCGGCCAGCCAGCTCCTGCTCGGCACCGTGTTCATCGTCATCGTGGCGACCGACGCGGTCGAAGCGGGGCTGGCGCGGCAGATCGGCGACGTCTTAGGAGTCACACCAATGCGTACCATCATCGTCGGCGGGGGCCGGGTCGGCCTGGCGCTCGCCACACGGCTGGAACAGCGCGGCGAGTTCGTCGTCGTCGTCGAGAACGACGACGAGCGCCAGGAGAAAATCCGGAACGACGGGCTGACCGTCCACAACGGGGACGGCACCGAGGCCGACGTCCTCCGGGCGGCGGGGATCGCCGAGGCAAAGACGGTCGTGGCGACGACCGACGACGACAACGCCAACCTGCTGGTGTGTCAGACCGCCAAGACGAAGTTCGACGTCGAGAACGTCTACGCTAGGGTCAACGACTCGCAGAACATGGCGGCGTTCGAGGCGCTCGACATCACCGCCATCGACAGTCCGATGGCGACGGTGTTCGCGATCGACAACGAGATCGAGCGCCCGGAGTTGGCCCACTGGATGTACGACCTGAGCGATGGTCACGACATCCAGGAGGTCGAGATGACCGCCGAGGGACTGGTGGGGGAGTCGATCCGCAGCCTGCGGGACCGGATCCCCGGCGGGTGTCTGATCGCCGAGATCGGCCAGGGCGCCGACGCCCACGTGCCGAATCCGGACGAGCTCCTGGAATACGGAGCCCACATCACGTTCCTCGGCGACGCGGAGGCGGTGCGTGATGCCGTGGAGCTGTTCCACCCGCGGGACTGAGCGGCACGTCCACGGGGGTGCGGCCGGAGCGCGTCGGGATCGACCCACGACCAAAGGCTTGTATTGGCGGGGCCGAAAGGGAGGTCCGTGGTGGGATGGCGGAGTGGACTAACGCGCCTGCCTTGAGAGCAGGTGGCCGTCAGGCCTCCTGGGTTCGAATCCCAGTCCCACCGTACGTCCGCGAGCGACAGCGAGCGGTATTGCGGAGACGAGGGGATTCGAATCAGGGAGCGAACGAGGTGAGCGACCGTGGTTCGAATCCCAGTCCCACCGTACGTCCGCGAGCGACAGCGAGCG
>CAZIQT010000065.1:0-11791 GCA_964541645.1 uncultured Halobellus sp. | reverse complement strand
CGACGACGACGCTTCCGCGGGGGAGCGGGCGTCGAACGGCGTCGCCGGCGCCGCCGACCCGGTGGACGGCACCGGGCCGGACGGTGCCGACGCGGTCGATTCCGAGGGCGAACACGAGCCCGTCGGCTCGGGCGACGACCCCGCCGATTCCACCGACGACGACCCCGACTCCGATTCGGGCGACGACGATCCCGCTCGGGAGGACACGCCCGACGGGGACGCCGACGCCCCACGGTCGCTCGCGGACCACGTCCGGGAGGTCGTCGACGGGCGCCGCGGGACGGTCCGGCTGCTCGACGACGACCTCGCGACCACCGCCGAGGTACCCGCCGCCGACGCGTTCGACGCGATCGCCGACGCCGACCCGGCGCCGTACGCGGCCGTGCTCGACGGCGAGTTCACCCAGTCGCTGCTCGACGTCGCCGCCCAGCGCGGCGTCGACCACGTGGTCGCCGCCTCGACCGGCGAGTTCGTGAAGAAACCCGTTTCCGTCCGGCTCCGGACCGCCGACCAGCTCGCGGTCACGAGCTGAGCCGCCGGAACCGACCGGTCACCCCGGGTCGTCCCCGTTCGGGGCGTCGTACGCGTAGATCACCGCCTCGTCGGCGGCGCCGTCGACCGACCCGTAGAAGTCGGGGCGGCGATCGACCGGCTCGAACCCGACCGACTCGTACAGCGACCGCGCCGGGGCGTTGTCGGCGGCGACCGCGAGGGTAACCCGCGTTCCGGGCGCCTGGCGGTCGAGGACCGCGGTCACGAGCGCCCGGCCGTACCCCTCGCGCCGGCGGTCGGGACGGACGACGAGCTCCGCGAGGTGTGCGTCGCCGTCGCCGACCGCCAGCGCGTAGCCGATCGGGTCGCCGGCGTCGGTCCCCGGCGACCCAGGTCCGCTGGAGTCGGGGCCGCCCGCGACGGCCACCAAGCACGTTCCCAGCGCGCCGGCCGCCGCGAGCAGCCGCGGCGAGGGGGCGTCGAGGTGGGACTGTAGCGCGGCGATCGTGGGGGCGTCGTCGACGGTCGCCGGACGGATCACGGCAGCGCGACCACGGCGAGCGCCGCGACCGTGCTGACGACGGCGCCGACCAGGGTGGCGGCGAGGTTCACCGCCTCGTTGCCGAACTCCGGGCCCTCGACGGTCGCGCCCAGCAGGCTGTCGACGGTCATGCCGACCAGCCCGCCCGCGGCGACCGCGGCCGCGCCGAGCGGCGACACGTTCGGGAGCAGCCCGAAGGCGACGCCACCGACCACCACCGCGCCGAGCAGCCCGAACACCTCCCCCTGCCAGGTGACGCCGCCGTCGGTTCCGGGGGGAACGCGTTCCAGCGTCGTGATGAGCCGGGGGTCGTCGTAGAGCCCGCCGAGTTCCGAGGAGAGGGTGTCGCTCAGCGCCGCCGCCATCGACCCCGCGAAGGCGTACTGGAACAGCACGCCGTCGATCGGGAGCGAGCGGCTGGCGGCGAAACACAGCACGCACGCCAGCGCGACGGCGGCGTTGCCCAGGACGTTCCCGGTTCCGCGGGCTCCCTCGTTCTCCTCGGCGATCCCGCGGCGCTGTTTCTCGTCGTACCGGTACTTCGTGGAGAGCGCGCCGACGCCGAAGAACGTGATGAGCACCGCGAACCACCCGAACCCGCCGAACACGACGACCAAGAGCCCGAGCAGGACCCCCGAGAGCATCCCCGCCACCGACGCCGTGCCGAGCGCGTAGGAGGCGTACCCGAGCGCGACCGTGAGCCCGACCCCGGCGGCGACGTCGACCGTTCCGACGCCGGTCGCGAGCCCGTCGAACAGCCACACCAACAGCCCGGTCGACAGCATCACCAGGGGGTCGTCGCGCTCGAACAGCATCTCGCGGAACAGCGCGGCCACGAGCGTCCCCGCGACCGCGAGGAACGCGAAGCGGGCGAGCAGCACGGGGGTCGCCGACAGCGACGCCACCGCGGCTTGGCCCGCGACCCCGGCGACGCTCCCGCCGACGGCGAACCCCGCGACCCCCAGAAACGGGTTGTCGGAGGTCTCGGCCACCAGCCGCTTGCCGAGGTTCCCGTACGCGAGCACGAGCACCGCGGCGACGAACAGCCCGGTCGGGAGCCCGATCTCGGTCGACAGAATGGCGAGTCCGGCGGCCGCGAGCGCGAAGCCAGTCAGCCCGTTCAGCCGACCCTCGCGCCGGTCGGCCGGGCGGGCGAAGAGGTCGAACAGCCGCCCGTCGGTGATCACGAACGCGGCCAGAAGCGCCACGGCGGCGAAGGGGGCGAACGCGGCCCGCCCCAGCGCCGGCGCGGCCACCGCCACCGTCCCCACGAGGGCGAAGCCGCCCGCCCGCCGAAGCGTCGGTTGCACACCTTCGGATACCCCCGACGCGCACTTAACCCTCCCGACATCGGGCATTCCGGCCCAACCGTCGGCGGCCGACCCGGAGACATTTAGTCCCGTACGGCCCACGGGCGTCCGTGGGACTGTACGACCGCTACCTCGCCCTCCGCCACCGGTTTCACGACGCCGATCCCCCTGACCACGTCGCGGTCGTGATCACCGAGCGCGACCTGCTCGAACAGGGGGCGTACGCCACCCTCTCGGAGTTCCTCGGGTGGGCGTTCGAGTACGGCGCCACCCGGGTGACCGTCTCGGTGAGCGTGCTCGACGAGGCGGTGGTGCCGACGCTCGCCCGCGAGCTCCGGGCGGTCGACGCCCCCCGGGCGGTCGCGGTCCGCGGCCCCGAGGACACCGAGCGCGCCGACGCGCCGGTCCGGATCAACATCGGCCTCGGCGGCAAGCGGGAGTTCGCCGCCGCGGTCCGGAGCGTCGCGGAGTCGGTCGACGCGGGGGAGCTGGACCCCGACGACGTCGACGCCGACCGGATCGAGGAACAGCTCGTGTTCGACGACGAGCCCGACCTCCTGATCAAGACCGGCGCCGAGCGGCTGTCGGACTTCCTGATCTGGCAGTCGGTGTACGCGGAGCTGTACTTCACCGACGTGAACTGGCGGGACTTCCGCCGACGGGACTACCTCCGGGCGGTGCTGGACTACCAGAACCGACAGCGGCGGTTCGGGCGGTGACGACCCGGAACCGGCGTCAGTCCGCGCTCTCGACGGTGTCGGTGCCGCGCTGGCGTTCCAGCTCCGCGGCGACCTCGCGGGCGCCGGCGGAGCGGAGCTTCCCGCGGAGCCGCCCGGCGACCGCCGTGGCGTCGTCGAGTTCGGCGTCGGCGACCGCACGGAGCAGCGCCACGGCGCGTTCGGTCCGGGACCGCCGCCACGACTCCTCGCGGGACTCGTAGGTCCGGAGCCCCCGGAGGAAGTCGGCTTTCGAGAACTCCGGCCAGTAGGGCGCACAGAAGTACGCCGCGGCCTCGTTGCCGTTGGCGTGCCACGGCAGGAAGTTCGAGGTGCGCTCGTCGCCGCCGGTCCGGATGATCAGGTCGACGTCCCGGGTGGTGTGGTCGGCGAGCCGCCGCTCGACCGCGTCGGCGTCGACGTCCTCGGGATCGAGGTCGCCGGCGGCGACGTCCGCGGCGACCGCCCGGGCGGCGCCGAGCAGCTCCGCGCGGCCGCCGTACGCCAACGCGATGTTCAGCCGGAGGGCGTCGTACGCCGCGGTCCGGGACTCGGCGTAGTCCACCGCCTCCCGGACCCGTTCGGGGAGGGCGTCGACGTCGCCGATGGCGCCGATCCGGACGCCGTTGTCGTGGATCCGGTCGGCGTCGGCGAACTCGTAGAGCTTCGACTCGATGAGGTCGAAAAGGGGATCGAGCTCGTCGTCGGGGCGCTCGAAGTTCTCGGTGGAGAACGCGTAGAGCGTGAGCTCCTCGATCCCGAGCTCCTCGCACCACTCCAGGACCCGTTCGGTGGTCTCGGCGCCCTCGCGGTGGCCGTCGGGGGCGTCGGCGCCACGCTCCTCGGCGTACCGCCGGTTGCCGTCCTGGATGATCGCGACGTGCGCCGGCGCGGCCCCGAGCTGCTGTCGGAGCATCCGTTCGTACGCGCGGGTGAGGCGTCGGCGCAGCCAGTTCGCCATACCCGGACCACTCCGTCACGGGATATGTGTCTTTTCGTTACTGTTCCGGGATCGGCGCGGGGACGACCCCGGCGCCCCCGGATGCGACACGGTTTTGCCGGATCCCGGTGAATCGGGGCGTATGATCGGGAGACGGTTCCTCCGCGAGAACCCGGAGACGGTTCGTGCGGCGCTGGAACAGAAGGGGGTCACGGACGTCGATTTGGACCGGATCCTCGACGTCGACGCGGAGTGGCGCGAACTCAAGCAGCGCGGGGACGACCTCCGACACGAGCGCAACGAGATCTCCTCGGAGATCGGCGCGCTGAAAGCCGACGGCGACGACGAGGCGGCCCAGGAGGCGATCGAGCGCTCCCAGGAGCTGAAGGCGGAGCTCGACGCGGTCGAGGAGCGGGCCGACGAACTCGAAGCGGAACTCGAAGCCGCGCTGCTCGAACTCCCGCAGATCCCCGACGACGACGTCCCGGTCGGAGCCGACGAGTCCGAGAACGTCGAGCGCCGCCGCGAGGGGTTCGACGACGTCCGCCCCCTCCCCGACCCGGTGGTTCCCCACTACGACCTGGGGGAGGACCTCGACATCCTGGATTTCGAGCGCGGCGCGAAGGTCACCGGCGGCGGCTTCTACTTCACCAAGGGCGACGGCGCGCGGTTGGAGCACGCCCTCGTGCAGTTCATGCTCGACGTCCACCGCGAGCAGGGGTACGTCGACGTCTTCCCCCCGATCCCGGTGAACTCCCGGTCGATGGTCGGCACCGGCCAACTCCCGAAGTTCAGCGAGGACGCCTATCGGGTCGACGCCGGCACCGACGACCCGTGGGACGACGACGACTTGTGGCTCTGCCCCACCGCGGAGGTGCCGGTGACGAACATGTACCGCGACGAGATCCTGCTCGACGACGACCTCCCGCTGAAGCTCCAGGCGTACACCCCGAACTTCCGGCGGGAGGCGGGCGAGCACGGCACCGAGACCCGTGGGATCGTGCGCGTCCACCAGTTCAACAAGGTCGAGATGGTGAACTTCGTCGCCCCCTCCGAGAGCGAGGCGCGCTTCGAGGGGCTGGTCGACGAGGCCGAGGAGGTGCTCCGTCGGCTGGAGCTCCCGTACCGGATCCTGGAGATGTGTACCGGCGACCTGGGGTTCACACAGCGGAAGAAGTACGACATCGAGGTGTGGGCCCCCGCGGACGACATGGACACCGGCCCCGAGGCGGGCGGCCGGTGGCTGGAGGTCTCGTCGGTGTCGAACTTCGGGGCGTTTCAGGCGCGGCGCGCGGGGCTCCGGTACCGGCCCGAGCGCCACGAGTCCGCGGAGTATCTCCACACGCTCAACGGGTCGGGGCTCGCCATCCCGCGGGTGATGGTCGCGATCCTGGAATACTACCAGAACGGCGACGGCACCGTGACCGTGCCCGAGGCGCTCCGGCCGTACATGGGTGGGTCCGACACCATCGAGGGCCACACCCCGGTCGGGGAGTCCGCGGTCGGGGACGGAACCCGGGGCTAGACGCGGCTTAACGACCCGTTAATCGCCATATTCGGCTGAATCGGCGCGAACTGTGGACCAGCGTCGAGCCGTTTCTTGCCCGCCCGGCTCCGACGGACGGGTATGAGTGATCCGACGCCCGACGCCGACGGGTGGGAGACCGTCGCCCGCCACGAGTTCGGCGGGCTGACCGAACTCGACGCGACCATCGCGACCGTGCTCGACGTCCAGCGCCCGGACCGACCGCTGTACGATACCGTCAACGTCGAACCCGCCGAACGGTTCCTGGCGTCCGTCGGCGACGCCGACGCCAGCGTCGCCTTCCGGATCGCCGACCGCACCGTCCGGGTGTTGGCCGACGGTCGGGTCCAGCTCCGGCGGTCCGACCCGGTGGAGTGACCGCGCGACGAACGGTTTTTGCCCACGGCCCGCGTCGTCTCCCCCGTGACCGCCGACGCCGACGACCCCCCGGCGACGGAGGACCGCTCGGCCGCCGCCGAGCCGGCGCTCCACGTCCGGTACGAGGGCGACGACGACCCCGAGAAATGCACGGCGCGGAAGCTCGCGCGGTTCGACCTCGCCGCGCTCCACCGGTCGGACCGGGCCACCCCCGACGGCGTCGTTCTGAACCCGCACGCCGACCGGGCGCTGTCGCCGGCGGACGCCGACGGCGGGCCGCTGGTGGCGCTCGACTGCTCCTGGGAGTCCGCGGGCGAGGCCCGGTTTTCGCTCCCCGGCGACCACCGCGCGCTCCCGTATCTGGTGGCGGCGAACCCGGTCAACTTCGGCCGCCCGATGCGGCTCACCACGGTCGAGGCGCTGGCGGGCGCGCTCGCGATCCTCGGCCGGCGCGACCGTGCGGCCCGGCTCCTCTCGAAGTTCACGTGGGGCCACACCTTCCTGGAGCTCAACGACGAACCGCTCCGGCGGTACGCCGAGTGCGCCGACTCCGCGGCGGTGGTGGCGGTGCAGCAGGCGTACCTCGACCGCGGCGAGGACTGACCCCGGCGACGGCGCTACTCCGAGCCGTGGCCGTGCTCGCCGAGCACGGGTTTGAGCGCGGCGGCGAGCTCCTCGAAGCGCTCCATCGACATCCCGTCGGTGGTCACCCACGCGCCGACGCCTCCGGCCACGACGCGGACGAGGTAGCCGTGCTCGAACATCCGGACGGTGGCGCGGTACTCGCCGAGCTCCGTCCCGCGGTACTTCTCGCCGGTCTCGAACCCGGTGCGCTCGATCTCCGCGAACCCGAGCAGGTCGGCCGTGCGGTCCAGGTCCGACCGGAGGTAAACCTGCTCGACCGCGTCGTCGGTGAAGCAGGCGACGCTCCGGAGCTCGTCGCCGATCACCGTCCGGCACGCGCTCGTCAGCCGGTCCGCGAACGTCGGGTCCGTCGTATCAGTCATAGTAGACGAGTGGGTACGCACCGTTGACCCCGCCCTCGGATATACCTACTGACGCGTCGACCGCCGAACGGACGCGTTTTTATCGCTCCGCCGAGTAGATCCGGCAGTATGATCTTCGAGTCCCTCCCGACGACGCCCCGCTCGGAGGAGCTGCTCGACAAGGCGTTCTCCCGGGCGGCCCGCGCGGGGCGTTCGAAGTCCGGGCTCGAAGCCCAGCAGTCGATGCTCCAGACGGCGTCGTCGATCCTCGCCGACAACCTGGAGAACGTGGTCACCCGGTGGCCCGACTTCGGGACCGTCGATCCCTTCTACTACGAGCTCGCGGACGCGATCGTCGACGTCGACGAACTCAGACGGAGTCTCTCGCAGGTGACGTGGGCCAGCCGGCAGGTCCGGCGGCTCCGCGAGGAGTACCAGCCGAAGCTCCGGAAGACCGACGCCGACGCGGCGCGAAAACACCGGAAGCAGGCGTTCGCCCGGCTGGCGGACGTGGTCGAGCAGGTCGCAGACGACCTCGAACGGATCGGCGAGGCCCGCGACGCGCTGAAGACCCTCCCGGACATTCGCCCCGACGAGCCCGCGATCGTCGTCGCCGGCTACCCCAACGTGGGGAAGTCGTCGTTCGTCAACCGCGTCACCCGCGCCGACAACGAGATCGCCCACTACCCGTTCACGACCCGCGGCGTCCATGTCGGCCACTTCGACCGCGACCGGATCCGGTACCAGATCGTCGACACGCCAGGGTTGCTCGACCGGCCGGAGGCGGACCGCAACGACATCGAACGACAGGCGGTCAGCGCGGTCGAACACCTCGGCGACGCGGTGATCTTCGTCGTCGACGCGAGCGAGGCGTGCGGCTACCCGCTGTCGGCGCAGTTGGCGCTCCGGGACGCGGTCGCCGACCGGTTCCGCCGCCGGGACGTGCCGGTGCTCACGGTGAACAACAAGAGCGACCGGTCGCGGGACGTCGACGCCGACCACCAGATGAGCGTCGAGACCGACGTCGGCGTCGACGACGTGCTCGACGCCGCGGTCGACGCCGTGGCGTGGCAGCCCGACATCCCGCCGTCGCGACAGGAGTGAGCCGACCCACGCGGCGACGGACCTGGGGAGCGTCCCGCTACGCCGCAGCGACGTAGGTCACGGCCACGGTCGCGGTGACGGTCACCGACCCCGAATCGAACGTGGTCCCGAGCCGGTCCGCGGCCTCGGGGCCGTACACGGGGCCGACGTGGCCGCCGGTGCTCGCGGACTGGACGCCGACGACCGACAGCTCCGACGACGCGGCGATCGTCTCCGCGTCGGCCCGAGCGGCCGCCATCGCGCGTTCCAGCGCCACGGCGCGGAGCTCCGCCCGCGTCTCGTCGCCGAGCGTGAACGTCACGCCCTGGACCTCGCTCGCGCCGCCGCCGAGGGCGGTGTCGACGACGGTGCCGGCGGCGTCGGCGGCGGCGTCGATCCGGTAGGCGTGGACGGCGTCGTAGCCGACGATCGCCCGGCCGTCGCGCTCGCCGCCGTCGGCGTACTGCGGGGAGATCCGGTAGTACGCCGTCGTCACCGCGTCGTCGTCGACGCCGGCGTCGCGCAGGGCCGTGCGCATCCGCGCCGCGTCGGCCGCCACCGCCTCCCGCGCCGCCTCGGCGGTGTCGGCGCGGGCCGTGACGGCGACCCTGACCACCGCCCGGTCGGCGTCGGCGACAGCGGTCCCGGCCCCGGTCGTGGAGACGGTCCGCTGCGTCGCTCCGGCGTCGCCCCCCGTCGTGGCCGTGGGCTCGCCGGTCGTCTGTAGCGCCGCTCCACACCCCGCGAGCAGCACGAGCGCCGCCACCGCCACCGTCACAGCTCCGAGTCGGGTATCCATACGGAGCTATCGACGAGCGAGGTATTCAATACGCGCTTGACACAAACGGCCGCTGGCGTCTTCGGCGTCCGACGTTCACGCCGGGGGGCGATCGACTCCGACGTACCTGATCTCGACGTGGATGTCGCTCCGGCCGACCGGGCCGATCGGGTCGGGGGCGGTCGCAGCCACCCGTTCGCGTATGTCTGCCGCGGCCGACGGCGGCGCCGACTCGGGCGGATACCCCACGGTGACCACCACCGACCGCGGCGTCTGGAGCGGGAACCCCTCGTAGGTCGCCTCCAGATCGAGCACGGTCGCCTCCGGCGGGAGTTCGGCCTCGATGGCGGCGGTCGCGTCCTCCTCGAACCCCGCGGTGCGGTAGGAGCTGTAGGTGAACGTGCCGAGAAGCCCGGTGAGCACGAGGAGCGCGGCCGCGAGCACGGCGACCCGCTTGCGCGTCGCCGCTCGGGCGTCGTCCTCGCGGAACCAGAGCCGCGGCCGATAGCCGTACCGCCACAGCACGACCAGGGCGACCAGGTTGATCGCGAGGACGTTCACGAGCACCAGCACGGCCGACCCCAGGACCGTGGCGGGCTCGCCCCACGCGATTCCGATCCCGACGACGGCGGTCGGCGGAACCAACGCGGCGGCGATCATGACGCCGACTAGCGCGGAGGAGACGCCCGACGCCAACGAGACCGCGCCCGCGGCGCCCGCCCCGAGCCCGATCACGAGCGAGAGGATGTCCGGTGCGAGCCGCTCGCGGACCTCGTTGATCGCGAACACCTCCTCGGCGGACAGCGGCACCACGTTCGCCGTCCGGATCAGGAGCGCGAACGCCGTCGCGGAGCCGACCGCGACGGCCCCGCCGAGGGCTTGCAGCTTGATCCCCTGAACCGCGAGCTCGGCGTCGTCGACCACGGTCCCGACGCTCGCCGCCATCGCGGGCCCGATCAGCGGCGCGATCACCATCGATCCCACCACCACCGCCGGCGAATCCAGGAGCAGCCCTGCGGTCGCGACGATCGCGCTGACCGCCGTCATCAGGACGTACGGCCGGATGGACAGCGCCATCCCGTCCGCGCGGGCGACGAGTTCCTCGCGAGCGATGCGATCGCCGTTCCCGCTCTCTTCCTCCTCGTCGGCGTCGTACTTGTCCTCCAGCGCTTCGAACCGTTTCGAGACCACCGTTTCGGCCCGGACGACCACGGTGTAGGCGTCCCGTTCGATTCCGACCTCCCGCAGCCGGTCGAGGACGGGCTCCACCGCGGTCGTCGGCAGCGGGAAGGTGACGACCGCGGTGTAGTCCCGGCCGCTGGTCTCGTCGGAGAGGGCGTAGTCAATGTCCTCCTCGTCGAGCACCCCCAACACGGCCTCGCGTTTCCCGGCCGGAACCATCACTTGAACGAGTCGCACGTCCGTCCGTGAGCCGCGCCGGACAAGAATCCGGGGGTCTCCGGGCGGATCGGCGCGGGGACCGAACGCGAAAGCGAACAGCCGGCACGTCGCTTCCCGGGTCGGCGTGCCGGACTCCCGCGGCCCGACCCGGGGCGGCGGTCAGGTCACGGCGACGGTGGTCGCGGCTTCGGTGATAATCCTCCGCCCAAACGCTCATATCCGACCGCGTTCGATTTCGCACCCATGCGGCCGGTGTCGCCGTCGAGCCTCGTCACGCCGTTCGACAGCGGGGTACGGTCGGTCCTCGCACACCACCGCTCGGTGTCGGCGCCGGTCACGGACCTGCTCGCGGTGGTCGTGTGTGCGGTGTACGCCGGCCAGGCGGTCCAGGCCGTTCGGTGGGGGGCGCCGTCGGTGTTCGTCGCGACCAACTACGCGTACCTCCGGGTGCCGTGGCTGGTGTGGCCGCTGTCGCCGCTGCTTCACGGCGGACTCGTCCACGTCGTCCCCAACCTCATCACGCTGCTGGCGTTCGGGCGGATCGTCGAGGACCACCTCACTACCCGGCGGTTCGTGGCGATGGCCGCGGTCGCGGCGGTCGGGTCGATCGCGGCGCTCGCTGGGTGGGGGTTGGCGTTCGGGTCGCGGCCGTACGTCGCGGCGTACGGCATCAGCGGCGTGGTGTTCGCGGCCGGCGGGTTCGCGATCGGCCACCTGCCCGCCCACGACCGGGTCACGGACCTGGAGCTTCTGGCGGTCCTGTTCGGGGCGTGTGCGGTCGGCTTGGTCGTCGTCGAGACCGTCGGGGCCACGGTGTCGCTCTCGCCGTCCGGCCTCAACGTCGGCCACGCAACCGGGCTCGTGGTCGGCCTCGCGACCGCCGCGCTCGACCGCGGCTGCGCCGACGTGACCGTGGTCGGACCGCGGGACGGGTCGCCCGGGGAGTAGAATTATCACGGACCGCTCCGAGGATGCGAATATGAAGGACAGCGAGTACGAGGAACTCACCTCGTCGCTGACGCCCCACGAGTCCGCGGGCGGGGTGACGACCTACCGCAACACCGTGAGCATCGCCTGTCCAGCGTGTGGTGATCCCTTCGACGACCTGGTCATCTGTGCGGACGACTACAACAGCCTGGAGCTCAGCATGCTGCTGGACCTGTGTGTGACGACACACGAGGAGGAGGTCCTGTTGTTTACCCACAAACAGTAGCCGCCGCGCCGGCGCTCGATCCGATCGGCCGGCCGCAGCCGCGGGCGCGGCTGTGGACTACTCCCGCAAGTCGATCCGCTCGGGCGGCAGCCCCTCCTCGTTGACCACCGTCCCGTCGTCGTCGACGGTGACGACGCCGCGGTTGTTGACCGCGTGGGGGTCGAGTCCGACCTCCTCCAGGAACTGCTTGTAGAGGCGTTCGGCGGTCTCGCCGTCCTTCTGCCGCTCGGAGGCGCGGTCGCACAGCTCCACCAGGTTCTCGGGCACGTCGTTCTCGTGGACGATCCAGTGGTTGAGCAGGTCCGAGAGCCGCCGGATCGGCGAGGTGAAGTGGCCGTAGATGTCGAAGTTGAGCGCGTAGTGCCCGCCGAAGGGGTCGTTCATGTACTTCGCCCGCGGCATCACCTTCAGCACCGCCCGCTGGATCT
>CAZIQT010000064.1:0-11967 GCA_964541645.1 uncultured Halobellus sp. | reverse complement strand
CCGAAGGTCGCCTGGGACAAAGGCGAGCAGATCAACTCCATCCCGGACGCCATCGGGACCGCGATGCGCCGGTATCTCGACGGCGAGATCGAGAAGGGCTACCCCAAACAGCAGAACCTCTCGGAGGTCTCCGACGACGCCAGCCGCGAGGAGGCCGACGCGACGCCGCAGCTCGGTCGCGAGACCGACGGCGGCGCGGCCGTCGACGTGAGCGACGCCGACGTGGGCGGTGTCGACGCGGGCGGGCCGCAGGCGGGCGGCGACGCCGCCGACGACCTGCTCGACGCGGGCGAGAGCCCCGAGTGCCCCGAGTGTGGCAGCATGTCGCTGTACTACTCCGAGGGCTGCAAGACGTGCGAGTCCTGCGGCTGGTCGGAGTGCTGAACCCGTCGGTGCTCCGGTAGCCCGCGCCGTCCCCCGGGACGCGAACCTTCTTTACCGCCCCGACGCCCAGTACGCCCGTGAGCCGATCGAACGAGTCGACGACGGTCGCGCCGGGGCGGCCCTGCCCGATCTGTGAGCGCCCGATGGCCCACCGCCACTGCAAGTACGTCTGTCCCGAACACGGGGTCGTGTACGACTGCAGTGACACGTTCTGGTGACGCGGGGCGAGTCGGCGGACCGCGATGATAAGTCTGGTGGCAGCCGTGGTGCGGTCCGGTCGCCGCCGAGCACGAAGGGTTATATGAGTTCAGGTCGTACGGCAAATGACAGATGCGAGGTCGGACGCGACGCCGCCGAACCGCCCTGACGTGTAACCGCTAACGATGGTCGAACAGGACCAGATCCGGCAGAGCAAGTCGATCCAGCGCCGCACGGGGAAGACTTTCCACCTCGCGACGCGGGTCCTCCCCGAACGCGTCCGGCACGCCACCTACGTGCTGTACGCGTTCTTCCGCGTGGCCGACGAGGTCGTCGACGCCGCCGAGACGGCTCCGCCGCCGGAGCAGCGCCGCCGCCTCGAGGAGCTCCGCCGTCAAGCGCTCGGCGAGGAGGAGACCGACGACCCGGTCTTGGACGCCTTCGCGGAGCTCCGGGACGCCCACGACATCCCCGACGCCGACGTCGACGCGTTCGTCGACGCCATGCGCTCGGACATCGACACCGACCGCTACGAGACCTACGACGACTTGGAGGCGTACATGGACGGCTCGGCCGCCGCCGTAGGGCGGATGATGACCGAGATCATGGAGACCCCCCGCGCCGCGGAGGCGATGCCGCACGCGACCGCCCTCGGAGTCGCGTTCCAACTCTCGAACTTCCTCCGGGACGTCCGCGAGGACGTCGTCGAGCGCGGCCGGATCTACCTCCCGCTGGAGACGCTCCGGAAACACGATGTGACCGAGGAACAGGTGCTGAACTTCGAGTACGACGACCGGTTCCGGGCGGCGATGGAGGAGGAGCTCCGCCGCGCGGAAGCACTCTACCGCGAGGGCGTCGAGGGGATCCGGTTTCTCCCCGAGGACTGCCAGTTCGCGGTGCTTCTAGCCGCGGTGCTGTACGCCGACCACCACCGGGAGATCCGAAACCGCGACTGCGACGTGCTCTCGACGACGCCGTCGCTGTCGACCTCGCGGAAGCTGTTCTTGCTCGCGAAGACCCGGCTCTACTGGGCGATCGAGCGCGATCCCGTCGCGGTGTTCCGCCGGGTGAGCGTCGTCCCCTACCCCGACGAGAACGACACCACCCGGGACGCCGGCCGGTCGAACCCCTCGCGCGGCCGGGCCGCGTGGCTCGGCGCCGGCCGGGTCGGCGGTCGCGTGTCGGGGTGGCTCCGGAGCTTCACGCGGAGCGAGTAGCCTGCCCTCACCGCCGCCCGGGGGCGTCGGAGCCGCGTCGCCACGGCGCCCCACCGGTGGGGGCGTCGAACCGATCGGCCCTGACCAGCCCCGCCGCGAACAGCCCCGCGACCGCGACCGCGACCCAGTTGCCGAACCACGCGTTGATCCCGCCCCACAGGATCACGAACGACACCAGGTCGTCGAGCAGGAACTCACACGCCTCCAGCCGGTCGACGAGCGCGTCGTGATCGTACCCCCAGTCCAGCGCGAGCACCGCGACGGACGCCGACAACACCCACCCCGCGTAGTTCGACAGCGGCACGCCGTAGAACGTGCCGCCGCCCGGGTACACCCAGAAACCGAGCGCGACCGCGCCCGGATCCAGGACGACGTCCATCGTCACGACCGTCGCGATCACCGCGAGCAGCCTGATCGCCGCGACCCGGGCGCGGTCGCCGAGGAGGAGCAGACACAGCAGATACCCGTTCATCACGAGCGGCACGAAGAAGACCGGGAGCCCCAGCGGCACGCCGGCGACGGTCGGCCCGAGGTCGACCCCGTAGAAGAACTCGCCGTACGGGACGCCGGTGTGGACGCCGACGTACTCGACGGCGTACGAGTAGCAGATCAGGAGCCCGACTCCCGTTGCTGCCCGGCGGTCGGTCACGCGGAGCAGCCCCACGAGGAGCGGGGAGCGCATTACCGCGGTCCCCAGCAGTATCAACAGCCCGTTGAACGCGACCGGCGACGGGAGGAGCCCCTCCGCGCTCGCGAGCAGGAGGACGATCCCGTTGAGCGGGAAGAACACCGAGATGGTGAACCGGTTCGCCCGCACCAGCCGTTCCAGCCGCGTCTCCCACTCCGCGCGGGTCCGCGGGAGCCCGGTGAGGAGCCCCGCGGCGCCGGGCTCACGCATACAGCAGCCTCCACAACCCGCCGAGCGTCAGGAGCGTCCCGACGACGGTGTTGAGCGCCGGATACCACCAGTACGCCCGTTCGACGTCGACGTTCGAGCGGTAGACCGCGAACACGACGACCGGATACGCCACGAGCAACAGCCCCATCCGGGCGTCGACTGCGGCGAACGCCGCCGCCGCGGCCAGCCAACACGCCAGGCAGTACGCGAAGGTCCGGCGCTTCCCCAGGAACGTCGCCGTGGTCCGGATCCCCGCCGCCCGGTCGGGTTCGATGTCGGGAATCGCGGAGAAGGTGTGCATCCCCATCGTCCAGAGCCACGCCCCCGCGAGGGCCGCGAGCGGCGGGTGGCTCCCGGAGACCGCGGCGTAGGCCGCGGCCCCGGGGAGGATGTACAGTCCGTTCGAGACCGAGTCCGCGAAGGGCGTGGTCTTGAACCGCAGCGGGGGCGCCGAGTACTGGGCGGCGAGGAAGAAAAAGCCCGCCAGATACGGCCACGACGCCCGCGGCGTGAGCCCGAACGTCACGACCCCGAGCAGTCCCGAGGCGACGACGACGGCGCTCACGACCGGGTCCCCGCGCCACCGCGCCTCCCGGCCCTCCTTCTTCGGGTTCTCGACGTCGACGTCGGCGTCGAAGACGTCGTTGATGCCGTAGAGGAAGACGTTCGCCGGGAGCAGGAAGTACGCGAACAGCGACAACGTGACCGCGGTGAACAGCCCGTCGGTGGAGGCGACACCGAACGGGACCGCGACCGCGATGGGGCCGGCGAGGTAGAGCCAGAAGCGCGGCCGCGACAGCGTCAGCAGATACCGGAGACGACCGAACATCCCGCGGCGGTCAGTCGGCCGGTTCGGCCGTCTCGGCCGTGGCTGCCCCCTCCGCCATCGCCTCGGCGGTCAACTGGCCGCTGATCAGACACATCGGCACGCCGATCCCCGGGGTGGTGAACGACCCGGTGAAGTAGAGGCCGTCGACCGCCGACGACCGGTGGGAGGGGCGGAACAGCGCGGTCTGTCGCAGGGTGTGTGCGAGCCCCAGCGCGGTGCCCTGGGTGCTGTTGTACCGGTCGGCGAAGTCGTTCACGCAGAACCGCTCTTCGACCACGATCCGGTCGCGGAGGTCGACGCCTGTGTGTTCGGCGACGTCGTCGAGCACGAGGTCGCGGTAGTGTTGCCGGAGCTCGGGGGTGTCCTCCAGCCCGGCCGCGATCGGCACCAACGCGAAGAGGTTCGAGTGGCCCTCGGGGGCGACCTCGTCGTCGGTCTGCGAGGGGACGCACAGGTAGTACGCGGGGTCGTCGGGCCACGCGGGATCCTCGAAGATGGTCTCGAAGTGGTCGTCCCAGTCGGTGGGGAGCACGAGGCTGTGGTGCGCAAGCGGGTCGACGTCGCCCTCGACGCCCAAGTAGAGGAGGAACGCCGAGGGGGCGTAGGTTCTTGAGTCCCAGTAGTCGGCGTCGTACTGCCGCTTCTTTTCGTCCAAGAGCTCCATCTCGGTGTGTCGGTAGTCGGCGTCGCTGACGACGTAGTCCGAGAAGAACTCCCGGCCGTCCTCCGTCCGGGTGACGAACGCCCCCTCCCGGCCGCGGATCTCCGCGGCGGGGGCGTCGGTGCGGAAGTCGACGCCGAGTTCCTCCCCGAGCTCCACCACGCCGTCGACGACGCCGCCCAGCCCGTTCTCGGGGTAGTAGACACCCATGTTGAAATCGACGTGGCTCATCAGGTTGTACAGCGCGGGGGTGTTGTTCGGCGCGCCGCCGAGGAACACCAGCGTGTACTGCATGATCTGCTGGAGCTTCGGGTGTTGGAAGTATTTCTCGACGTGGTCCTGCATCGACCCGATCAACGAGAGTCCGCGGGCGTTCTTCGCCACGTTCCAGTCGAGGTAGTCCGAGATCGAGGTGCGGTCCTCGTAGACGAAGTGTTCCATCCCCACCTCGTAGTTCTTCTTCGACTTCTCCAGATACTCGTCGAACCGGTCGGCGGCCCCGGGCTCGTAGGACTCGAAGGTCTCGCGGTTCTCTTCGAGGTCGGGAACCATGTCCACCCGGTCGCCGTCCTTGAAGAAGATCCGGTAGTGGGGGTCGAGCCGTTCGAGTCCGTAGTACTCCGAGGGCTCGCGGCCGAAGTGGCCGAAGAACCGTTCGAAGACGTCGGGCATCAGATACCACGACGGCCCCATGTCGAACCGGAAGCCGTCGACCTCCAGCCGGCTCGCGCGGCCGCCGAGCTGGTCGTTCTTCTCGAGCAAGGTCACGTCGGCGCCCGCGTCGGCCAGGTAGCAGGCCGTCGAGAGGCCGCCGAAGCCCCCGCCGATCACGACGACGTCGGACCCGTCGAGCGAACGGAGATCCGGGACGGAGTTCATACACCCAGGTTGGACCCTGACGGGTATAAAACGACTGACCGGCGAGCGCGGCAGGAACGTTTAGTTGCGGCCGGGCACAACGAGCGGTATGGAACTCACCGACGCGACGGTGCTCGTGACGGGGACGAGCCGTGGGATCGGACGCGCGTTGCTGTCGGCGTTCGCCGCCGAGGGGGCGACGGTCGTCGGGTGCGCGCGCGACGGCGACGCGCTCGACGACGCCGTCACCGAGGCGACCGACGCCGACGGCCGCGTCGAGGGCGTGGTAGCCGACGTCCGGTCCGAGCAGGCGGTTGCGGACCTGATCGACGCCGCGGTCCGGGCGGGCGACCGCGACGCGATCGACGTCGTGGTGGCCAACGCCGGCGTCAACCACGGCACCCCCGGAGAGATGTCGATCGAAACCGAGCCCTACGACCGGTTCGACGACACCATCGCCACCAACCTCCGCGGCGTCTTCGCGGTCGCGAAGGAGGCCCACGGCGCCATGCCCGATTCCGGCCGGGTCCTGGTCCCCTCGGGGTCGATCGCGAACGAACCGAAGGAGGGACTGGGGGCGTACGCCGTCTCGAAGGCGGCCGTCGAGGGGCTGGTGCGACAGTTCTCGGTCGACGTGGCGCAGACCGCCGCCGTCGTCGACCCCGGGATGGTCGCGAGCGACCTCAGCGGCCCCGACGGCCGGGACCCCGCGGACGTCGCACCGATGTTCGTCTGGGCGGCCAGCGGGGCCGACGCCGAGGAGATCGACGGCGGGCGCGTCGACCTCCGGACCTGGAAGCGCGCCACGCGGTCGCGGTGACGGCCCCCGGGCGCCACCCCGCGTTCCGATGGATTTATTAAAATAACATGATTCGCTGTTAACGTGAGCGTTATTAATCGAGAGGTAACTATTCATACCATCGCGGGGATCTCGCGGGTCGGCGTCGCCGCGACGCTCCTGCTCGCGGCGCTGTCGGTGTTCGCCGTCGCCACCGGGACCACCGGCGGGGAGAAGCTCGTTGGGATCTCGTGGATCGCGTTTCTCGCGATGGCGGCCGCGGTGCCGCTCGGCGCCCGGACCGGCGACCGGAGCGCCGGCGGCTTGGTGTGGGGCTACGGGCTGGCGGCGGGAGCGATGGTGACGAGCGCGGCCGTCTTCTTAGTCCCGCAGGCGATCGGGCAACACCCGCGGTGGGGCGGCTTCGGGATCGCGTTCGGGCTGCTGGCAGGGTTCGCGTCCCACACGATCGGCCACAGGCTGGCGCACATGGACCTTCCGATGGACCGGACGGTCGCCGAGCTGACCGCCCACGCCCTCTCCGCGGGGGCGATCATCGGGATCATCTACGGCAACATGCCGGAGCTGGGCGCACTGCTCGGGCTCGCGATCGTCTCGCACAAAGGGCCGGCGGGGTACGCCGCCGCGCGCCGGCTGGTCGACGCCGGCCGGGGGCCGTCGGTCCTGCTACTGCCGGCGACCGGCGTCGGGATCGCGGGGATCGCCTCCTCGCTGATCGCACTGCCTGCCGCGGGCCCGGTGCGCGGGATCGTCTTCGGGTTCGCCGCCGGCGTCTTCCTCCACGTCGCGATGGATTTCCTCCCCCGGTGTGAGATCGGCAGCGAGGTCCACGACCTGCTTTCGGTCTCCGGCGACGCCCACGCGCTGCTCGACCGGCTCCGGCTCCACGCGGTCGCGTCCACCTCGATCGGCGGGCTGGTCGTCCTCGCAGCGTGGCTCGTGATCGCCTGAGTGCGAGCGGTGGGCGAGGGGATGCACGCTCCCGCTTCCGACCCGACGGTGGTATCCGGCTCCACGCCGTCCGTTCGTGGTAGTGGCGTCCAGTCAGGCAGCGACGGCCGGGACGGCGACTGCCACGTCCGCGCAGATCCGTCGTCGGGTCGCGGTCGTCGTCGGGATCGTGTTCATCGACCTGCTGGGGTTCGGGATCGTCATTCCGATCCTCCCGTTCTACGTCCGGTCGTTCGGCGTCAGCGACGTGTTCATCGGGCTGCTCGCCGCGTCGTACTCGTTTGCGCAGTTCGGCGCCGCGCCGGTGCTCGGCCGGCTCTCCGACGAGCGGGGCCGCCGGCCGGTGTTGATGCTCTCGGTCGGCGTCGCGGGCGTCGCGTGGATCGTCTTCGGGTTCGCAGCCGAGGTCGACGCGCGGTTCGGGACCGCGCTCGGGCTGGCCGTGCTGTTCGGCGCGCGGCTGCTCGCCGGGGCGGCCGGCGGCAACATCGCCGCCGCGCAGGCGTACGTCGCCGACGTGACCCCGCCGGCCGACCGGACGGGTGCGCTGGGGCTCGTCGGCGCCGCGTTCGGGCTGGGGTTCGTGTTCGGCCCGGCGGTCGGCGGGCTCCTCGCCAGCGACGGCGCGGTGTCGCTCGTCCGCGACGTCCTCCCCGGGTTCGTCCCCGTGACGCCGTTCTCGCTGCCGAGTTTCGCCGCCGCGGGGTTCTCGTTGCTCGCCTTGGTGGCGGCGGGGGCGTTCCTCGAGGAACCCGACCGGCTCCGCGCGTCGGCCGGCCGGGTCACGGTCGTCTCGCAGTTCCGGACGGCGCTCTCGGACGCCACCCTCCGTCCGCTGGTGGTCGGCTTCTTTCTGACGTCGGTGGCGTTCGCGGGGCTCACCGTGATGTTCGTCCCGTTTCTGGCCGACTTCTTCGGGTACGACGCCACCGCGGCGGCGGCGTTTCTGGCGTACATCGGCGCGCTCGGGATCGTCAACCAGGGCGTGCTGGTGGGCCGGCTCTCGCGGGCGTTCGGCGTCCGCCGCGTCGTTCGCGGCGGCGTCGTCTCGCTGTTCGCCGCGCTCCTCCTGCTCGCGGCCGCGCCGCTGGCGGGGACCGCGCCGCTGGCGGGGTGGGCGCCGGCGTGGGTGACCGGCGGCTTGGTCGTCCTCCTGGTGTTCGGGGCGCTGGCCTCCTTCGGAAACGGCGCGGTGACCGTCGGCCTCGCGGCGTTGGTCTCGGAGGGCGCCGCCGGAACCCAGCAGGGGTCGGCATTCGGGGTCACGCAGGGCGCCGGGAGCCTGGGGCGGACGGTCGGCCCGCCGGTGGCGGCGGCGGCGTACACCCTGGTCTACTGGTCCCCGTTCGTCGCCGGCGCGCTCCTGTTGGTTCCGGTGGCGCTCCTGCTCCGGCGGTAGGTCCCCCGTCGACCGGGTCACGCGAGGTGTGTTTTTGTACCCGTGCGTCGAACCGACTCCGGGATGGACGCCGTCTGGACGATGGTGGTAGTCACGACGGTCGCGGGGCTGGTGACCGGGGTAGGGGCCGTGCCAGTGCTGCTCGGGACGCGCGTCAGCCACCGCGTCTACGACGCCGCGCTCGGGCTCGCCGGCGGGATCATGGTCGCGGCGTCGGTGTTCGGGCTCATCATTCCGGGCGCCGAACAGGGGGCGCTGTGGCAGGTGATGGTCGGCGTCTTCGTCGGGGGGTTCGTACTGCTCGCCGGCAACCGCGTCATCCCGCACGTCCACGCCGAGTACGAGCGGTGGCGGGGCCACGGCGGGGCCGACGACGGGGAGCCGGCGATCGACGACCGGCTCCGTCGGGCGGTCCTCATCGGCGGCGCGATCACGCTGCACAACGCCCCCGAGGGGCTGGCAATGGGGATCGCGTTCGCCTCGGGGTTGGAAGACGTCGCGTTCGTGCTCGCGATCGTGATCGGACTCCAGAACGTCCCCGACGGGTTTGCGTTCGCGGTTCCGATGAGCCAGGCCGGGATGTCCACGCCGAAGATGTTCCTCTACACGACCCTCTCCGGGACCGTGCCCCAGGCGCTTGCGTCGCTGTTCGGGTTCGGCGTGGTCGCGGTGGCCCAGGGGCTGTTCCCGGTCGCCGCGGGGTTCGCCGCAGGCGCGATGCTCGCGGTCGTGTTCCGGGAGATGGTGCCGTCGAGTCACAGCCACGGCTACGCCGACGCCGCCACCGCGGCGTTTCTGGCGGGGTTCGTCCTGCTGGTCGCGGTCGACGCCGTGCTCGCGGCCTGAGTCTTCGGGCCGTCGGTCCGAGCGTTCGGCCGGGTGGGTTTTTGTTCGCCCCGTCGAAGAAGCGGATATGACCACATTCGTCGTCGCCACCGACCACGTGGACGCGAGCGCGCTGCTCTGTGACTACCTGTTCGACCGGGTGGGCGCCGACGACGAACTCCACGCAATCAACTCGCTGCCCGGCGGCGAGGGGACCGACGCCCGGGACGTCAGGGACGGCGAGGAGGCGCTGAACGTGATCTCCTCGCGGCTCGGCGGGTTCACGACGGTCGAAACCCGGCAGTTCGTCCGGGGGAACGAGCCCCACGAGGACGTCCTCCGGCACGCGGCGACAGTCGACGCCGACGAGGTGGTGATCGGGATCCGCCAGCGGAGCCCCACCGCGAAGATCGTCTTCGGGAGCACCGCCCAGCGGGTCCTCCGGCGGTCCGACCGGCCGGTCGTGGCCGTCCCGCTGTCCGACCCCGAGTAGCGGCCGGCTCCTCGCACCCTCGCGCGGTCTGGCCGTCGCGGCTCCGGTCACCGACGCGTCGTGGAGTCCAGGAACGCGAGCCCGTGACGGACGCAGCGGTCGAGTCCGTCGCCGTCGTAGAGGTCGAAGTGGCCCGCCGGGAGCCGGACCAGCGTCGCGTCCGGCAGCGACGCCGCTGCTGTCGCAGCCCGGTCGATCGCCACGATGTCGTCGCGCGTCCCGCCGACGAAGAGCACCGGACACGTCGGCCGCC
This sequence comes from uncultured Halobellus sp., assembly GCA_964541645.1. Lineage (GTDB taxonomy): Archaea > Halobacteriota > Halobacteria > Halobacteriales > Haloferacaceae > Haloquadratum. Next base: position 2,202 of record CAZIQT010000064.1, on the reverse strand, counting down.
GCCGGTCGTCGTCGTCGGTGTGTCGCCACAGCGAGAGGATCGACCGGGCCGGCGTCCGGTTGGCCCACCCCTCGTCGGCGAGGTCGCGGTAGCCGCGCGACGCGCTCGGCGCCGACACCAGCGCGACCCGACCGCCGCCGTCGGGGTCGGCGACCACGGGGACGAGGTGCGGCCGGCCGGCCGCGGCCCCGATCCGGTCGCGGACGCCCGCGAGGAGCCCGCCCGCGACGCCGGCGAGCCCCCGGTCGCGGAGGAACGCCCGCCCCGAGAGCACGGGCGTCTGGGCGACCACCCCGGAGATCCGGGGGTCGTCGGCCGCGACCGCGAGCGCGCCGTCGCCCGCGAGTCCGACGCCCCACAGGACGGTGCGGTCGGTGACGACGTCGCTCCGCCCGCGCAGCCCCGACAGCGCCGCCTCCCAGTCGGCGCGCTGCCGCGCCGGCGACACCAGGTTCCGGGGGTCGCCGTCGCTGTCGCCGGCGTGCCGGAAGTCGAAGTAGAACGTCGCGTAGCCGGCCGCCGCGAGGCGTTCGGCGTATGGCTCCAGCGGCCGCCCGCCCGCCCCGACCGGGCCGCCGGCCTGGACGACGAGCGGCGGGTTCGACGGTCGGTCCGGGCGGTAGAGCCGGCCCACGCACCGCTCGCCGCCGCTCCGGAAGGTCAACCTGACCGTCGAGAACCCGTACCGCGAGGGGTCGGTGCGGGAGGCCCGCTCCGACCGGAGTCGGGGGCCGGCGCGCATCACTGGCCGTCCTCCGAGAGAGTCGCGATGACGCGCTCGGAGAACTCCTCGCCGCTGATGTCGTACTCCAGATACTGCCGGAACCACTCGGCCGCGGCGTGCCAGGTCCCCTGGACGTCCTCCTGGTGGCGGAGCACCGTCGCTTCCACCCGCACCGGCTCCCAGTCGTCGTGTTCGGCGGCGTCGACGAACGTCCGGAGCGCCCGTCCCATCTCCTGGTGGTTGACCGAGACGTCGGGGAACGCGGTGAGGTAGACCAGTTCCACCGCGTCGTCGGCCCACTCGATCGACTCGACGTTGATCGCGTTCGACCGGAGTTCGCCCTCGAGTCCGGAGATGACGTCGTTCATACCCGGGCGTTCGACACGGAGGGAGTAAACAGTTGCCGCGGCCGCGCCGCTCACACCGACACCCGGAGCCCGTCGCGGGCGACCCGCACCTCGCCGTCGTACGCCCGCCCGATCGATCCGAGCAGCTCCTCGTGGCGGCCCTCGGTGTGTGGGTAGAGGTGCGTGAGATACACCCGACCGAAGTCGTGGCCCGAGAGCGCCGCGCCGAGTTGCGACGGCGTCGGGTGGTTCGACACGTCGACGTCGTCGGGGAACGAGCAGTCGTGGGCCAACACCGCGGCGCCGTCGGCGAACGACGCGAGCGACGCCGACGCCTCGCCGTCGCCGGAGTAGACGACGTCGCCGTCGGCACCCGCGAACCGGTAGGCCAGACAGTCCATCGAATGCTCCGTTCCGGTGGCGGAGACGTCGAACCCCGCGACCGAGAACTCGGTCGGGCCGACCTCCCTGACGCTCAGGTCGACGCGGCCGTCGAGGTAGTCGTAGACCGAGAGCAGCCCGTCGAGGAGCGACTTCGTGCCCGCCGGGCCGACGACTTCGAGGAACTCCTCGCCCGCAAGCCACCGCGCCTTCAGGAGCGCGAGCAGGTCCGAGACGTGGTCCAGGTGGTGGTGGGTGAGCAACACCGACGACACGCCCTCGTACCCCACCTCGGTGCCGGCGAGCCGGTGGAGGACCCCGCTGCCGCAGTCGACCAGCAGCGATCGGCCGTCGGCTTCGAGCAGGAGCCCGGTCTGTACCCGGTCGGGGACCGGCATCGCGCTGCCGGTACCCAGGAACGTGAGACGCATCGTCGGAGCCACGACGGCCCACGGCATAGGCGTTCGGGAGGCCTCCGGCCGGAACGGGCAGAACCCACTTACCCGCGGCGCCCGACCCACCAGTGATGGCCGATTCCGGGCGTGACCTCCTCCGGCGTGCCGCGGACCGAGCGGCGGACGGCGACGGCGCGGGCGACGCCGACGACGCGGGGGCGTTCCCGTTCGACCCCGACGACGTCGACATCGCCGACAGCGACGTGCTCGACCGGCTCGAACCCGCGGTCCGGGAGTGGTGGGCCGACGAGTTCGGGCGGTACGTCGGGCAGAACGGCGGCTTCTTCACCCCGCC
>CAZIQT010000063.1:0-12121 GCA_964541645.1 uncultured Halobellus sp. | reverse complement strand
CGTGCTGGGCGACGTAGCCGATCCGCTCGCCGTCGTCGAACCGGTCGGCGGGCTCCCCGAACAGGCTCGCCGTCCCCGCGTCGGGTTCGAGCAGGCCGAGCAGCAGCCGCAGCAGCGTCGACTTCCCGGAGCCGTTCGGCCCCACGACCGCGACGTACTCGCCCGGATCGACGGTCAGCGACACCTCCTCGACCACCGGCGTGGCGGCGTAGCCGAACGTGACGCCCGAGAGGTCGATCACCGGGTCGGCGTCCGTCGCTCCGGCGTCGGAGCCGGCGCCCGACGCGGCCGCCGCGGGTTCGCCGTCGTGCGAGGTCATACCGGCTCGAAGTTCCGCCACTGGTCGAGCCACGCCGGCGACGGCGCGGCCTCCTCGGGCGTCTCGTTGCCGAGGACGATCTCGAACGTGGGCATGTTGATGTTGTACGCGATCTGTTCGTACCCCCACTCCTCCTCGACCCACTCCTCGCGGACGCCGGCGTACGGCGTCACCGGGAAGTACGCCTCCACGCCCGTCTCCCTGACGAGCTGCTGGGCCGGGCGCTGGGACTCGAAGACGCCGCTTGCGACGTACCGGATGTCGTTGTCGCGGATGACCCGCGCCGCCTCGCGAACGTCCGCGGGCTTGACGTCGCCGCTCGCCGCCAAGTTCGTCACCAGCGGCCGCATCCGAACCCCGTACCGCACGCCGATGTACTGGAACGCGTTGTGGGCGGCCAACTGGACGACGTCGCGGTCGGACCGGTCGAAGATATCGGCGTAGTCGGCGTCGATCCGATCGAGTACCTCGGTCTTGTAGGTCGCGGCGTTCTCGCGGAAGGCGTCGGCGTGCGCCGGCAGGAGCTCGGCGAACCCCTCGGCGATGTTGTCGACGGACTGCTTCGCGCGCCGGGGGTCGAGCCAGAAGTGCGGATCCTTCCCGCGCTGGGCGCCGACGCCCTCCTCGTCGGGGTCGAGCGACGCCGCGAGGTCCACCAGCTCGATCCCCTCCCGGACGTTCACGAGCGCGGTGTCGACGCCGTCGGCTTCGAGCGTCTCGATGGCGCGGTCGGCCCACGGCTGGAAGTCCGCGCCGACGTGGACGAACGCGTCCGCCTCGATGATGCGCTGTGTGATGCTCGCGTTGGGCTCCCACCCGTGGCCGTGGAGCCCGGTCGGGATGAGGTTCTCGACCGTCAGCGGGGTGCCGTCGGCGACCTTCCGACCGAAGTCGAAGAAGCTGAAGAACGAGGCCACGGCCACGGGGCCGTCGCCGTCGCCCGCGCCGTCGTTCTCCGGCTGCACCGGGGCGCTCGGCAGCGCCGTACACCCCGCGATCCCCGCCAGCACCGCCGCCCCGCCGGCGCGCAGCGCGTCGCGCCGCGTCACCGCCCGGTCGTGCGGTTCCGGCGTCATGTCCGCCCCCGGACGACGCAGCCGATCCTCTCCCGGACGAACGGGCGGCGTCCCGACTGTTCCCGACATAGTTACTCGAACACGCGTCGGTGGGAGTCCTAAAAGCATAAGACTTCGCTTCTAACTGAATGTTTAGACGCATCTAATCAGTCCGTCCCGTCGCCAACGGGGCTCCGTCGGCGACGAACGCCCCCGCGAGCGACTCCGAGCCGATCGGTTTTTCACCGATCCGGCCGTCGGCCACGCCGATGGCATCGATCGTCGTGACCGTCGCCGCCGGCATCGTCTTCGGGGTCGCGTTGGCGGCGCCCCCGGGGCCGATGAACGCCATCATCGCCGAGGAGAGCGTCCTCCGGGGGTGGTTCGCGGGGTTCAAGGCCGGTCTCGGCGCGATGAGCGCCGACGCGATCTTCTTCGTGCTCGCGGCGCTCGGCGTGGTGGCGTTCGTCGAGCGGTTCCCGCTCGTGCGCGCGGCGATGGTCGGCGTCGGCGGGATCCTCATGCTGTACTTCGCGTACGACGCCGCGACCGACCTCCAGTCGTCGTTCCGCGGGTCCATCGACCCCGACGCCGCTGCGGGAGGGGCGGACGCCGACGTGGCCGCGGGCGCCGGGGCGGACGCGACCGTCGGCGCCGCCACCGGCTTCCGGAAGGCGTTCGTGCTGGCGCTCACGAACCCCTACCAGATCCTGTTCTGGCTCACCATCGGGGTGGGGTTGCTCCGCCCGGGAACCCTCGACGTGCTCGCACGGACGCCGTACGTCGGGGGGTCGCTCGCGGGCGTGCTCGTCGTCGAGACCGGGACGCCCGCGCTCGTGACCGGGTTTTTCGGCGGGATCGTGGTGTGGATCACCGGGTTCCCGGCGGCGCTCGTCGGCGCCGACCGCCGGATCGACGCCTTCGCGCCCGCGGTCGCCGCGCTCAGCGCGGTCGTGCTCGCAGGGTTCGGCGTCGTCTTCCTCGCGCGGAGCGCGGGCGTCCTCTTGGGGTGAGCCCGGCCGACCGGGAAGCCCTTCAGGCCCCCCACCGAACCGCCGGTATGTTCGAGAAGACGACGTGGATCAAGCTCCCGCGCAACGTCCTCGTCGGCCACGGCGTTCTGGCGGATCTCCCGGCCGCGATCGACGAGCTGTACCTCTCGGGCGCCCCGCTCGTGGTGACGAGTCCCACCCCAAACGGCCTGGTGGGCGACGGGGTCCGCGCAGGGTTCCCCGACGCCGAGACGGTCGTGCTCGACGCCGCGAGCTTCGAGGCGGTCGAGCGGGTCGTCGACGCCGCCACCGCGGCGGACGCGGGCTACCTGATCGCGCTCGGCGGCGGCAAACCCATCGACACCGCGAAGATGGCGTCGGACCGGCTGGGGTGTGGGTTCGTCTCCGTGCCCACCGCCGCCAGCCACGACGGCATCGTGTCGGGGCGGTCGTCGATCCCGGAGGGCGACACCCGCCACTCGGTCGCTGCGGACCCGCCGCTCGCAGTCGTCGCCGACACCGAGATCCTGGCGGAGGCGCCGTGGGAGCTCACAACCGCGGGGTGTGCCGACATCATCTCGAACTACACCGCGGTGAAGGACTGGCAGCTCGCCCACCGGCTGAAGAACGTGGAGTACAGCGAGTACGCCGGCGCGCTCTCGCAGATGACCGCTGAGATGCTGGTGGAGTCCTCGGCGGCGATCAAACCCGGCTTCGAGGAGTCGGCGTGGCTGGTGGCGAAGGCGCTGGTCTCCTCGGGGGTGGCGATGTCGATCGCGGGCTCCTCCCGTCCCGCCTCGGGCGCGGAACACCTGATCTCCCACCAGCTCGACCGGCTGGTTCCGGGCGCCGCGCTCCACGGCCACCAGGTCGGCGTCGCCGCGATCGTGACCGAGTACCTCCACTCCGGCGAGCGTGGGGAGTGGGCCGACATCCGCGACGCCCTCGCGGACGTGGGCGCCCCGACGACCGCCGCCGATCTCGGGATCGACGACGACACCTTCCTGGAGGCGGTCACGACCGCCCACGCCATCCGCGACCGGTACACCATCCTCGGCGACGGGGTCAGCGAGGCGGCCGCGGCCGAGGCGGCGACGTTCACCGGCGTGGTGTAGGCCGCGAGCGGCGCCGACACCGACGGACGGCGACCAGAAGACCGAATACGCGGTGGTCCCGAGAACGGGTATGGCAACTGCGAGCGCCGACAACCCGGTCAAACGCCACCCGCTGGCGGCCGCCGGGATCCTCTCGGTGGTCGGCTACGCCGCGGTCATCGGCACGTTCCTCGGCGTCGTCCCCGCCCGGGTGTTCCCGGACCTCTCGCTTGCGACGGTGAACCGCCTCGCTGACGCAATCGCGGTCGTGAACGCGGTGAACGTGGTCGTGATCGCCGCGGGGTGGCGGTGGATCCGCCGCGACGAGGTGCGGAAACACGCCGCCGCGATGGTCACCTCGTTCGTGCTCATCATGGTGTTTCTGGTGCTGTACCTCCTGAAGATCGGCGGCGGCGGGACCAAGGAGTTCGTCGGCCCGGCGCTGGCGTACTACCCGTACCTCGGGATGTTGGCGGTCCACATCCTGCTCTCGATCGTCTCCGTGCCGGTCGTCGTCTTCGCCCTGGTGCTCGGGCTGACCCACTCGCCGAGCGAGCTCAGGAGTTCGACGCCCCACCGGCGGGTCGGGCGGATCGCGGCGAGCGCGTGGCTGCTCTCGCTGGCGCTCGGCGTCGTCACCTACCTCCTGCTGAACCACGTCTTCGCGTGGGAGTACGTCGAGTCGGCCGCGGCGACCGCGGCGGCGCTGCGTCCGGCCTGAGAGCCGGGCGTCGGCGCCGGGTCCGCCGACCCCCCGAATGTCGAGGGTTTTTATCGCCGCGAGGAAACCTACGGGTATGCGCGTCGCGTTCGTCTCGCTGTACCCCGATCAACGCCGCTCCGACGGGGCAACGGCGCGGGCGCGGCGGGTCGCGGAACGCCTCGCGGCCCGCGGCCACGAGGTCACGTTCCTGTGTGCGAAGTGGTGGGAGGGTCCGCTCGACTCGTTCACACAGAACGACGTCGACTACGTCGCCGTCACGGAGGCGCCCTCGGCACGGGCGTTCGCGTCGAAGGTCCCCTTCGCGCTCCGGCGGGTCGGCCCGGAGGTGATCCACGCCACCAACAGCCCGCCGTCGCAGGTCGCCGCCGCCCGGACCGCCGCCCGCGTGCTCCGGGTGCCGGTCGTGGTCGACTGGTGGCGGGTCCGCGAGGGCGACTCCGACCGGATGGTCCGGCGGGCAGCGCGGACCGCCGACCGCGCGCTCGCGCCCTCACAGCTGGTTCGGACCGCCGTCCGCGAACGTGGCGCGAGTGCGGCGGACGTCACCGTCGTCCCCGACTCCATCGACTTCGAGTTGGTGCGGTCCGCGGACGTCGACAACCGTGCGGACCTGGTGTACGCCCGCCGGCTCGACGAGCACGCCAACGTGGAGACGTTCCTGCTCGCCCTGGCGGAGCTTCGGGACCGCGACTGGCGCGCGGCGGTCGTCGGCGACGGGCCGGAACGCGACGCCGCCGTCGAGACCGCCGCGGAGCTCCGGATCGACGACCGCGTGTCGTTTCTCGGGTCGCTACCGCCCGCGGAGTTCGTCCCGATCCTGCGAGGCGCCCACGTGTTCGCCCAGACCGCGACCGTCGAGCCGTTCGCCCGGGAGCTGCTGTGGGCGCTCGCGTGCGGGTGTGTCGGGATCGTGGAGTACCAGGCGGCGTCGAGCGCCCACGAACTCGTGGAGAACTGCGAGCGGGGCGCGCGGGTGACCTCCCCACAGGAGCTGGCCGACGAGGTCGTCGCCGCCGCCGGCCACGACCGGGCGTCGTTCAACGGGGCGTTCGCCGGCTACGACCACGGCCACGTGATCGACACCTACGAGCGGGTGTACGGGGACGAACGCGACGCCTACGGGTTCTTCTGAGCGGCGCGGGGTCCGCTACTCCTCGTCGAACCCGTAGTCGCCGCCGTACTTCAGGAAGAAGAACGCCAGTCCCAGCGTGGCGACCATGGCGAACGTGGTCGCGACCCCGAGCGTCTTCGCGGCGTCGGGGACCTGCGGCACGCTCGCGGGCACCTCGGTCTCGATCTCCTCGACGACCTCGATGGTGCCCACCATGCCGGCGGTCTGGTGGGGCGCACAGTAGTACTCGTAGGTGCCGAGGGTCTCGAAGGTGTGCTCGTAGGTGAAGTCGGTGTTTGCGATCTCCTCGTACCCCTCCCACCCGGCGCCCTCGGGCTGGCTGTCGACGACGACGTTGTGGTTGTCCGACTCCCAGGTGAACGTCACGGTCGTTCCCGGGAGGATCTGCAGCGGTTCGTCGGTGCCGGGGGAGAACACCAGGCTCCCGCCGGGGCCGACGAGCACCTCCTCGCTGCCGCCCTCCTGTGCGGTCGCGGTGCCGGCGGCGCCGGCGGCTGCGGCGGTGCCGGCGGCCGTCGTGAGGAAGGCGCGGCGCGACAGCGTCCCGTTGCCGTTGGTCATACGCCGGGGTTGGGAATCCCCGGTAGTGAATACTTTGGTTTGTCGCGTCGGTCGGCCCGGCGGCGCCGATCCCCGTCGAACGGCGTCCTCAGCGGGACACGCCGGGGACGCGCGGGCCGACGGACCAGCGGTTTCGGAACCCTTTTGCGGATCCTCCCGTTCCACCCGGCAATGACGGATGTCGAAGCGGAGCTCCGCCGGCAGTTCACCGACGCCTTCAGCGACGCCGAGTTCCCGGTCACCAGCCAGATGGACCTCGTCCCCACCCTCCCCGACGGCCCCCGAACCACCTTTTCGGCCGGCGACCGGACGCTGAGCGCGATGGAGCTGGCCTCGAAGCTCGGCGGGCACCAGGACTTCCCCTACCACGACGTCGAGTCGCTCGTCGACGACGTCATCGCCGGGCTCAAGACCGAAGGCGTGATTTGACCCGGCCGCCACTCCGGTGCGGGAGGCGTGGACCGACCGCACCGTCGACGTCGGCGACCCGACGCCCCTGTTCGCGACCCGCGGACCGGGACCCGGCGTCGAACTCTCCGAGTACGGCCGGCGGCTCCGCCGGCCGGTCTACCTCTGGATTCGCGCGTGGAACCGCAGCGAGGGGCCGTCCCCCGACACTGACCCGTATCTCGCGGAACTCGAGTACCAGCTCGTCGGGATCTCGTACGAGCTGTTCCCCGAGATCCTCCTGAACACCGAGGGCGTGCCGAGCAACCCGACCGCGTACGCCCGGATGCGCGGGTGGACCGACGACGACCAGGCCTCCCTGGACGACTTCGAGGACGCCGGGACCTGACCCACCCGAACGCTTTCACTCCCGGCCGCCGTCCTGACGGTATGGCCCACGACATCGAACGCTACCTCAACGTCCGGAGCGCCTCCGGCGCGTCGTTCGGCCCGAACGGCGACCGGCTGGGGTTCCTGCTCGACTCCACCGGGGTGCCGCAGGTCTGGAGCCTGACGGCCCCCGGCGGGTGGCCCGACCAACACACCGTCTTCGAGGAGCGCGTGACGTTCGTGTCGTGGTCGCCGTCCCGCCCGGAGTTCGTGTTCGGGATGGACGAGGGCGGCAACGAGCGCGCGCAGCTCTTCCGGTACGACCCGGCGTCCGGGACCGTCACCAACCTCACCGCGACCCCGGCGGCGAAACACCGGTGGGGCGGGTGGAGCCACGACGGCGACCGGTTCGCGTTCACCTCCAACCGCCGGGACCGCTCGGTGTTCGACGTGTACGTCCAAGCGCGCGACGCCGTCGGCGACGACGCCGAATTGGTCCACGAGGGTGACGGGTGGCTGACGGTCGGCGGGTTCTCGCCCGACGACTCCGCGGTCTTGCTCTCGGAGGCGTACTCCAACGTCGACCAGGACGTGTCCGTGCTCGACCTCGAAACCGGGGAGCTGACCCACCTCACCCCCCACGACGGCACCGTCCGGTTTCAGAGCCCGGAGTGGGGCCCCGACGGGGAGTCGGTGTATCTCGTCTCCGACCGCGACGGCGATACGCTCGACCTGTGGCGGGTCGACGTCGCCGACGGGGCGTTCTCGCTCGTCGCGTCCGACCCCGAGTGGGAGATCGACGGCGTCGCGGTCGACGACGGGTCGGGCCGGATCGTCTACTCAACGAACGTCGACGGCTACACCGACCTCACCGTGGGCGACCTCGCCGGGGACTCGATCGACCCGTTGCCGGATCCCGACCTCCCGCGTGGGGTCGCGGGCGGGGTCGACTTCGATCCGACCGGCGACCGCTTCGCGGTGACGGTCACCCGGCGGGGGAGCCCCACGAACGTCCACGTCGTCGACGCCGCCACCGGGGCCGCCGAGCGGTGGACCCACGCTGCGACCGCGGGGATCCCCCCGGAGAGCTTCGTCGACCCCGAACTCGTCCACTATCCCACGTTCGACGGCCGGGAGATCCCGGCGTTCTTCTCGGTGCCCGACGACGACACCGGGACCGGCGAGACGCCAGTGATCGTCGACATCCACGGCGGGCCCGAGTCACAGCGCCGGCCCGCCTTCGCCGCGGTCACGCAGTACTTCCTCGCGAACGGGTACGCCGTCTTCGAGCCCAACGTCCGCGGCTCCGCGGGGTACGGCAAGGCGTACAGCCACCTCGACGACGTCGAAAAGCGGATGGACGCGGTCGCCGACGTCGAGGCCGGCGTGGAGTGGCTTTGCGACCACCCCGCGGTCGACCCCGACCGGATCGTCGCACTGGGCGGGTCCTACGGCGGCTTCGTGGTGCTCGCGGCGATGACCGAGTACCCCGACCTGTGGGCCGCCGGCATCGACATCGTGGGGATCGCGAACTTCGTGACGTTCCTGCAAAACACCGGCGAGTGGCGCCGCGAGCTCCGGGAGGCGGAGTACGGCTCCCTCGAGGCTGACCGGGAGCTGTTGGAGTCGATCTCGCCACTCAACCGGATCGATCGGATCCGCGCGCCGCTGTTCGTGCTCCACGGCGAGAACGACCCGCGGGTGCCTGTCTCGGAGGCTCGCCAGCTGGTCGAGGCCGCGCGGGAGCACGTCCCGGTCCGCGAACTCGTCTTCGAGGACGAGGGCCACGGGCTCTCGAAGCTCGAAAACCGGGTGGAGGCGTACGGCGAGATCGTGTCGTTTTTGAACGAACACGTGGCGTGACCGGCCGGGCCGGACCCGAGCTTCGTACTACCGAACAGTTCAGATGACCGAACGTTTTACGTAACTGACGGGCGTCGACGTAGACGTGTCAGAGGATGCTGTTGGGGGGCGCGTTCTGGTCGTCGCGCCGTCGGATCCGGACGCCTCCGGTTCGTTCTCCCGGGGGGTGGCCGACCCCGGGAGCGAAGCCGCGGGGGGAGGCCCGCCGGCCGACGGCGGCGCCGACGCGCCCGGAGCCGACGACGCCGACGCAGGAAGCGACGACACGAACCCGAGCGGGGCGGCCGGAGCCCTGTCCGACGACGGCCCCGACCCCGAGACCGTCGCCGACGGCATCGCGGCCCGGCTCCCGGTCGAGGTGGTGCTGAAAACCGAACGGACCGCGGCGGAGTATCTCGCCGAGCTGGGGCCGACCATCGACTGCGTCGTCGTACTCGGGGGCGACACCGGCCCGCTGGGGGGACTCGCTGACGACGTGTCGATCCCGGCGGTCGTCTGCGAGCGCCCGGTCGTGGAGGACGACGCCGAGGACGCGTCGGCGGCCATCCCGGTCGCGATGGTGGCCGAGCGGGTTCGGAGCGTCGTCCGGGAGGCCCGGAGCCGCAGCGACCTCCAGGACCGGAACACGCGGCTGACCGTGCTGGGGCGTTACGCCCGCGACATCACCGGGTGTGAGACCGTCGACGACGTGCTCGACCGCACGCTGGAGGCCGCGACCGACGCGCTGGCGTTCGACTACTGCGTTGTCCTGCTGGTCGACGGCGACCGGCTGGTGCCGCGGGCGTCGGTGCTCCCGGATCCCGAGTTGAGTCCCGTCGACGTCACCGAGGGGATCGCCGGCCGGACGCTCGAAACCGGGGAGGCGGAGGTCGTGGCGGACATGCAGTCCGACCCCGATGCGGTCGTGGAACACGAGGAGCTCCACGCGCTTCTGAGCGTTCCGATCGGCTCCCGCGGGGTGCTCCAGATCGCTTCCTGCTCCCACGACGCCTTCGACGACCGCGACAAGGAGTTCGCGGAGATCCTCTCGGGGTACACCGCCGAGGCGCTGGCGCGGCTCGAACGGGAGGTGACCCTCCGGACCGAACGCGACCGGCTCCACGCGCTCTACACGGAGCTTCCGGTCCCCGTTCTCTCCGTCGAGCAACGGAACGGGGAGACGACCGTCACCGGGGCCAACGACGCCTACCAGACGGCGTTTGGTCGAAACCCGGCGGGTGAGCCGCTACCGACGGTGGTTTCGACCCCGACCGAGCACGATCAGTACGAGGCGGCGCTGGACGGTGGCGTGGTCTCCCGCGGAACGGTCGTCCGGTCGGTCGCCTCACACGAGACCGACGTCGCGTTGACCGTCATCCCGGTTGCGCCGCCGGGTGGGTCGGGGTGCGCCTTCGGGGTGTATCAGCCCGACGGCGTCGACGCCGACGGACACGGCTGAGTCCCCGGCCGCCCGGCGGCAACCGCCGGTAGATCCAAACCGCCGGCCGCCGAACGAGGACGTATGAGCGCCGACGCGGGACGGGAACGCAACCGGCCGATCCGGTGTCTCATCGCGAAGGTCGGGCTCGACGGCCACGACCGGGGGGCACACGTCATCGCCCGAGCGTTCCGGGACGCGGGGTTCGAAGTGGTCTACTCCGGGCTCCACCGCGCGCCCGAGGAGATCGTCCAGGCGGCGGTCCAGGAGGACGTCGACGTGCTCGGGATCTCGATTCTCTCCGGCGCCCACAACACCCTGGTTCCGAAGGTCGTCGAGGGGCTCGAAGAGTACGGCGCCTTCGCGGACACGCTGTTGGTCGTCGGCGGGATCATCCCCGAGGAGGACCGGTCGGGGCTGCGCGAGATGGGCGTCGCCGCCGTCTTCGGCCCCGGGACGCCGATGGAGGAGACGGTAGAGTTCGTCCGCGAGAACGCCCCGGTCAGGGCCGACGATCCGGCGTGACCCCGCGATGACCGATCCCGCCGACCGGAACCGCCGGCTGGTGGCGTCGCTGCTCGACGGCGACCACCGCGCGCTGGCCCGGGTCATCTCCCGGATCGAGGACCGCGCGCCGGGGCACCGCGACCTGGTGGCCAGGCTCCACCCGCACACCGGTTGCGCCGCGGTGGTCGGGATCACCGGCAGCCCCGGCGCTGGGAAGTCGACGCTCGTGGACAAACTGGCGGCCGCCTACCGCGACCGCGGGGACACCGTCGGCGTGGTCGCGGTCGATCCGGCGTCGCCGTACTCCGGTGGGTCGGTGCTCGGCGACCGGATCCGCATGGGCGCCACCGTCGGCGACATGGACGTGTTCGTCCGGTCGATGAGCGCCCGCGGACGGCTGGGCGGGCTCTCGACCGCGACGACCGACGCGGTCCACGCGCTGGACGCGTTCGGGAAGGACGTCGTGCTCGTCGAGACCGTCGGGGCCGGTCAGAACGAGGTCGACGTCGTCCGGACCGCCGACACGGTCGCGGTGGTGGTTCAACCCGGCAGCGGCGACGACGTCCAGATGCTGAAGGCCGGCATCCTGGAGATCGGCGACGTGTTCGTCGTCAACAAGGCCGACACCGACGGCGTCGACCGGCTGGTCGCCGAACTCGAAGAGATGCTCCACCGCCGGGACCACGACGGCGCGTCCGGTGGGGGCGTCGCCGCGGTCGGCGGGCACCACGGCCCGGCGACCGGACCGACCGGCAGCGACCCCGAGGATCGCTCCGGCGCGGCGGACGGCGACCCCGACCCGGACCCCCCGGCGTGGGACCCGCGCGTGGTCACCACGGTCGCGACCGACGGGGACGGCGTCGACGACCTCGTCGACGCGTTCGACGCCCACGCGCGGTATCTCCACACGTCGGGGGCGGGCGTCGAGCGCGCGCGCTCGCGACACGCCGCGGAGATCCGGCGGCTGGTCAGGGAGGACGCGAACGCCCTACTCGACGCGGAACTCCGACGGCGCGGCGGGCTGGACGCGCTGGCCGACCGCGTGCTCGCGGGCGAGACGGACCCGTACTCGATCGCGTCGTCGATCGTCGACCGCGTCGCCGCCGACCCGGAGGACGCCGACGCCGCCGACCCCGCTCGGACGCCGCCGGGGCGCGCAGAGAGCCCCGACGACGGGTGACGACGCGCGGCGCGGGCGACGGCCAGCTCCCGACCCCGCGGCGCCCCGACCGATGGCAGCAGCCTGAAGACGCTCCCGTCCGTGGGTCCGGTATGAACGGCAGATCCGTCGCCGGCGGGCTCGCGGCGGGCGTCGGTGTCACCGCGCTCGCGAACGCCGCGCTCCGACGCCGGGCACCGCCGCTCGACCCCGCGCTCGGCGGCACGCAGCACACCTTCGAGTGGCGCGACATCGACGTCCAGTACGCGGAGGCGGGCGACCCCGAGGACCCGGACCTCGTCGCCCTCCCGGGGATCAACGCCGCGGGTTCGAACGGCGAGTTCCGGAAGGTCTTCGCCGATCTCGCGGCCGACTTCCACGTGGTCTCGCCCGACCTCCCGGGGTTCGGAACCTCCGAGCGGCCGCCGCTTCGGTACTCCGCGTCGCTGTACACCGAGTTCGTCCACGACTTCCTCGGGACGTTCGAGTCGCCCGCGGTGGTCGCGTCGTCGCTCACGGGC
>CAZIQT010000062.1:0-12331 GCA_964541645.1 uncultured Halobellus sp. | reverse complement strand
CGGACGTGACGGGATTCGAACCCGCGCTCTAGGGGTTAGGAACCCCTCGCCCTGATCCACTAGGCCACACGTCCGAACGGAGAACGAGAGAACGGTCGGTGATGGACGGCGGCGGCGGGCGGCAAACCGGGTGGAGTGGTCGGCTCAGTTCGTCTCAGTCGAGGTCTCCGTCGTGGCGGAGGTGGAGGTATCGGCGTCGGCGACGACCTCGTCGCCCTCGCCGTCCTCGCCTTCGATCTCGCTGAGCTCCTCCTCGATCTCCTCGCGACCGCGCCTGAACTCGCCCATCGCCTGCCCCGTCGACCGGGCCAGCTTCGGGATCTTGTTGGCGCCGAAGAGCAGCACCAGGATGAGCAGGACGACGAGCACTTCCGGGCCACCCGGCAGGCCCGGGAACAGTGGGGTGATGGTTCCGAACATCGCTACCAGCACGTAGCCCAGTCGCAATTATAGGCTTTTTGGGTTTTTCGGACGGCCGAACGACGGGCGCACCGCCGCCGAGAACGGCGTTCCCGCGGGTTCGACGCCGCATCGGGGCGACCCGGCCGAGCAGGGGGCCGCCCCGGGGCCGGCGGGTCACGCGTCCGGGCACCCGGTCTCCCATTCGGCCCCGGACTCCTCGAAGCCGGGTCGGGTGACGTTCGTCGGGGCGTCGTAGTCGTCGAACCGATACGTCACGGTGGCGACCGCGGTCGCCTCGCCGGCGCCGACGTGGAGCTCACGCCGGACCTCGCGTATCCGCCCGGTTTCGGCGTCGATCAGCGCGCGAACCGTCGCGTTCCGGACGTTCGCACCCCCCTGGGTCACTCCGCCTCCCGTCGGGAGGTCGCGGGCCGCTTCGAGCTGCTGCTCCGTCGGGCGTGCGGTCACAACGACCACCTGGGTTCCGTCGACGGTCTCGGTGCCGTTCCAGTAGACGTTCGTGCGGTTGAGAAGCGCGAGCTGCTGCCCGAGCGCGGTGTACTCCACCCACCGCGTCGACTCCGCGAGGTCGTACCGCGCCCACCCCAGCCTGGAACACTCGACGTCGAGCGTGTACCCCTCGACGTACGCCCGCCGGGTGTTCCTGGCCACTAGCCCCGTGTCGCCGCGGGTGACGACCGTCTCGTTCGCCCGCCGGTGCGCCACGTCGACCACCCCGCTGCCCCGGATCCCGATCGACTCGGTCCGGTCGGCCTCGCGGATCCGGACCTTTCCGTCGACGGTGAACCGGTAGGACGTGACCCCGCCGGTCGCCTCCCGCGCCCGGTCGACCGCCGCCACCGCCCGCTCGTCGCTGGACGGCGCCGCCGAGCCGAACGAGGTCTGACACCCCGCAGTCACGAGGAGGGCTCCGACGAGAACCGCCCGTAGCGTCGGGTGGACCATCCGAAAGCGGGCACCGTGCCCGGGCACAAATACGTTGGCGTCGACACCCCGTCGGCGTGGTCCGCCCGCCGCGAGGTCGGCCCCGGCGCACGCGGCGCGCCGACCACAGCTATATATTACTCCAGCATCCTATTTCTCTCGACCCACTGGACGACCGCTTCGAGCCGCCACCACCACGAATGACACACACGATCTGCGCGTCCGACGCGGGCGAAGGGCTGGCGTACTTCCAGCGCCTGTGGCGGGCGTTGTTGTCTCCCGGAACCGATCCGAGCGTGCGGCTGGAGCGGCTCCTCGAAACCGAAGCCGACGAGCTCAACCTGGAGTACGGGTTCGTATCGCGGATCGACGTCGAGAAAGGGACCGAGCGGTTCGAGATCACGCACGGCTCCCACGGGACGTTGCAGCCGGCGACCACCGTGCCGCTTTCCCGGACGTACTGCCGTCGAACGATCACCCACCCCGACGGAACGGTGGCGATCAGCGACGCCCTCGCGGAGGGGTGGGGGGACGATCCGGCGTACGAGGCCTTCGAACTGGGGAGCTACCTCGGGACGACGATCACGGTCGACGACGAACTCTACGGGACGCTCTGTTTCGCGAACGCCGCACCGCGCGAGGCCCCGATCACGGACGCGGAGACGGCCCTCGTCGAACTCCACGCCCAATGGGTGGCGGACACGCTCTCGCTCCGGAGCGGCCGCCCGGCTCGGGAGCGGAGCCTCGACGCCGTCGAGCGGCGCGCCGCCGCCCCCGACGACGTCGATTCGATGCTGGACGCGCTCGCACACCCGACGAGACGCGTCGTGCTCGGGGCGCTGCTGGGGGACGCCTCGGGGGTCAGCGCCGCCGCGCTCGAACGGCGGCTGGACGACGCTGACGACGGTCTCCGGCTACACCACGTCGACCTCCCGAAGCTGGCCGACGCCGGATACGTCGCGTGGGACGACGACGCGGAGGTCGTCTCGGCGGGTCCGAAGTTCCCGGAGATCGAGCCGCTCGTCCGACTGGTGTGTGCCTACGACGCGACGTTCCCCGCGTGACCGCCGGACGGGCTCCGTCGACCCTGTCGACGCCCTACCGTCGGGTCCTCCCTTCGGGGGTCGAGTCCTATTATGTTAGGGTGTGTAGTCTTGCCTACTCTTCGCGTTCGCCGAGTGTGTCCGACAGCATCGTCACCGACATCGTCGAAGCCGTCGCGGACAGCAAAGGCGTCGAATCGAACGAGTTGGAGGTCGTCCTCACCGAACACGTCGACCTGGAAGCCGTCGAACGGTTCGCGGAGAACAGCGACACCGCATGGCGGCTGCGTTTCACTCTCCCGCAGCACCGCGTGACCGTCACAAACGGCGGGGAGATCCTGGTCGACGACCGGCCGGAACCGACCGGAACGGCGACCTGACCCGACCGACGACCCGGACGCCGGAGCGCCCGGGGGGCCGCCCCCCGGCTCAGAGCCGCCCGCGACCGGCGACGACGACGCCGGCGCGGACCACGCCGTAGACCGCGTGCCACAGCAGCCACGGGAGGGCGACGTTCGGGAGCGGCGGCGAAGCCGGCGATCCCACGACGCCCAGCCACGCCGGCAGCAGGAGCGCCGCGAACCCGACCCGCGTGACGATGCCCCACGCGAGGCGGGCGCCGAGCAGCCCCGTGGGATCGGAAAGGTCGAGCGCGTCCGCCACGCCCGCGAACACCACTCCCAGAACCGCGCCGTGGGAGGCGTGGACGAAGAGCCCGACACCGGGGGTCGGCGGCGGTGCCAACCCGTACAACGACGGGTTCGCCACCGCCAGCGTCGGCGGGTTCATCGCGAGCACCAACCCGCCCATCACGAGCGCGCCGACCACACCGCCGACCGCGCCGGCTTGCCAACTGCCTGAACGACCGTCGACCGTCGGGGACTGCGTCTCAGTCGACATCCGTTCGACGGGGCGGTCGCACCGATGTTATGGGCACGGTGGTCGGCCGTCGCCCACGCGGGACCCCAGTAGCTTCATACGGTCGCGCTCGCCCCCATCGGAGCCTGTGACTGGGTTTTCAGCCACCCGCGACGGCGAGGGGGTCGCTCCGACGCCGGCCGCGAAGGCAAGCTTGAATCCACGTGGGATCCGGAGTGGCAGTATGGTCTCAGTCGGCGACGACGCCCCGGACTTCACCGCCCCGCTCGCGAACGGCTCGATCAACTCGTTCACGCTGTCGGACCGCCTCGCGGAGGCGCCGCTGGTGCTCGCGTTCTTCCCGGCGGCGTTCACCCCGACCTGCACCACCGAGATGTGTACCTTCCGCGACCGGCTCTCGGAGTTCGAGCGGATCGACGCTGCGGTGTACGGCGTCAGCATCGACACCCCGTTCACCCTCAACGAGTTCCGCGACCGCAACGACCTGAACTTCGGCCTCGTCGGCGACTCGAACCGCGAGGCCGTCGACGCCTACGACGTGTCGATGGACTTCGAGGCCTACGGCGTCGACCGGGTGGCGAAGCGCGCGGTCTTCGTCGTCGACCGCGACGGCGTGGTGACGTACGCCTGGGTGAGCGACGACCCCGGCGCCGAGCCCGACTACGACGCGGTCGCCGGCGCGGCCGCCGACGCCCGGCCCTGACCGCCCCGCCGGCGCCGCCGCACCCCCGAGGTACTTGTCCGTCCCCGGCGACGGACGCGTATGAGCAGTTCCCCCGGCAACGGCGGTCGCGAGTACGATCCCGACGCGGCACACGAGTTCCCGGACGACCGGCTGAACGAGGTGCTGTCGGTCCTCCGTGAGGACCCCGAGATCACGGCGTATCTGGAGGCACAGAACGTCAACGCCGTCGCTCGGAAGGGGTACAACGACCACGGAACCAAGCACGTCGAGATCGTGCGGAACCGTGCGTTGTGTCTCTACGACCTGCTGAAAGGTGGAGACGTGGCGTTCAACGGCGCCGCCCAGCAGGGGCTCGCGGAGGCCGACGAGTCGGTGATCGTCGCCCTGGCGGCCACCCTCCACGACATCGGTCACGTGGTCCACCGCGACGACCACGTCTACTACTCGATCCCGCTCGCGGCCGACCTGCTGGACCGGCTGCTCCCGGAGCTCGGGTTCTACGACGCCGCCGAGGCCGTCCGTATGAAGGGGGAGGTGTTGCACGCGATCCTGTGTCACCACACCGCCGAGGACCCGCTCACGACCGAGGCGGGGGTGATCCGCGTGGCCGACGCCCTGGACATGGAACGCGGCCGGTCGCGGATCCCCTACGAGGAGGGCGGCCGCGGGATCAACACGCTGTCGAGCCAGGCGATCGAGAACGTTGCGGTCCGCCCCGGCGACGGGACGCCGGTGCTCGTCGAGATCTCCATGATCAACGCCGCGGGGGTCTACCAGGTCGACAACCTGCTGAAAGCGAAGCTGAAGGGGTCGGGACTGGCGGAGCACATCCGAATCGTCGCGGTCAACACGAAGGGCGACGACCCGCTCGTCGAGCGGATCGAACTGTGAACCGGCGGTCGGTCGCGCTGCGGGCTACTCCTCGGCGGCGTCGACCTCGCCCAACCCGGAGACGGTGAGCTCCCCGCCCAGCGTCCGGTTGGGGTAGGGGATGTCGATGCCTTCCTCGTCGAACCGTCGTTTCACCGTCTGGACGTACTCCGCGCGGGTCCGAACGAAGTCCGCCCGGCTCGGGTCGTCGATCCAGATCCGCGAGGTGAGCGTCACCGACGAGTCGCCGAGTTCCGTCAGCCGGACGCTCGGGGCGGGATCCGCCAGGATGTGCTCGTCGTCCCGCGCCTCTTCGAGGATGATGTCGGTGGCTTTCTCGATGTCGTCGTCGTAGCCGATCCCGAACGGCACCTGGAGGCGGAGCTGTCCCTTCGCGACGGGATTCTTGATCACGCCGTCGGTGAGCTGGGAGTTCGGCACCGTCAGGAGCTCGTTGTCGAAGGTCTTGACCCGGGTGACCCGGAAGCTGATGTCCTCGACGATCCCGGAGTTGCCGTCCCACTGGATCCAGTCGCCGATCTTGAACGGTTTGTCGGTGTAGATGAAGATGCCCGAGACGAAGTTCTTCAGCACGTCCTGCATGGCGAACCCGATCGCGAGCGTCGCGGCGGCGGCGATCGTCGCCAGCGACCGGAGGAAGTCGGGGTACCCGGCCGCCCCGAACGCCGCGGTGATCGCGACGAACGCGACCACCACGGCGATCAGCCGGCGGATCGGCCGCCTCGCGTGCGGCTCTAACTCCCGGGAGATCATCATGCGGTTGACGATCGGGATGACGACGTTCCGGCCGACCAGATACACGGCCGCGAAGACGACGAGGAACGCGATCACCTGCCCGAGCAGCCCGGCCGCCGCGGCCGGGAGTCCGAGGTCGGCGAGGAATCGGGCGATCGATCCGCTCAGCCCGACGCCGACCTGCAGGCCACCGCCCGGCGTCATGCGTGCAGCACTCCCGTGTTCCCCCTGGTTTCGACGACGTCGGCGCCGGCTCGATCCGCGAGATCGGCCGCGAGCTCCTCGACGGTCGTCCCGCCCCGGGCCGCCCGGAGGAACTTCACCTTCACCAGCTCCCGGTCGGCGAGTTGGTCGGCCGCCTCCTCGACGACCGGATCGATCCCGCCCTTGCCGACCCACAGCGTCACGTCGAGGCCGTGGGCCCGCTTCCGCAGCTCCTGTCGGTCCATACCCCCCCGCTACGTCGGCATCCGGTTTGAAAGTTGAGATTTCCGACGGTCGCCGCCGGCGCCGGATCGCTACGCGTCGTACGGGTACCGCTTCGTGGCGCCGCAGGCCAGACACCGGATCGAGACGTGGCCCGACCGGAGCCGGACGCGGGCGGTCGCCCCCGGCCGGAGGTACGCGTCGCAGTCGTCGCAGCTGAACCGACGGAACCGCCGCGGGAGGCTGATCCGGTTGCGCTCGCCGATCCGGCGGGCCAGCCGGACGTACTCCCGGGCGCGGTCGAGGTCGCCGTCGGCGGTCGCCGCCCGGGCGAGCTCCTGGAGCCGGTCGATGCGCTCGGCCGGGATACCCATACCCGGAGGCACGCGGGCAGCGGCAAAGACGTTCCGAACCCCGCCGACGCCAGCCCGGAAGCGACAGCCTCTATTCCCGGCCCGGCGAACCCGCGACGACGTGGCTCTCCGCGCGCTCAACCACCTCGAACTCGAAGCCAAGCTGTCGCGCAGCGGCATCGGCACCGCGGCCGACCACCAACGGGCCGCCCTGGCGCACACCGACGTCGAGGTGCTCACCTCGCCGTGGCGCGGCGGCGGCCCGGCGGCCGGACTCCGGTCGCTCGCGGCGGGCGACGGGGCGGTCCGCGAGTACGACCTCGCCCACTGCAACCTGGTCGGCCCGGGGTCGGTCGCGGTCGCGCGTCACGCCAAACGGAACGACATCCCGCTGGTCCTCCACGCCCACGTCACCCGCGAGGACTTCGCGGAGTCGTTCCGGGGCTCCACCACGATCGCCCCCGCGCTGGGGCGGTATCTACGGTGGTTCTACTCCCAGGCGGACCTGGTGTTGTGTCCGTCGGCGTACACGCAACGGGTGCTGGAGTCGTATCCGGTCGACGCGCCGATCCGGCCGATCACCAACGGCGTCGACGCCGACGCCTTGGCGGGGTTCGAGGAGTTGCGAGCGGCGTACCGCGACCGCTACGACCTCTCGGGGACGGTGGTGTTCCTGGTCGGGAACGTCTTCGAGCGCAAGGGGCTATCGACGTTCTGCCGGGTCGCAGAGGCGACACCCTACGATTTCGCGTGGTTCGGCCCGTACGACTCCGGCCCCCACGCCTCGGCGGCGGTCCGGCGGTGGACCGACGACCCGCCGGCGAACGTGACCTTCACCGGGTGGATCGACGACGTTCGGGGCGCCTACGGCGCGGGCGACGTGTACCTGTTCCCGACCAAAAACGAGAACCAGGGGATCGCCGTGCTGGAGGCGATGGCGTGCGGGAAGGCGGTCGTCCTCCGGGACATCCCGGTGTTCGAGGAGTTCTACACCCACGGCCACGACTGCCTCAAATGCGGGACCGACGCGGAGTTCCGCGCGGCGGTCGAGCGGCTGGCGGACGACGCCGACCTCCGGGCGCGGTTGGGAGCGAACGCCCGGGAGACGGCCGCCGAGCACAGCCTCGACCGCGTCGGCGACGACCTCGCCGCGGTGTACCGGGCGGTCCGCGACGCGAAGCGCGCCGGTCGGCCGATCGAGGTCGAACGCGGTGGCGAGGCCGGCGTCGAGGGGTAGCCGGCCGTCCCCGCACGCTCCGGCGACCCGCCGGCTCGCCGACGGATCCACAACTGATTAACCGCACCTCCGAGAACCACGCCCGATGGCTCCCGCCTCGGTCGCGGCGTTCACCGACACCTACCTCCCGACGGTCAACGGCGTCTCCTACACGATCCGGACGTGGCGCGACCGGTGGCGGGACCGCGGCGGGCGGATGGATGTCGTCTACCCGGGTAGCGACGACTACGACCCCGACGCCGGCGAGCACCCCGTGGGGAGCCTGCCGTTTCCGATGTACGAGGGGTTCCGGTTGGGGGTCCCGACCGTCCCCGACGCCGCCGCCGGGGTCGACGTCGTCCACGCCCACACGCCGTTCGCGGTCGGGCTCGGCGGCGTCCGGCTCGCACGCCGGGCCGAGGTTCCGCTGGTGACCTCGTATCACACCCCGACCGCGGAGTACGCGGAGTATCTCACGTCGCGGCCGCGGGTCGAACACCGGATCAGGTGGCTCGCGGAGCGCTACGAGCGGTGGTTCCTCGCCCGCGCCGACGCGATCGTCTGCCCCAGCGCCGACACGAAGGCGCGGATCGACCGCAACGTCGCGGTCGACACGCCGACGGTGGTGATCCCGAACGGGGTCGACACCGACTTCTTCGCGCCCGCCGACGCAGACGCGTTCCGGGCGCGGTACGACCTCCCCGACGGCCCGCTGATCGGGTACACCGGGCGCCACGGCCACGAGAAGAACCTCTCGGAGTTCCTTCGGGCGGCCGACGGCGTCGAGGCGACGGTCGTGCTCGGCGGCGACGGCCCCGCACGCCCGGAGTTGGAGGCGCTCGCCGCCGATCTGGACCTCGACGCGCAGTTCCTGGGCTTCCTCCCGCGGGAGGATCTCCCCGGGTTCTACTCCGCGCTCGACGCGTTCGTCTTTCCCAGTCCGGTGGAGACCCAGGGGCTCGTCGCGCTGGAAGCCAACGCCTGCGGCACGCCGGTCGTGGCGGTCGACGCGGGCGCGCTCTCGAACACGGTCGACGACGGCGTCACCGGGCTCCACTACCCCCACGGCGACGTGACCGGTTGCCGTGACGCGATCCGGCGGGCGCTCGACGCGCGGGCGTCGCTGTCGACGTCGTGTCTGGACCGCCGGGAGTCGGCGAGCGTCGACCACGTCGTCGGGGAGCTTGCGACGCTCTACGACCGGGTGACCTCGGAGCACGCGTCGGCGTGAGCCGGCGCGGGCGCTAGTCGTCGAGGTCCTCGACGGCCTGGGCGATCCGCTGCAGCTGCCGGGTCGCGTCGCGGACCTCGTCGCGGAGCTGCCGAACCTCGCGGACGAGTTCCTCGTTGCCGCTTTCCTCCTCGGCGCCGCCGCCCATTCCGGGCGGGCCGCCACCGCCACCCATCCCGGGCGGACCGCCGCCGCCGCCCATCATCCCGCTCATCATCTGTGCGAAGGGGTTGCCCCCGCCACCGCCGGGGCCGCCCGGGCCGCTGCCGCCCATCATCTCCTCGGGGCCGGGACGGCCGCCCTCCTCGCCCTCCTCGGCGCGCCGCTCCCGGATCTCCTCGACGCGCTCGCGGAAGGACTTCTCCTCGTCGTCGGCGGAGTCGGCGGAATCGGCGCCGCCGCCGGCGTCCGCGTCGATCGGTTCGTCGGCGTCGGTTCCGGCCGCGTCGTCTGGATCGTCCGACATACCTCCGCGTACACCGTCGCCCCGCAAATGGCTGTTGGTCGGGGTGCGACAGCAGCTCCGAGGACCCCTGATCGGTGGCGACGGGTCTTCGGGAGGCGTCGGCCGGTCGGAGGGCGGCTACGCGATCGCGGAGTCCTCGTTCTCCTCGCCGCCGGGGCGGGTCATCTGCTCGATGACGTCGTGGAGGGTCACGTCGTTGATGAGCACGATGTCGCCGACCGCCCGGACCCACCGGTACGGCAGGATGACGCCCTTCTCGCCGGCGACGAGGTCGGCGAACAGCTCGTCGTTGAGCTGGGTGAGCGCCAGCCCGGTGACCGCGCGGCGCTCGGTGAGATCGAGCCGGACGTCCGCGACCTCGCCGACGAAGACGCCCTCGTTCGAGTACACCTCGCGGCCGACAAGCGTCGTGATCTTCTGGGGTGTGTCGTCCATGCTTCAGTGATCGTGAGCGTCCGTCTTAATTGTTCGCAGCCGGGTCCCAGCGACGCCGCTCGAACGGCCGGCTGCGGCGGACACGCGTCAGACGGAGGCGCCGCAGCCGGCCGACACCGGCTCACCCGGCGTCGAACTCCGCGCCGGTCACGCGGACGGTCATGGTCTCCCCGACCGCCCGGAGGTCGTAGCTCGGCACCGAGCCGTCGGGGCGGCGGGTCACGTACATCGGTTCGACCACCCGGCCGTCGTCGACGCCGTAGACCGCGAGCCGGTCGCCGGTGTCCGCGGGATCGACGTCGCCGTCGCGGATCGCGGTCGCGAGCGCCCGGCTCAGCCACTCCGTCCCCGAGACGCTGGGCTCCCGAACGACCGCGAGGTCGACGAACCGAACCAGATACCAGTTGAGGTCGTTACAGAGCGACACCGCCGCACCCAGACTCACCGTGTCGACCGCGAGCGAGTTCTCGAAGGGGGCGAACCGTTCGTACGTCGCGAGCGCCTCCCGCGCGGTCTCCCGGGAGAGCAACTCGTACTGCACGTCGGTGCCCTCGGAGCCGAGTAGACAGACCCGGGTCACAGTCGGGGTGTGCCCCGCGGGATCAAATCGGTTGCGGTGCTACCGGTTCCCGACGTCGTCGAGCCACACGTTCGCACACGACTCGTCGCAGAACGAGAGCAGGCGGCGTTCCCGCGTCAGCTTCGTGTCCGCGTCCGCCGACCGCTCGCGGTCGAGTTCGACCTGGTAGAACGGCCCCCGGAGGTCGACGGCGGCGCCGCACGCGGGACACCGTTCGGTCGCGGCGTCCCACTCCGCGCGGGCCACCACCTGCCGGACGGTCCATTCGGAACCGGGGGTCGGCGGGGAGGAGCGACACGTCTTCGACATGGTCGAAACGTACGCTCCGCAGGTATGTAAACCCATTTTGACCCGGTCGTTCACACATATCCCGATCGATCGTCACGGTTCGACCGGGGGTCGGTGACGGGAGCCACGCCCCGGCGTGCGGTCGCATCACAGGGAACCGACGTCGGCGTCGCGGCCGGCCTCGCGGGCGGCGTCGAGCACCCCGTCGGGCTCGGCGTCGCGGACCACCTCCGGGGCCGCGTTCGTCGCCGGATGCGGCGGCGCGATCCGCTCACACCCCGCGGGCACCGTCGACCCGTCGTAGGTGCCGAGTTCGCGGGCCGCCGCAACGACGTCGGCTTTGTCGGCCGCAACCAGGGGGCGGTGGACCGGCCGCGACGCCGCAGCCGACGCCACGGCGACGTTTCCCCCGGTCTGGCTGGACTTCTGGCCGATCGCCTCGCCGGTGGCGAGGCTGTGGGCACCCACGCGGTCGGCGACGCCGTCGGCCGCCGCGAGCATCACCCGCCGGAGTGTCACCATCCGGGTGTCGCGGGTGGCGTCGACGACGCGGTCAACCAGCGGGCCGCCGTCGACGACGCGCGGGCGGAGGTCAGCCCGGGGCGCCCGCGGTGCGAGCGTCGCGACCGCATCCAGCGCCCGGGCGCGGTGGTCGGCGCCGCCGTAGTCCCCGAGGTCGACGTACACCGGAACGGCGACACACCCGCGCCGGAGCAGCCGCCACGCCGCGACCGGGGAGTCGATGCCGCCGCTGACGAGGACCGCGACGCGGCCCTGCGACCCGACCGGCAGCCCCCCCGCACCCTCGACCCGTCGTGTCGAGACGAACGCCGTCGCCGCCCGGGCCTCGATCCGGTAGGTGCGGTCCGGGTCGTCGAGGTCGACGTCCGCTCCCGTGACGTCGCCGACGGCCCGGCCGACGACCCGTTTCAGGTCGGCGTTCGAGAAGTCGTGGGCGGCGTCGGGGCCGACGCGGTCGCTGTCGACCGCGTACGCCTTCCCCGACCCGTGTGCGTCGGCCGCCGCGAGCGCCCGGGCGGCGTCGCGGATCGCCGCCAGCCGGGGGTCGGTCGCGACGGCGGGCCGCGCGAAGCCCACCCCCGGGATGGTCGCGGCGGTCCGGGCGGCCGCGTCCGGCCGGTCGGTCCGGATCACGAGCCGCGACCACGGCCGCTCGACGTCGGCGTCGATCCCCGCTTCGTCGAGCGCGGCGGCGACGTCGGCGGCGACCCGCTCGGCCATCCGTCCCCGGACGTCGCCGCTCTTCGCCCCGAAGTCGCCGTGGCCGACGAGCACCGCGTTCGTCGGGCCGGCCGGACCGTCGGCTGTGGGTGTCACCGTCGGTACGCCGGTTCGGCTGCGACGCACGTCACGCTGTCGGCGGTCGACGTGCGGTGGCACCCGCGGGCCGGCCGCGCCGGATCAGAACGTCGACAGCTCGCCGTCGATGACCCGTCTGGTGACGTCGGTCACGTTCCGCAGCCGCTCGTCGACCCGCGCGCGGATCTCCGGCTCGATGTCGCGGAGGTCGACTCCGGGTTCGGTGACGACCTCGGCGTCGGCGACGTGGGGGCGGTCGATCGGCCGGCCGATCTGCGACAGCAGCCGGACCTGGAGGTCGCGGATGCCGTCGATGTCGGCGGCGACCGTCTCCGCGATGTCGGTCGACAGGAGGTTGTAGATCTTCCCGATGTGGTTCACCGGGTTCTTGCCGGAGGTGGCCTCCATGCTCATCGGTCGGTTCGGCGTGATGAGC
>CAZIQT010000061.1:0-12365 GCA_964541645.1 uncultured Halobellus sp. | reverse complement strand
ACGAGTACGTCCACCTGGACATGCGCCACCTCGGCGAGGAGCGGATCGTCGACCGACTGGAGAACATCATCCACCTCTCGGAGGACTTCGAGGGGGTCAACCCCTTGGAGGAGCCGATGCCGGTCAAGCCGGGCCAGCACTACGCCATGGGCGGCATCGAGACGAACGAGAACGGCGAGACCACCGTCGACGGGCTCTACGCCGCCGGCGAGTGTGCGTGTGCGTCGGTCCACGGGTCGAACCGGCTCGGCGGCAACGCCCTGCCCGAACTCATCGTGTTCGGGGCGCGCGCGGGGTCGCACGCCGCGGGCGGCGATTTCGCGGAGGCGGAGATCCCCACGGGCAAGACCGGCGAGTGGGAGGCCGGCGACGTCGACACCCCGGTGGAGCCGGGCGAACCTGGCGTCGGCCCCGGCGAGGCGGTCGCCGACGGCGGGGCGACCGACCTCGCGCCCGCCGACCTCGTCCAGCGCACGACCGAACGCGCCAGGGCCCGCGTGGAGGCGCTGTTGGAGAACGACGACGGCCGGAACCACTCCGAGATCCGGGCGTCGATCCAAGAGACGATGACGGACCACGTCAACGTGTTCCGGGAGGACGGCCGGCTCAAACAGGCGCTCGAGGACATCCGGGCGGCGCGTGACGCCTACGAGAACGTCGGCGTCGCCGACCAGTCCCGGACGTTCAACACCGACCTCATCCACACCATCGAGACCCGAAACGTGATCGACCTCGCGGAGGCGATCACCCTCGGCGCCCTCGCCCGCGAGGAGTTCCGCGGCGCCCACTGGCGGCAGGGTTTCCAGACGCGCGACGACGAGAACTGGCTGAAACACACGATGTTGTCGTGGAACGGCGGCCAGCCCGAGATCTGGTACCGGCCGGTGCTGCTCGAAGGCGAAGACGAGCGGTACGAGCCGAAGATCCGGAGCTACTGACCTCCCCCTCCGCCGTCACTCATAAGCCCGCACGCCATCTACCCGCGATCGGAAGGGTGGCTCAGTGGTAGAGCGACTCGGTAGTAACCGTCGGACGGTTGTGCCGATCTACGGCTTCGCGTGGTTCGATTCCCGCCCCTTCCAGTTCCGGTGGGGTCGGTCGCGCCGCCTCCGCCCCGCGATCCCCGCCCCGGGCGCCCCCGTGGGTCACGTCACGAGTCGAAAACGGGACGTGGATCCGGGGCGAAAACCCCGATAGACGATCACACACAGCCGAAAATACGGGATCGAAACGGCGTGTACCGCCCGTTCAGGTTTCCCGACGGTTTCGACGATCGTCGTGGATGGGTTTTATTATCGTCGAATCCAACGGTCAGGTAACAACGATGCAACGCACGATGCACTCACGGACGACACCGGCGCTCGATGCGCCGCCGATCCCGTCCGAACTCGAATCCCCGCGAGCGAAGCTGGTTTATCTGTTCCTCTCGACATACGGGGAAGCCACCGTCTCCGAGCTCCAATCCGGCCTCGACATGAAGAAGATCTCGCTGTACAGTATTCTCTCGACGTTGTGTGAACGCGGCCTGATCGACCAGGACGCCGAGTCGTACTCCCTCCGCTGACGGACGCGACCGGCCGCGCCGACTGGACCGCAACGACGACGCGTCGTGCCGGTGCCCACCACACCCCTCACCGGTCCGGGACACCTCGGCCCCGCAGCCGTCGACGAGTCCGGTGACGAGTTCGTCGTTCTTCCGCTCCTGGAGGGGTCGAACCGCTCTCCGGCCTCGGG
Source organism: uncultured Halobellus sp. (assembly GCA_964541645.1). GTDB lineage: Archaea > Halobacteriota > Halobacteria > Halobacteriales > Haloferacaceae > Haloquadratum. Next base: position 10,631 of record CAZIQT010000061.1, on the reverse strand, counting down.
ACTCGGAGCGCACGCGATGCGACGGCGTGCGAGGCTCAGACGCCGACGGCCGCGATCGACGCCGCGACCGCGGCGGCGGCCCACCCGATCCCGACCCAGATCAACACCGCGAACGCCTGCCGGGCGCCGGCCCGGGTCCACCCCGACTCGCCGCCGCGGTACTCCTGCAGCCGTTCGATCGAGTTGCCGAGCCCGACCGTCCCCGACCACGCGGTCACGCCGAACCCGAGCACCAGCGCCCCGAGCGCGAACGCGGTGTCGGTCGCGGCCTTCGGCGATCCCACCGCGAGCAGCCCCGTCGACGCGACGAGGCCGACGGCGGCGCCGACCGCGACCCACCGGCCGGCGGTTCGGGCGAGCACCCCGACGCCGGCGGCGTCAGTCAACGGTCTTCCGCATCCGCGGGTCGAGCGCGTCGCGCATGCCGTCGCCGAGGAGGTTGAACCCGAGCACGGTCAGCGCGAGCGCCAGGCCGGGGAAGAACGACCACCACCACGCCCCAGAGAACAGCCCGAACTCGACGCCGTTCGACAGCATCATGCCCCAGGTCGGCTCGCCGGGGCTGGCGCCGAACCCGAGGAACGACAGCGCCGCGATGTCGATGATCGCGAGCCCGTAGTTCAGCGTCGACTGGACCGTGATCGGCGCGAGGCAGTTCGGCAGGACGTGCCGGACCAGGAGTCGGGGGTCGGTCGCCCCCAGCGCCCGCGTGGCGTCGGTGTACTCGTCTTCGAGCACTTTCAGCGCCGCCCCGCGGACGACGCGCGCGAACCGCGGGGTGTACACCAGCGTGAGCGCGCCGACCGCGCGCCACAGCCCCAACTCCTCCGGGAAGATGGTCACGAGCGCCAGCGCCAACAACAGCGACGGGAACGACAGCAGCACGTCCATCGTCCGCATGATCACGTTGTCGGTGAGGTCGCCGTAGTACGCCGCGACGATCCCGAGCCCGACACCGAGCGCCGTCGACGCCGCGACCGTCACGGTGCCGTAGAGGATCGCGTACCACGCGCCGTACAACACCCGCGGGAAGATGTTGCGGGCCTGCCCGTCGGTCCCGAACGGGTACTGGGCGCTCGGCGGCGCCTCGTCGGGGTTGACGCCGAACTGGGTCGCGAGCAGCGTCTCGAGGTCGTAGGTGACCCGGGCGTATACCGCCAGCGCCACGACCAGCGCGATGATGCCCAACCCGGTCACCGCGAGCCGGTTCGACAGCAGCTGTGAGAGGAACGGGCTGGCTCTGATCCGCTCGACGATGCCACGATCGACCGCGGGGGTTTGGGTTTCGGTGCTCATTGTTCGATCCGTGGGTCGAGAACCGAGTAGGTCACGTCGACGCCCAGGTTCACGAGCGTGTACAGCACCGCGAACACCAACACCGTAGCCTGGACGACCGGGTAGTCGCTGCGGTTGATCGCGTCGACGAGCAGCGTGCCGATGCCGTTGATCTCGAAGACCGTCTCGGTCAGGACCGCCCCGCCGAGCAGCGATCCGAACTGGATCCCGATCACGGTGATCACGGGGATGAACGCGTTCCGCAGCCCGTGTTTCATCACGGTGATCTTCGCGCCCTGGCCCTTCGCGCGGGCGGTCCGCATGTAGTCCTGTCGGATCACCTCGACCATCGACGAGCGCATCATGCGGGAGATCAGCGCCATCTGGTAGATCCCGAGCACGACCACGGGCAGCGCCAAGTGGTACGCCGCCGACCGGAACGCGGCGACGTTCCCCGCGAGCAGCGTGTCGATTAGGATGAACCCGGTCTGTGACTCGACGAAGTACGCCGACCCGATCCGGCCGCTCGTGGGCAACAGTCCGAGGAACTGCGCGAAAAGCAGGATGAGAAGCGGACCGCTCCAGTAGATCGGCACGCTGATTCCGCTGAGCGCGCCGACCCGCGTGAGGTGGTCCGTCCAGGTGTCCTGTTTGACCGCGCTGAGGATCCCCAGCGGGAGGCCGAACAGGAGCCCGGCCGCCTCGCCCAGCAGCGCGAGTTCGATCGTGATCGGCAGTCGGTCGACCAGGATCTCGCTCACCGGGGTCCCGCGCTGGACCTGGTAGGACTGCCCGAAGTCGAAGGCGACCACGTCGCCGAGGAAGCGGACGTACTGCTGCCACAGCGGGTCGTCCAGCCCGAGGTCGCGCTTGACCTCGTTGACGAACTCTTTGCTGGCGCGGTCGCCGGCGATCGTGACCGCCGGATCACCCGGCGAGAGGTGCAGGATCGCGAACACCACCGTGGCGACCCCGAACAGCACGGGAAACAGGAGCAACAGTCGCTTCAGGAGGAACTGCTTGGAGACCATCGGGTGTCAGGTGGGTGTGGGTGGTTCGAGGGTGAAAAGCTACTCGTCGCGCGTCACTCGAACTCGACCTGTTCGAGGTACGGGCCGCCGATCGCGGCCACGACGTAGTTGTTCACCGCGTTCCTGACCCCGCGGACCTCGTCGGCGTAGTCGATGAACACCCACGGCGCCTCGTCGTGGGCGATCCGCGCCGCCTCGTTGTAGAGCTCCGCGCGCTCGCCCTGGTCGCTGGTCCGCTGGGCCTCCTCGACGACGCTCATGTACTCGCTGTTGGCCCACGCGGCGTTGTTGGAGGTGTTGTACCCCTCGGTGCCCCACTCGACCCAGTCTTGGTCCTCGGAGGTGTCGACCTGCGGGTGCAGCAGGACGTAACAGAAGTTGTCGGGGTCGGCGTTGTCGGTGTACCACCCGGCCAACGTCGCGTCGTGGTTCCCCTGGCTGGTGTAGGTGAGGTAGTCGGAGAACTGGCGGTCGTCGATCTCCACCTCGATCCCGACCTGCCGGAGGTTCGACCGGATGGTCTCGGCGGTCGGCAGCGGCGCGGGGTTGTACCCGCGGGGGTTCTGGAACGTGGTCAGCGTGAACGAGAACCCGTCGCCGTAGCCCGCCTCCTCGAGCAGGCTCTGGGCCTGCTCGGGGTCGTGTTCGTAGGGGCTGATGTCCTCGTTGTGGCCGAACAGCGCCGGCGGGATCGGCTGGTCGGCCTGGGTGGCGATCCCGGAGTAGATGTTCTCGACGATGGTCTGGGTGTTGATCGCCAGGCTGACCGCCCGCCGGACCCGGCGGTCGCGGAACGCCTCGACCCGCGAGAGGTTGAACGCCATGTACCCGATGTTGATCCCGGTGGCGGTGCGGCTCTCGGCGGTGTCGGAGCCGTCGACGATCTGCATGCTGTCGGGGTCGAGCCCGTCGACGATGTCGAGTTCCTCCTCGACGAGCGCCTGCGCACGCGTGGAGTTCTGCCCGCGGGTGAGGAACAGCACCTCGTCGACGTTGGGGCCCTCGCCCCAGTAGTCGTCGAACGCGGTGAGCCGGATCCGGTTGTTGGCGTCGTCGAGCGTCTCGAGCTGGAACGGGCCGGTGCCGACCATCTCCTCGCCGAGGTCGGTGTCGCCCTCGATGGCGTCCTGAGAAACGACCACCGCCGCGAACATGGCGAGGTTCCGGAGGAACGGCGCGTACTGCTGGGTCAGCGTGATCGACAGCTCGTAGTCGCCCGCCGCCTCCACGGTGTCGATCCAGTTCCCCAGGGTGAACGGGCCGTACACCGACGAGTCCTCGAAGTGGTACTCGTAGTCGTCGTCGACGAACCGACGGAAGGTGGCGACGAAGTCGTCGGCGGTGAACTCCGTACCGTCGTGGAACGTGACGTCCTCGCGGAGCGTGATCGAGACGGACTGGCCGTCGACCGACCAGTCGGTCGCGAGCGACTCCGTGAGCGCCGCCTCGCCGGGCTGGAACGCGATGAGCCCCTCGTAGGCCTGGTTCGTCACCTTCGCGACCTCCCCGCTCGTGGTGTTCTGCGGGTCGAGGGTGCTGGAGTGGGCGCCGCGGCCGTACCGGAGGGTCTGGGTGCTCCCGCCGCTCCCGTCGCTGTCGTCGGCTTCAGTCTCGGTGTCGCTGCCGCCGTCGCCGTCGCTGGCGTCGGTCTCGGTGCCGCCGCCGCCACCGCCGCCACCACAGCCTGCGAGGGAGGTTATCGACGCGGTCGCGACGGTCGCGCCGCCGGCCGTTTTGAGGAAGCTACGCCTGGAGGTCCGTTCCGCTTCGCGGGACATACCGAGCGAAAATAAAGCTATATAGTTAATACTGTTGGATTACTCCAGAAATTTAGGACTCGTCAGGGTGTAGATGACACGCCACCGGGTGCTCGTCGTCCGGTAACGACGGGTGCTCGCGCTCACAGACGCTCCCGAAGGCCTCGCGTAACGTCTCCCGCGCGTCGTCCCACCGGCCCCGTTCGATCTGCTCGAACGACCGGGCGACGGCCTCCCTCGCCTCCCCCGACAGCGGCCCGTCGAAGAAATGCTCGAACAGCGCGGCGTGGTCGGCCCCGCCGTCGGCGACGGCGCTCGGGGCTGCCTCGGCCGCCGCGTCCGCCTTCGCCTCGATCGCCGCCGGGTCGACGTCGCCGGCCTCGACGCGCTGGCGGTAGAACATCACTTCCCGGTAGCGCTCCTGGTCGATCTTCAGGTCGTCGGGCGGGATCACCGACGGACACCGGGTCCGGAACCGACATCCCGAGGGCGGGTCGATCGGGGACGGCACGTCGCCCTCCAGGATGGTGCGGTCGGCGGTCTCCGCGAGCGGGTCGGGCTCGGGGATCGCCGAGAGCAGCGCCCGGGTGTACGGGTGCGTGGGGTTTTCGAAGAGTTCGTCGGTCCGGGCGACCTCCGCGATCTCCCCGAGGTACATGACCGCGACCCGATCGGAGATGTGCCGCACCACGCTCAGGTCGTGGGCGATGAACAGGTACGTCAGCCCGAACTCCTCCTGCAGGTCTTCGAGCAGGTTGATGATCTGCGCCTGGACCGACACGTCGAGCGCCGACACCGGCTCGTCGGCGACGATGAAGTCGGGGTCGACCGCCAGCGCCCGCGCGATCCCCACCCGCTGGCGTTGTCCCCCCGAGAGCTCGTGGGGGTATCGGTCGTACTGCGCGCGTTCGAGCCCGACGGCCTCCATCAGCTCGAACACCCGTTGCCGTCGGTTGCCCGCTGCCAGGTCGTGGATCTTCAGCGGCTCCATGATCGTCTGGCCGGCTGTCATCCGGGGATCGAGGCTGGACATCGGATCCTGGAACACCATCTGCATGTCCTTTCGGCGCTCCCGGAGGTCCGACTTCGAGAGCCCGCCGAGGTCCTCGCCCGCGAAGACCACCCGGCCGTCGGTCGGCGGGTCGAGGTGGAGGATCGCCCGGCCCGCGGTCGACTTCCCGCACCCCGACTCCCCGACCAGCCCGAGGGTCTCGCCCTCGAAGACGTCGAGGTCGATCCCGTCGACCGCCTTCACGCTGGGTTTGCCGCCGCCGACGACCCGGTCGAGGACGCCCGCCTCCTGCTCGTAGTACTTCCGCATCCCCTCGACCTCCACGAGCGGCGCCCCGACCTCGCTGTCGGCGGCGGCGACGCCCTCGGTGCCGTAGACCGACGTGTCGAACGACTCGTGGACGCATTTCGAGCGGTGGTCGACGTCGTCGGGGCCGTGCTGGAGCTCCGGGATCTCGCCCGCCCGACACTCGGGTTCGGCCCACGGACACCGCGGGGCGAAGTGACACCCCTCGGGCATGTCGATCAGGTCGGGGACGTTCCCCTCGATCGGGGTCAGCCGCTCCTTCTCCTCGGTCGGGATCGACTCCAGCAGGGTGTACGTGTAGGGGTGGGAGGGGTTGTGAAAGATCTCCTCCACCGGCCCCTCCTCGACGATCTCGCCGGCGTACATGACCGCCACCCGGTCGCAGGTCTCCGCGACGACCCCGAGGTCGTGGGTGATCATGAGCACCGACATCCCCAGGTCCGACTGGAGGTCGTCGATCAGATCCAGGATCTGCGCCTGGATCGTGACGTCGAGCGCGGTGGTGGGCTCGTCGGCGATGAGCAGGCTGGGCTGACACGCCAGGGCGATCGCGATCAACACCCGCTGGCGCATCCCGCCGGAGAACTCGTGGGGGTAGTCGTCCAGCCGGGCTCGGGCCTCCGGGATCCCCACCTCACGGAGCATCCGCACGACTTCCGTCATCACCTCCTCGTCGCCGCTCCGCCCCCCGACCTTCGGGAGGATCTCCCGGATCCCGTTGAGCCAGCTGTCGGATTTCTGCCCGCCGTAGCGGTGGAGCCGCAACGACTCGGCGATCTGCTCGCCGACCGTCACCGCGGGGTTCAGCGACGTCATCGGGTCCTGGAAGATCATGCCCATCTCGCCGCCGCGGATCCGCCGGACGGCCTCCTCCGGCGCCGCGGTCACGTCGATCACCCCGTCGTCGATCGACGCGTCCTCGGGGTCGGCGCCGTCGCGGAGCCGGGCGCGGGCGTCGTCGTCGACGTAGACGAACCCGTCGACGGCGTCGCCGACGGCGGCCGCGAGCGACGCCCCGACGGCCTCGGGATCGTCGCGGGCGTCGAGGTCGTCGGCCGTCGACCGGAGGGTCGCCGCGAGGGCCGCGGGGTCGTCGCGGGCGTCGAGGTCGTCGGCGATTCCGCGGAGCTCGCGGGGCGCCTCGCGGACCCCCTCGCGGGCCCGGAGGTCGTCCGCGACGGTGTACACCGCGTCGAGCAACTCGAAGGGGTACCGGATCAGGGCGTCGTCGAACTCCGAGAGCAGGCGACCGGCGAGGGCGGCCCCGCGGAAGGTGACGCGGCCGTCGACGATCTCGCCGGGGTCGTCGATCAGGTCCATCGCGGAGAGGGCGGTGACGCTCTTGCCGGAGCCGGACTCGCCGACGAGCCCGACGGTCTCGCCCGACTCGATGTCGAGGTCGATGCCGTCGACCGCCTTGACGGCCCCCCGATCGGTCCTGAACTGCGTCCGGAGGTTCGAGAGTGACAGGAGGTCGGTCACTACTCGGCGTTGTCGTTCCGCGAAAAAAATAGCTTGTGGACTCACGGGGAGTCGCGGTCCCGTCCGGCAACCCCGAGGAGGGAACGCTTTTCCGACGCCGCATCCCCCACACGGGTATGAGCGACCGCCCGCCGAGCGAGGCGCCGACCAACGTGCAGGCAGGCGAGGGGTGGACCGACGTGATCGACGACATGGAGGCGACTGCGGCGGCGTACCGCGACCGCGGGTGGGAGACCCTGGAGCTCCACCCGGGGGACTCGGTGCTCGTCGACTCCGACCGCCGGACCGGGCTCGACGTGCTCCTCCCCGGCCCGGAGTTCGAGTCGCTGGAATCGCTCTCGGTGGCGCACTCCTTCAGCGACGTCGAGGTGTTCCGCGCCGCGAGCGCCGGTACCGTCTACGTGCTCGCCGTCGAACGCGACCCCGAGGCGGCGGTCGCGGCGTTCGTCCCCGCCTACTACGACCTCGGGTCGTCGACCGACGCCCTCGACGCCATCCGGGAGTCGGGCCGACTCCGGTTGTTCTGCCGGCGGCTGGACGACGACACCGTGGAGTTCGTCCACGACGACCCGGCGCCGTTTCTCCCGGAGACGCCGTAGCTGCCCCCCGGATCGATTACAACGCGGTTTCAAAACAATATTTTTTCACTCGAATCCGAGGGACAACAAATTCAAGCCCCTCCGGGGTGGTAGCTGGGAACATGCGACCCCTTGAGGACTCCCCCATCACCCGGGACGGAGACGCCCTGATCCTCGCGTACGATCACGGCACGGAGCACGGCCCCGTGGACTTCGAGCCGATGCCGGCGAGCGCCGACCCCACCCACGTCTTCGAGGTCGGTCGACACGACGCGGTCACCGCCATCGCGCTCCAGAAGGGTCTCGCGGAGTACTACCGGACGTGGGAGGCCGACCACGGGATCGACGACGGGGCGCCGCTCTTGGTGAAGGTCAACGGCAACTCCAACCTCGCCGAACGCGACGACTACTACTCCCCCACACAGTGCTCGGTGTCGTACGCCGTCGAGGAGCTGGGGGCGGACGCGATCGGCTACACGATGTACGCGGGATCGGTCTACGAGGACCGGATGTGGACGGAGTTCCGCGAGACACAGGAGGCCGCCAGGGCGCACGACGTCCCGGTCGTGATGTGGAGCTACCCGCGGGGAGCTGGGATCCGGGCCAACGACGACTACACCGGCCAGGCCGACCCCGACGTCGTCGCCTACGGCGCCCGGCTGGGGCTCGAACTCGGCGCCGACATGGTCAAATGCAAGTACCCCGGCACGAAGGCGGGGTGGCAGCAGGTCGAAGACGCCGTGCGGGGGCTGCCGACGGTCATGAGCGGGGGATCGAAGCGGAGCGACGACGCCTTCCTCGACGACGTCCGGGCGACGATCGACGCCGGCGGCAACGGGCTCGCGGTGGGGCGGAACGTCTTCCAGCGCGAGGACCCCGAGGCGCTCCTCGACGCCCTCGACGACGTGATCTTCGGGACACAGAACGTCCAGGAAGTGGCGTAGCCCGGCCCGGCCGCCGTCCCGGCGACGACGCTCACCGCGTGGGTTCCGACAGCACGTCCCGTACGTCCTCCCTCGTCGCGGCCGCGAGCGCCCGCTCTGCGGTCGCCCGCGCCTCCTCGACGGTCACCTCGGAGACGGCCCGCTTCACCCGCGGGACGGCGGGCGGGCTCACGCTGAGTTCGTCGAACCCCAGCCCGACCAGCAGTTCGGTCAGGTCGGGGTCGCCCGCCATCTCCCCGCAGATCCCGACCCGCACGTCCGTCCCCGCGGCCGCCGTGACGGCGGCGTCGATCGCTCGGAGCACGGCGGGCTGTCGCGGGTCGGCGTACTCCGCGACCCGTCGGTTGCCCCGTTCGGCCGCCATCACGTACTGCGCGAGGTCGTTGGACCCGACGCTGAGGAAGTCGACGTGTTCGACCAGTTCGTCCGCCAGCAACGCGGCGGCGGGGGTCTCGACCATCGCGCCGAACGCCGGGACGGCGTGGGGTTCGCCCGCGGCAGCCAGCTCCGCCGCCACCGACGCCATCGTCTCCCGCGCCGCGACGACCTCCCCGACGGTCGACACCAGCGGCACCATCACCGAGAGTCGACCCCCCGGTTCCGTGGCGGCCGCGCGGAGGAGCGCGCGGAGTTGCGTCTCGAAGCGGTCGGCGTCGGGCCCCAGCGACCGCCGGATCCCGCGTTCGCCCAGGAACGGGGTGTCCTCGGCGGGTCGGTCGCGGTCGTCGACGGGCTTGTCGCCGCCCACGTCGAGGGTGCGCACCACGACCCGGCCGTCGGGGAACGCCGCCACGGCGTCGCGGTAGGCCTCGTACTGCTCGGCCTCGTCGGGCGGCGTGGCCCGATCGAGAAACAGGAACTCCGTGCGGAACAGCCCGATCCCGTCGGCGCCGTGTCCGACCGCCGCGTCGACGTCGGCCGCGGTCCCGATGTTCGCCGCCACCTCGATCGGAGTGCCGTCGGCGGTCGTGACGGGCTCGGTCCGGACCGCCACGTCGTCGTCTCCGGCCGCCTCGCGGATCGCCGCGTCGGGATCCACGACCACCGTTCCCTCGGCGCCGTCGACCAGCACCGTCTCGCCTACCGCCACCTCGCGCAACCCCTCGCCCACGCCGACCACCGCGGGCAGCCCCAGCGACCGCGCGAAGATCGCGGCGTGGGCGGTCCGGCCGCCGGCCACGGTCGCGACCCCGGCGACGCGGTCGGGGTCGAGCCGGGCGGTGTCGCTCGGCGTGAGGCGGTCGGCGAGCACCACGCTGCCCGCCGGGAGGTCCGCGAGCCCCTCGCGATCAACGCCGACCAGCCGGCGGAGCAGCCGGTCGCGCACGTCCCGGAGGTCGTCGGCGCGCTCGGCCGTTCGGCCGTCCATCCCCTCGAACCGCCGGATGAACTCCTCGAACGCCCGGTCGACTGCGTGCTCGGCCGGGAGCCCCGACTCGATCGCGTCGCCGACGGCGTCGGTGACCTGCGGGTCGTCGAGGAACTGGCGGTGGGCGTCGAAGACCGCCGCCTCCGACTCCCCGACGCGGTCGGCGACCCGGTCGCGCTCGGCGTCGATCGCCCCGTGGACCGCCTCCCGGGCCGCTTCGAACCGCTCGGTCTCGGTCTCGACGTCGACGTCCCCCTCGGCCGGCGGGTCGCCGAGGTCCGGTCCGGACGCGTACCGCACCACGGAACCGACGCCCGCGGCCCGGGTCGCCCCGACGCCGGAGAGCCGCCGCCCCGACACGGCTCAGAGGTCGTCCTCGGGGGTGGTCAGGATCCGCTCCAACTCGTCGAGCGTCGCCGCCGCGCCGTCGCCCTCCGCGACGACCCGGACCTCGTCGCCGCACTCGACGCCGAGCCCCGTCACCGCGAGCATACTCGCCGCGTTCACCGGGTCGCCGTCGGTGTGGCCGACCCGCACGTCGGCGTCGCTGTCGGCGGCGGTCTCGACGAACGTCGCGCCGGGCCGGGCGTGGAGGCCGTCCGCCGGCACGACGGTCACGATCCGTTCGGGCATCAGCGCGCCACCTCCCGGCGGGGCGGCCGGCCGTCCTCGCTCGCCGGCCGGACCGCCGCGTCGGCGTTTCGCTCCATCGTTGTCCGACGAAGACGCCGAAGCCCCCTAAGTGTTCCTCGGGGGCGCACGCGCCCCGTGGCCCTCACTCCAGGCGGTCGATGATGGCGCCGGTGACCGCGTCGGTCCCGCCGTCGCCGCCGAGGTCCGGGGTCCGCGGCCCCGACTCCAGCACGGACTCGACCGC
>CAZIQT010000060.1:0-12638 GCA_964541645.1 uncultured Halobellus sp. | reverse complement strand
TAATATCCCAACGGCGGTCGGGATTCCCGCGTCTTCAGGCGCGGGAGGATGTCAATCCGTTCCGCCGAGATATCGGCGGCGTGTCCCCAGAGTTCCCTCCGGCGCTGTCGACGCGCGCCAAGGTCGCGATCGCGACCGTCGCGCTTCTGACGTTCCTGTACAGCGTCGTCGTCGCCGCACAGATCCTGCTGTGGTTCGTCGTCGTCGGGTTCGCGGTCGGACTCTACCTGGTCTACCTCCTGATCGTCGCGGTCTTCCGGCTGGTCGCGGCGGTCGAGCGGATCGCGACCGCCGCGGAGGTCGACAGCGGGATCCGGACGGCCGCAGACGCGCGGAGCGCCGCGTCGGCGCCGACGAGCGACGGCGACGGGGCGGCCGTGTCGTCCGCGTCCGGCGGGGCGCCCGCCCCCGAGCCGTCGAGCGGGGAGTCCGGTGCCGACCCCCCCGACTTCGAGGATGCTGCGACGGATTCCGGCGACTCCCCGGGCGGAAGCGGCGGCTCCGACGACCTGGACGACTCCGATGATTCCGACGGCTCCAACGACCCCGAAAACCGCACCGGCGGCGGCTGAGACCGCCTCCGTCCCGTCCGCTCTCCGCCCCGTCCGCGAACCGGTGGCGGTTTGTAGCCTCGCCGGCTACTCGCCACGATGACCGACGCCGGACGCTGGGTGGCGCTGTTCTCGGGCGGGAAAGACTCCTCGTGGGCGCTCTACCGAGCGCTCGCGGAGGGACTGGACGTCTCACACCTCCTGACGGTCCATCCCGGCGAGGAGTCGTACATGTACCACGTCCCCGAGACCCGGCTCGCGGCGCTGGCCGCCGAGAGCATCGGCATCGACCTGATCGAGGTCGACCCCGGCGACCTCGGCGCCGCCGACGTCGACGACGCGGGCGCACAGGGCGACCGCGAGCTGGAGCCGTTGGAGGCCGCCCTGACCGACCTCCGAGCCGACCTCGACGGCGAGCTCGCGGGCGTCACCGCCGGCGCGGTCGAAAGCGAGTTCCAGACCTCCCGGATCCGGGGGCTGTGCGACCGGCTCGGGATCGACCTGTTCGCGCCGCTGTGGCGGGAGGACCCACAGGAGCTCGCGGCGGCCATGCTCGATGCGGGCTTCGAGATCCGGATCGTCCAGGTCGCCGCCCGCGGGCTCGACGAGTCGTGGCTGGGCCGACGCCTCGACGCCGACGCGCTCTCGGAGCTGGTCGCGCTCAACGAGGCCCACGGTGTCCATGTCCTGGGGGAGGGCGGGGAGTTCGAGACGCTCGTCACCGACGGCCCGCACATGGCCCGCCCGATCGAGCTGGCGTACGAGACGGTCTGGGACGGCACCCGCGGACACATCCGTGTGACCGACGCAGGGTTGGGCGAGCCGACGTAGCGACAGTTCGGGCCGCTCCGAAGCGGGTCGTTACCCGTTACATCCCGTCGGCCCGCGCCGCGGCTGACGGGTTTTGAAAAAGATATTTATTCCGACCGTTTACTATTGAGGTCCGTATGGTGGAAGTCTGGCGGCTGGTTCGGAACCCGTACGGACGAGCGGCGTACGACCGGCTTCAGTCGGCCGGCGTGACTGCGACACTGATGACCGAATACCGGTCGGGGCTCCCCGCGTCGGCGGCCGGAGACGACAACGCCGTCACCACCGACATCGTGCCGCCGGAGCGGGTCGCACGGATCGGCGCGCCCACGGCGGAGCTTCGGCCGGAGGAGGCCGTCGTCGCCGCACTCGACGGGGACGACCCGGTGGGCTATCTGTTCTGTTCCGTCGGGGAGACGCACCGTATCGAGCCGTTGGAACGGGAGCGGACGTTCGATGGGGCATACGTCAGGCGGGTGTTCGTATCCCCCGACCACCGACAGCGTGGCGTCGCCACGGCGCTCCTGTCAGCCGCCTGCGAGTGGGCGGCCGACCGGGGCGCACGCACGGCGACAGCCCTCGTCGCCCGGGACAACGTCCCTTCGCGACGCCTGTTCGAGCACAACGGCTTCGAGGCCGCGCGAGCGCACCTCTATATCCGACTCGGTCAGCTCCGAGTCCGCCGGAGCTACTGATGCCGGTTTTCTGTTTCGCTACATAGATATATAAAATACTACTAAGTAAATAGTTCTCGGAGTACGCTTAATAGACGGGCGGGTGTCCTCCCCGACGAGGATGAGCCAGGAAGTCAAGGAGGCTCTCAAGCGGGCCAAAGCCCGACTCGCAGCCACCGACCGCGTCCTCGAATCGGGCGAGCGAACGAACGTCGCGGCGCGGCTGACGGGGGCGGACTACATCAGCCTCGGCGCGCTCCTCGTCGCGTGGGGGTCGGCGCTGCTCTTCCTCCGCGGCGAACCGAACCTCGCGCTGCTCGCGATGTTCGCCGCCTTTCTCCTGGACAAACTTGACGGCTACTACGCGCGCCGGACGGGCAACTCGTCGCCGTTCGGACGGCGGGTGGACTCCTTCATCGACGTCTTCGCATATCTCGTCCCCGCGGCGCTTCTCTACCGCACGGTCTCCCCGCACGTGGCCGTCACCTGGGTGGTCGGGTTCGTCATCCTCGCGTTCGGCGGGCTGCGGCTCGTCCGCCACAACGCCGAGGGGTTCGGCGAGAGCGACGGCCGCAGCTACTACCACGGCACGACCGTCGTCCACACCAACCTCGTGGTGGTCGCGAACTACCTGCTCGCGACCCTGACCGGGTGGTCGGGGTGGACCGCCGGACTGGTCGTCGCGGCGGTCTGCCCGCTCATGACCTCGGACTACAAGGCGTACAAGACCGACACCAGCCACCTCCTTGCGGGGGGCTGTGTGGTGCTCGCGACCGCGTTCGTGGTCTGTTTCGAGTTGGGGTACCTATGACCGAGGGCCGGACCGTCCGCGTGGATCCACACGTCCACACCCAGGCGTCGTACGACGGCCACACCTCCCCCGAGGACCTCCTCGATGCGGCGTACCGGGCCGGACTCGACGCGGTGGTCGTCACGGACCACGACTCCGTTGCTGGCGCACGCGCGGCCGAGGCCCTGGCGTCGGACCGTGACCTCGAAGTGATCGTCGGGTGCGAAGTGTCGACCGCCGACGGCCACCTGCTCGCGATCGGGGTGGACGACCGCCCGGAGCCGAACCGACCGCTCTCCGCCACCGCCCGCGGGATCCGGAAGCGCGGCGGGATCGCGGTCGTTCCGCACCCGTTCCAGCGGCTCCGCCACGGCGCGAGCCGCGGCGCCATCGCGGCGGTCGACGGCATCGAGGTCTACAACGCACACACGATGTCGAACCTCCGCAACGCACAGGCTCGCCGGTTCGCCGCCCGGCACGACTACGCGCGGTTCGGCGGGAGCGACGCCCACCGGCCGCGGACCGTCGGGCTGGCGGCGACGGAGGTGTCGCTCCCGGCCAGGACGCCGGTCACCGCCGAGTCGATCGTCCGGGCGATGCGGAACGGACGGACGGCCACGGTCGGGGGACGGACCTCGACGTGGGAGTACGTCAGCAAGCTGTTCACCACCGCGCGCCTGCGGACGGCGGCCCTGCGCCGATGATCGACGGTGTGTTCACGTCGCCGGCGGCTCGGCGGAGCGCGGCCCTCCGGCTCGCGCTGCTCGCCGGAGGGCTCGTCGCCGTGACGGTCGGACTCTGGGTGCTCGTCCCGTCGGCGACCGACCCCGCGTGGGTCCGGCGGCGGCTGGCCGGGCTGGGGCGGTACGCGCCGGTGGCGTTCGTGGTCCTCCAGACGCTTCAGGTGATCGTCGCGCCGATCCCCGGCCAGGTGCTCGGCGGCGTCGCGGGCTACCTGTTCGGGGCGCCGCTCGGCGTCACGTACAGCATGATCGGCGTGACGACGGGCAGCGCCGCCGTGTTCGTTCTGAGTCGTCGGTTCGGCCGGCCGTACGTCGAGCGGGTGATCGATCCCGACCGGCTGGCGCAGTGGGACGCGTTCTTCGAGCGGAGCGGCACCGTCGGGCTGTTCGGCCTCTTTCTGCTGCCGACGTTCCCCGACGACCTGCTGTGTGCGGTCGCCGGGCTCGCCGACGTGCGCTTACGGACGTTTCTCGTGTTGGTGGTCGTCGGCCGGACGCCGTCGTTCTTGATCGCCGCCTACGTCGGCACACGAGTCGCCGACGGGGCGATCGTCGCCGCAGTGACGGTTGCGGGGGTCCTGATCGTTCTCTCAGCGGGCGTGTACCACGTCCGCGATCGGGTGTTCGCGAGGCTCCGCGCGAGCGGGTAACCGGGCGTTCATGCTGTTGGCTATAACTACGTGAAGATTTTCCACACCCCGGGCGTCGAAATCCGTCACGTGACTATAGCCGACAGTATCAGTCGCTGCCGTCCGTTGCACCGGCGACAGCAAGCGCCGCGGGGTTGCCCGGACTCCGAGGCGACGCCGACTACTTCACCTGTGAGTACGCGCCGACGAGCGACCCCGACAGCGCCAGCCCCTCGACGTGGGCGTGTTCGTCCACGATGGTCCCGTCGAGGTCGGCGTCGCTGACCGTCGCGTCGTTGAACACGACCGTCCGTTCCAGCTCCGAGCCGGTCACCGTCGACCCGGCCATCACGTGGACGTTCGCGCCGAGGTCGGCGTCCCCGACTGCGGCGTCCTCGTGGACGAACGTGTCGCCGTCGAGATACCACGACACCGCGTCGAGGTAGCTCTCGGGGGTGCCGATGTCGAACCACGCGCCGTCGAAGGTGAACGCGCGGACGGGGCCGCGGGTCTGGAGCCACTGGAGGAACCACCCGGGCTCGTCGGGGTTGTTGCCGTCCGAGAGGTAGGTGTCCAACTTCGGGAGCGTCCCGGCGGGGAACGCGTAACACGCGATCGAGACCAGTGTGCTCTCGGGGTCGTCGGGCTTCTCCTGGAAGTCGATCACGCGGTCGCCGTCGAGTTGGACCAGCCCGTAGGACTTCGCCCGCTCCCGAGACCCGACGTCGTACGCGGCGAGCGACGGCGTGCCCGCGGTCTCGAAGAAGTCGACGAACTCGCCGACGTCGAACGACAGGAGGTTGTCGCCCGCGATCACCACCAGGTCGTCGTCGACACCCTCCCGGTCGATGAGTTGTGCCAGCGCGCCCACGACGCCGAACTTCTCGTCCTCGGCGACCGTCTCCTCGATCGAGAGCGTCGGCTTCTCGTAGGGGGCGTCGGCGAGGAACGACTCGAACACCCCGGCGAACCGCTCGTTGGTGCTCACGAACACCTCGTCGATCCGGTCGTCGGCTTCGAGATCCTCGAAGATCACGTCGATGACGGTCCCGTCGCCGACCGGGAGGAACATCTTGGGCCGGTCCTTGGTGATCGGCCACATCCGGGTCGCGTACCCACCGGCGAGCACAACAGCCTTCATACACGCCTCCTCCACGCGGAGTGGGAAGTTTGTTTCCCACCCGCGGCTCCGGAGCCGACGGGAGTGATATATACCTCGCCGCCCCGGGTTCGGTATGGCCGACGCCGACGACGCCACCACGCGGCAGCGGATCGCCGACGCCCTGCGGGCGGCACCACACGACGCCGCCGACCTCTCGACCGCGGTCGGGGTTCCGACGTCGGCGGTGTACGGACACCTCGAACACGTCGCGCGGAGCGTCCGCACCGACCCGACCGACGAACGGTTCCTGGTCGCGCCCCCGGAGTGTCGCGCCTGCGGGTTCGACGGCTTCGACGACCCCCTGAACGACCCCTCCCGGTGCCCGGAGTGTCGCTCCGAACGGATCGCCCGGCCGACGTTCACGATCGAGTGAGGCCGCGACGCCGACACCGGTTCAATCGTCGCCGTGCTCGTCGACGATCACCACCTCGCCGTCCTCGACGCGGACGTTGATCAGCGTCTTGACGTGGTGACCGCTGTCGTCGAGTTCGTTGGGGCCGGCCTTCTTGATCACCGCGACGGTGTCGACGACGTCGGCGCCGATCCCGTCGAGGGCGTCGAGCACCGCCCGCATCGTCCCACCGGTCGAGAGCACGTCGTCGAGGACGAGCACCCGATCGCCGGGGTCGACGTCGTTGATGTACATCTCGTTTTCGGCGTAGCCGGTCTGCTGGCTCAGCGCCGCCTCGCCGTCGAGGCCGTACTCCCGCTTCCGGATGACCACGAGCGGGATGTCGGTCATGAGCGACACCGCCGTGGAGATGTGGATCCCCATGGCGGCGGGGGTGACGATCTTGTCGACATCGTCGATTTCGGCTTTCCGGATGATCCGGATCACGATCTCCCGCAACAGCTCCGGGCGGAGCATCGGGACCCCGTCGCTCACCGGGTGGACGAAGTACTGGTAGTCGCCCTTTTCGATGATCGGCGCCTCGAGCAGCGACTCCCGCAGTCGATCCATGCCGAGGGTTCCGCGGGTCGAGAATAAAACCTGGCGGTTCCACGTCCCGGGGGCGCCGGCCGGCGCTCCCGACGGCCGCGCGGGCGCCGTGCGCCCCGACACTCCGACCGATTCAGCAGTCGCAGTTATGTACCCCCTGCCGATCCGGAACCCGACTGGCGCGGGAGCGGAAGACGTATTTGATACCCTTAGCTACTGTTGGGTATCTATGAGCCGAGCAACCAACCGGACGCGACGGCCGACTCCCGGCGCGGGTGGTGGGTGATGGCCGCGGGGAGCGCCCGGATCCTCGTTCCAGTCGGAGAGTCCTCGACGTTCCGGAACACGGTGGCGTACGCCGTCCGGGAGGCCCGCGCCGCCGCCGAGGCGGGTGACGGCACCGCGACCGTCCACTTCGTCGCCCCCGCACGCGGCCGGGTCGCCGACGGTGACCTCGGCGACGACGCCGCCCTCGACCTCCTCGACCGGGCCGCAGTCTGGGCCCGGGAGGATCTCGACTACGACGAGGACGGCGACCCCGACGGCGACGGCCCCGACGTCGGGATCGAGACCGCCGTCGTCGGCGCCGACCGATACCTGTTCAGCCCCGGCGACTACGCCGACGTGATCGTGGAGTACGCCGCGGAGTTCGACCTCGACCGCGTCGTCGTCGACCCCGAGTTTCAGCCCGGCGGGTCGGCTCCGATGCTCCTCCCGTTCGAGCGGGAGCTCGCGCGCTCGTCGCTGACCGTCGCGGAAGCCCCCGTGGAACGCCGGACTGCTCGGGTGCCGCTCGTCTCCCGAACGACCCTCTCGAAGGGGGTCGCGACGTTCGGGATCACCTACGCGTTCTACCTGGTGATCGCGGGGTCGCTCTCGCCGTTCAACCTCGCCACCGGGGCGGTGACCGCGTTGCTGGCGGCTGCCGGCTTCTCCAGCGTCTCCTTCGTGACCTCGCCGTCCCCGGGCCGCACCGGGCTCCAGTTCGTCCGGTTGGTGCTGTTCGTGCCGTATCTGGTCTGGGAGATCGCCAAGGCCAACCTCTCGATCGCGTACATCATCCTCCACCCGTCGCTGCCGATCGACCCCGAGATGCAACGGTTCCGGGCGGGGGTGTGGGGCGCCTTCCCCGTGACGATGCTCGGAAACAGCATCACCCTGACCCCGGGCACCCTGACCGTCGACGTCGGGCGCGACGGCCTCGACATCCACTCCCTGACCGACGGCGCCCGCGACGACCTCGCCGCCGGCGGGCTGGAACGGGCGGTCCGGTTCGTGTTCTACGGCCGGTCGGCCGCCCGGATCCCGACGCCGACGGAGCGCGGGAGCATCTCGGCCATCGACGGAACGGCCGGCGAGGACGCGACCGGGTCCGTCGTCGACGCCGACGCCGTCGAGGCGGCCCCGGACGGCGGTGACGCCACGGAGGCACCGGAGGGCGGGGCGGACCCCCGCGAGGAGGTGGAGTGATGGCGGTTTCGGGGTTCCTCCAGACGGTGCTCCTGGGGGCGGCGGTGCTGTTCGTCGGCTTCGCCATCGTCCTCGCGTACCGGATCGTGGCCGGCCCGACGATGCAGGACCGGGTCATCGCGGTCAACGGTATCGGGACCAACGCCGTGGTGGTTCTCGCGCTGCTCGCGGCGGCGCTCGACCAGCCCGGGTTCCTGGACGTTGCCCTGGTCTACGGGCTGTTGAACTTCCTCATGAGCATCGCGATCTCGAAGTTCACCGTCGAGCGCGGGGGGGTGATCTGAGTGACGCCCACCGAGGTGCTGATCGTGGCGCTCGTCGCCGCCGGGACCTTCTTCGGGTTCGTCGCGGTCGTGGGCGTCATCCGGCTGCCCGACCTCTACACCCGCGCACACGCCACGTCGAAGAGCGACACGCTCGGGATCGTCCTGACGCTCGGCGGGGTCGCCCTCGTCTTCGGGGCCGACATCGCGGTCGCGAAGACGGTGCTTTTGGCGGCGTTCCTGTTCGTGACCAACCCCACGGCGGCCCACGCGATCACCCGGGCCGCCTACGACCAGGGGATCGCGCCCTGGACGACGGAGGGCGAGGAGTGACCTCCGATTCGCTTCTGCTCGCGGCGGTGCTCACCTTCGGGGTGATCGGCTCCGCGGCGGCGATCCTCCTCCGGGACGTGCTCAACTCGATCGTGGCGTTCGCGGCGTTCAGCTTCGGGATCGCGGCGGCGTGGCTGCTGCTCGCGGCGCCCGACGTCGCGCTGACCGAGGCGGCGGTCGGCGCGGGCATCACCACCGTCTTCTTCCTCGTGACGATCGCGAAGACGGTCCGGCCCGGCGGGGACCGGCTGTTCGAGCGGATCCGGTGGCGGTCGGTCGCGGCCGTGGCGCTCCTCTCGGGGCTGCTGCTCTCGACGATCGGGTCGCTGCCGGCGGTCGGCGCCGCCGACGCCCCGGTCGCGACCTCGCGGGTCACGGCGTATTACCTCACGAACGCCTACACCGAAACCGGGGTCGAGAACGCCGTCACGGCCGTTCTGGCAGCGTACCGCGGGTTCGACACCTTCGGCGAGGCCACGGTGGTCGTCGCCGCCGGAGTCGCGGTCCTGCTCGTGCTCCGGCAGGAGGCGTACGCGTGAGCCGGACCGACCCCGACGGCACCTACGTCGAGAGCACGATCATCATGACAACGGTCCGGGTGGTCGCGCCGTTCGTGTTCACCTACGGGGTGTTCGTGATGTTTCACGGCGCGGACTCCGCGGGCGGCGGGTTCCAAGGCGGCGCCCTGGTCGCCGCCGCGATATTACTCCTGGCGTTCGCGTTTGGGATCGAAGCCACCCGTGCGTGGCTCGCCGGGCCGCTGCTCCGCGGGGCGATCGCGGTCGGCGCCGCCGCGTTCGCGGCCATCGGGCTCGGGGCGATCGCGCTCGACGGCGCGTTCCTCGAGTACGTCGCGTACGGCTACGGGGCGACCGGTACGAAGTACGGGATGGAGCTCGTGGAACTCGGGATCGGCGCGGTCGTCTCCGGGGTCCTCGTGGGGCTGTTCTTCAGCCTCGCGAGCGGGGACTTCGAGCCGACCGCCGGCGCCGGCGCCGGCGACGCCGACGCCGACACAACGGGGGGTGAGGGGTCGTGATCGACCTGTTTGCGACCCACTACAGCTACCTCGTGGTCGTCGCGCTGGTTGCGATCGGGCTGTACGGCGTGACCGCCAGCCCGAACCTGGTGAAGAAGATCATCGGGCTGAACGTCTTCCAGGTGGGGATCTTCCTGTTCTTCGTCACTACCGGCTACGTCGACGGGGCGGCTCCGCCGCTGCTCAACCAGGGACCGGGACCGTACGCCAGCCCGCTGCCGCACGTGTTGATCCTCACCGCCATCGTCGTCGGAATCAGCCTGACCGCGGTGGCGCTGTCGCTCGTGGTCCGGATCTACGGCGCCTACGGCACGCTCGACGAGGACGCCATCGAGGAGGTGCGGACGCATGACTGACGCGCTCCCCCTGCTCGTGGTCGTGCCGATCGTGCTCGCGCTGGCGCCCGTCGCGGTCGGCCGCGTCCGGCCGAACGCCGGGTGGATCGCCGGTGCCGCGGCCGCGGCGGCCCACCTCGGGCTCTCCGCCAGCGTCCTCTGGACGGTCCTGTCCGCCGGCCGGGTCTCGTACGCGGTCGGCGGCTACCCCCCGCCGTTCGGGATCGAACTCGTCGCCGACGGGGTCTCGGCCACGCTCGCGGTGCTCGTGTCCGTGGTGACGATCGCCACGGTGGTCTACGCCCACGCGGCGGGCCCCCGCTCGAACGCCTTCTACAGCGAACTCCTCATCCTGACCGCCGGGCTCTCCGGGATGGTCGTGACCGCCGACCTGTTCAACCTCTACGTGTTCCTGGAGATCTCCGGGCTGGCGACGTACGCGCTCGTGGCGACCGGGCGGTCGCCCGCCGCGGCGCTGGCGAGCCTGAAGTACCTGCTCGTCGGCACCATCGGCGCGTCGCTCTACCTGCTGGGCGTCGGGTATCTCTACGTCGCCACGGGGTCGCTGAACATGGCCGACCTCGCGACGCTGCTGCCGGCGGTCGGGTACGGCTCCCCGCTCGTCCTGACGGGGTTCGCGCTGCTCGTGATCGGACTGGTGGTGAAGACCGCGCTGTTCCCGGTGCACACCTGGCAGCCCGACGCCTACGCGGAGTCGCCCGACAGCGTCACCGCGTACATCTCCGCGCTGGTGTCGACCGCCGCGGCGTACGCGCTGTTCCGGGTGGTCTACGCGGTGTTCACGCCGGCGTTCGACGCCGCGGTGCCGTTCGCGCTCGACACGCTCGTGGTGCTCGCGTCGGTCAGCGTCGTCGTCGGCTCCGTGCTCGCGGTGCTGCAATCCGACCTCAAGCGGATGCTGGCGTACTCGTCGGTCGCGCAGTTCGGGCTGGTGGTCGCGGGGTTCGCGGTGGTCAACGAGACCGCGACCCTCGGCGGGCTGGTCCACCTCGTCGGCCACGGCGTGATGAAGGCGGGGCTGTTCGTCGCGGTCGGCGCGCTCGCGACCGTCGCGGGCGGGCGCACCGTCGACGACCTCGCGGGGATGGCCGACCGCGCGCCGGTGGTGAGCGCCGCGTTCGCCGCCCTGGCGTTCGCGCTGGTGGGCGTTCCGCCGGCGGTCGGGTTCGCCGGCAAGTGGCACATCGTCCTCGGCGCCGTCGAGGCCGGCCGGTGGCTGGTCGCGGGTGTCGCGGTGGTGAGCACCCTGCTGACGCTCGCGTACTTCGCCCGCGTGGTCGAGCGACTCTACTTCCGGGACGCGCCGGCCCCGGCGGACCTGGCCGACCGCCCCGACGCCGCGGCCGCGGCTGACCCGGACGCCGACGCCGCGCTGACCGCCGACGGGAGCGGCTCCGCCGCCGGCACGGCGGTCCCGACGGTCACGACGCGCGCCCGGCTCATCGTCGTCGCCGCCGCGGTCGCCGCGGTGGTGCTCGGCGTCTTCGCGACCGACCTGATCGCCCTCTTCGAGCCCGTCGTCGAGGTGTCATTCCAATGACAGAACTACTCTCGTTCCGGCCGCTCCTGGCGGTGCTGCTCCCCGCCGCGGGCGTCCTCGGCATCGTCGCATCGCGCCGCGCCCCCGACGTCCGGGAGGGCGTCACCGTCGTCACCGCGCTCGCCACGTTCGGCGTCGTGGCGAGCCTGGTACCCGCGACGCTCGCGGGCACGACCCACGTCACCCGGCTGGGGACGCTGGTGCCCGGGGTCGAGCTCACGCTCCGTGCGGACCCGCTGGGGATGATCTTCGCCATGGTGGCCAGCCTGCTGTGGCTGATCACTAGTTTCTACAGCATCGGCTACATGCGCGGGCTCGACGAGCACTCACAGACCCGGTACTTCGCGGCGTTCGCCGGGAGCGTCAGCGCGGCGCTCGGGGTCTCCTTCGCGTCGAACCTGGTGTCGCTGTACGTGTTCTACGAGCTGCTGACGGTCGCGACCTACCCGCTGGTCGCCCACGACGAGAGCGAGACCGCCCGCGCCGCCGGCCGGAAGTACC
The DNA here is from genome assembly GCA_964541645.1 of uncultured Halobellus sp. Lineage (GTDB taxonomy): Archaea > Halobacteriota > Halobacteria > Halobacteriales > Haloferacaceae > Haloquadratum. Next base: position 837 of record CAZIQT010000060.1, on the reverse strand, counting down.
TCACCTACACCTTCGGCGGCGGCGTCGCGGTGCTCGCTGGCACCGTCCTGGTCTTCTGGACCACGGGCACGGTCGCGTTCTCGCCCGGCGGGATCGCCGCGTTGGCGTCGGCGGACCCGGTGGTCGCGCGGGCGGCGTTCGCGCTGCTCGCGGGCGGGTTCGGGGTGAAGGCCGCGCTGCTGCCGGTCCACTCGTGGCTCCCCGACGCGATGGTCGCGCCCACGCCCGTCTCGGGGCTGCTCCACGCGGTCGCGGTGGTCAAAAGCGGCGTCTTCGGCGTCGCCCGGGTCGTCCTCGACGTCTTCGGGCCGGAGACGGTCTCGAACCTGGGAGTCGGACTCCCACTCGCGGCGGTCGCGGCGGTCACCATCCTGGTCGCGAGCGTGATCGCGCTCCGGCAGGACAACCTGAAGCGCCGGCTGGCGTACTCCACGATCAGCCAACTGTCGTACATCGTGCTCGGGTTGGGGATCCTCTCGCCGGCGTCGCTGGTGGGCGGGCTGTTGCATATCCCGGCGCACGCGTTCATGAAGCTCACCCTGTTCTTTTGTGCGGGCGCGATCCACGTCGAGACCCACACCGACGACATCAGCGACATGGCGGGGATCGGCCGGCGCATGCCGGTCACGATGGCGGCGTTCGCGGTCGCGAGCCTCGGGATGGCGGGGCTGCCGCTCGTGGCGGGGTTCGTGAGCAAGTGGTACCTCCTGATCGGCAGCATCGACGCCGGAACGGCGATATTCGCGGGTGTACTGTTCCTCTCCGGGCTCCTGAACGTCGCCTACTTCTGGCCGATCGTCTACCAGGCGTTCTTCCAGACGGCCGACGACTCCGACG
>CAZIQT010000059.1:0-12905 GCA_964541645.1 uncultured Halobellus sp. | reverse complement strand
CGACGACTCGGTCGCGGGGGACGCCGACGACGCGTCGCTGTCGGCCTGAACGGAGTATCGTAGCCGATCACCGGCCGTCGACGACTCCGTCTCCAGCGACGACCGGGAGTTCGTCACACCCGCTCGCCCCGACGCCGCGGCCGGGTCGCCCGTGCCGTATCGCGCTCCGCTCTGCGGGCGCGTGCGCGGAAAACATCAGGAGTATTTTTAAGCCCGATCGCGTACCAGATTCCATATGTTCAAGGCCATCGTGAGCGCGTCGACGTTGCAGGACGCGCTCGACTCGGTGAGCGTGCTGGTTGACGAGTGCAAGATCCGGCTGAACGAGGCGGACCTGTCGATCCGCGCCGTCGACCCCGCGAACGTCGGGATGGTGGACCTCACGCTCGACGCCGCCGCCTTCGAGTCCTACGAGGCCGACGGCGGCGTGATCGGCGTCAACCTCGCGAAACTCGAGGACTTCGTCGGGATGGCCAGCGGCGACCAGCTCGTCGAGCTCGAACTCGACGAGGAGACCCGGAAGCTCAAGATCCGCATGGACGGCCTCTCGTCGACGCTCGCGCTGATCGACCCCGACTCCATCCGCCAGGAGCCCGACATCCCCGACCTCGACCTGGCCGCAGACATCGTCCTGGAGGGTGCCCAACTCGACCGCGGGATCAAGGCCGCGGACATGGTCTCCGATCACGTCCGGCTCCGAGTCGACGCCGACGCGGAGGCGTTCCACATCGAGGCCGAGGGCGACACCGACGACGTGGACTTCACGCTCGGCACCGACGACCTGATCGCGCTCACCGCCGGCGCCGCCGACTCGCTGTTCTCGCTGGACTACCTGAAGGACATGAACAAGGCGATCCCGAAGGACGCGGAGGTCACGGTCGAACTCGGCGAGGAGTTCCCGGTGAAGATCCACTACGCGGTCGCGGAGGGCCAGGGGAACGTGACGTACATGCTCGCGCCGCGGATCCAGAGCGACTAAGCGGCGCGGCCGCCGAACGACTGCTCTTGCCGTCGACGTCCGACCGCCGGGTCACCCACCGCCCGCTGCCCCGCCGCCCTCGCTTCCGGCAGGGGCATCGGGTCGTTGTAGATGGGCGACCCCGGCTCCATCACCGTCCTCTCGGCGAGCGACCCGACGTCGAGCGGCGCGAACCCGACCGCCTCGATCAGGTCCGCGACCGTGCCCTTCGCCGCCGCGTCGTCGCCCGCGAGAAACGGCGTCAGCCGCTCGTCGACCGGGGCGTCCGGCCGCGCCTCGGTCCGGAGGGTCTCGAAGCACATCGTGTTGAACGTCTTGACGACGGCCGACTCCGGGAGGTGCGCCGCGACGAGTTCCGTGTGTGCTCGCCCCCCCAGGTCGACGTCGCCGTCGCGGTCCGGGTCGTAGTTCGCGGCACTCACGACGGTCCGGCCGGCCAGCGCCCCCGCCGGCAGCGAGTCGTGCTCCCCGAAGGAGATGGCCTCGACGGCGAGCCCCGACAGCGACTCGGGTCCCCGGGAGTTGCTGATCGCGACCGTCTGTCCCAGGCCGACGAGGTGGTCCGCGAGGACCCGCCCGATCCGACGATTCCGATCTGCATCCCGTACACGTTCGCGCTCCGCGTAGATAGCGTTATGCCCCCGCGTGGGCCGTTCATCTGTTGTAGCGTTCGATCACGCGCTTTGCGGCTTCGGCCTTCTCCTTCCACCCGTACCCCGACTCGTAGACGTGGCGCTTGGCGTCGACGAGCTCCCCCGGCGTCGACTCCTCGAACCCGCCGCGGGCCCACGCGCCGCTGTCGTGGAGCCACTCGATCACGTTCTCGCGGGTCTCCGACCACGACAGCCCGACCATCTCGTACCACGCGATCATCGCGAAGACCGCGTTGTCGTGACACCCGGGGACGCTCCCCCGCCGGTAGAGGGTCCGCATGGGCTCGCGGGTGGGCTCCGACACCTGCTCGCGGAACTCCGCGGCGGTGCGGAGCCGGAGCACGTCGTTGCGCTCGGTCACCCGCTCGTCGCGGCGGAGCCGTTCCAAGGCGGCGCGGTGGAGCGGCCCCCACTCGCCGTCGACCGCGTCGTACAGCGCCGGCTCCGCGGCCGGGCCGGCGGTCAACTCGGCGACGATGTCGGTGTACGCCCGCTCGATCTCCGGCCACGCCCGCCCCTCGAACTCGCAGTCGGCGTCGTGGAGGCTGCTCGTGGCTCGGCAGTCGGGACACGGGTAGTCGAACTGCGGCACGACGTTCGACACGGGGCGCCGCGTCTTAGGTCACACGGTGACGGCCCGCCCCGGTATAAGTGCGTTAAACCGTTAAGCTACAGATCGATACGAACACGCCTCCTCGGTCCATCTGTATGCCACGACGCATCCGCACCGACGACCGAGACGACGCGGCCGACCGAGCCGACGAGACCGACCCCGAGTTGTACATCCCCGCCGCCGGAGGCCCCGCACCGGTGACCAGCCGGCTCACGCGCGTCTGGGAGACGCTGTTCAACCACCAGGTCGGACCGCGGCGGTAGTCCACGATGTCGCGGGACGACCCCCACCCGAACCACCCCGAGATCGACCAGTCGGACCGCACCGTCCCGCGAAACCTCCGGCAGACGGGCGGTGCCGACGTCGACCTCGTGATCTCGAACCGCGTGCGGGAGTCGCCGTTCTGGCACCTCTCCGTCGCGGAGGGGTGTCACGAGGCGACGGTGTACAACCACATGTACCACCCCCGGGCGTTCGTCGACCCCGAGGACGGCGGGTCACGGGCGGAGTACGACCTGCTTGTCAACCACGTCGCGCTGTGGGACGTCGCGGTCGAGCGCCAGATCCGCGTCACGGGCCCCGACGCCGAGGCGTTCGTCGACTTCGTGATCACGCGGGACGCGACCGACATCGAACCGATGCGCGGCAAGTACGCCATCTGCTGCACCCCGGACGGCGGCATCGTCAACGACTTCGTGTTGTTGCGGCCCGAGCCCGACGAGTTCTGGTTCTCCATCGCCGACTCGGACCTGTTGCAGTGGCTGGAGGGCGTCACGGTCGGGAACGGCTTCGCGGTCGACGTCGACGAAATCGACGTCTCCCCGATGCAGGTCCAGGGTCCGAAATCCCCCGACGTGATCGAGTCGCTCATCGACGCCGGGGTCGAGGACGTGCCGTACTACGGGCTGCTGGAGGCGACCATCGACGACGTGCCGGTGCTGGTGAGCCAGACGGGCTTCTCCGGGGAGGCCGGGTTCGAGATCTACGTCCGCGAGGCGACCGAAAACGCCGAAGCGGTGTGGAACCCGGTGCTCGAAACTGTCACGCAGCACGGCGGCGCCGCGGCACCCGTAAACGGCCGGCGCCGGATCGCGGCCGGGATCCTGTCGCTGGGCCAGGACATCGATCACGAAACCTCGCCGTTCCAGGTCAACCTCGGGTACCAGGTCCCCGACGACACGGACGCCGACTACGTCGGCAAGGCCGAACTGGAGCGCCAGAAGGCGGCGATCGAGAGCGGCGAGTACCCGTTCACCCACAAACTGGTCGGGCTGAAGATGGCGGGCGAGCCGATCCTGGAGTGGGCCTCCGACTTCTGGCTCGTCTCCGACCCCGAGACCGGCGCGGAGTGCGGCTACCTGACCTCGGCGGGGTGGAACCCCGAGCTCGAAGCCAACCTCGCGCTCGGCTACGTGCCGGCGGCGAAACTGCAGGCCGCGACCGACGTGCCGCTCGACGACTCGATCTACGACGCCGACGTCGACCTGGAGTTCGCGGTCCACCTCCCCGACGAGTACGCCGAGGAGCCCGGCGAGCCCGTCTACGCCACGGTCGCGAAGGTCCCGTTCAAGAAGTCGGCCACCCCCAGCGCGCGGGAACAGGCGAAGCTCCGCGCCGGCGACGACGCGGCGGAGTGACCCCCCTCGACGGGGCCACGGCGAGTCGCCCTCACACCCTCGACCGAGCCGGTTAAGCCGCCGGTCGACGTTTCGTACACTCCGGGACCGCTCGTCCGCGCCGGCCGAACCACACCACACGACCACACGATGACCGACGTCAAAGCAGTCGTCCGCGCCAAACACCCCGACATAGTGCTTACCGGAACGGTCACCCACGACCGGAGCGCGACGGTCGCGTCGGTGTCGGAGGCGGGCACGGACCCGACGTCGGGAAAGTTTTTCTACCGGATCGAGTCGGCCGACTTCGACCGGTTCGAGGCGGGGCTCCGCCGGGACCGAACCGTCGGCGCGTTCGAGCGGGTCATCGAGACCCGGGACGGCGAGGCGATCTACAGCTTCGAGTACACCGACGAGGCGAAGCTGCTCTCGCCGGTGATCTCGGCCGCCAACGGCGTGATCCTCGATATGAAGAACGACGGCCGCGCGTGGATCCTGTCTGTGTGGATGCCCGACCGCACGGACCTGGTCCAGCTGTGGGAGTACGCCCGGGGCAACGACGTCGACATCGACCTGTTGCGCGTGAACGAGTACGACAGCCTGGGGACCACGGACGCGGGGCTGACCGACAGCCAGCGGGAGGCACTGCTGGTCGCGTTCGACACGGGCTACTTCGAGGAGCCGCGGGACGCGACCCTCGGCGACCTCGCCGCCGAGCTCGACATCTCCAAGCCCGCCGCCAGCGGCCTGCTCCGGCGCGGGATCAAGCGGCTCGTCGTCTCGTCGCTGTTGGACGACGGCGAGGCGACGGGGTGACGCGCCCGTCGCCTGCGCCCCGACCGTCGTGTTTATTCGCCGCCGTGCGCAACCACGGGTAACCGATGGACCCCCGCTACGCCCGCTACCCCTTCTTCGAGGGGGCCCGCGAGGCCGTCCGCGAGGCGGAGCTCTCGCCGGCCGCCCTGGTCCGGACGGACGCCCCGGCGGTCGAACGGGGTCGGGAGCGGGTGGAACGCGCGCTGATGGAGGGCACCGTCGCGAGCGAGGACCCCAGGCGGTGGGACGTCGACACCGAGGTGCTGTCGTACCCCATCGCCCGCATCTTGGTGTCGCTGCTCGACTCGCCGGCCGCCGTCGAGAAGTACGCCGCCGCGGAGGCAACGACCGCGAGCGAGCGGTTCGAGACCGACTTCGCGGCCGACGACGACCCCGGAAGCGCCGGCCGCGCTCGGGCGTCACTCGACGCGGTCCTCCGGGAGTTCGACCTCGTCGACGCCGTCCGCCCCGACCGCGAGGCCGCGGGCGCCGGCCGCCGGCGGGGTGGCTCCCGGCGGCCGGACCACTACCGGGTCGGGCTCGGACCGTATCTCGACCTCACCGACCCCGGGTGGGGACGGCGGTGGCGGCTGGTGAACCGCGAGGTGGCGGCCGGCGAGGTCCGGGTGTCCGCCGACGACCTCTCGCGGCTGCTCGAAGCCGCGGTGGAACGCCGCGTCGCCGCGGGGCTGCCGTTCGAGGTGGGCGGCAGCGAGGGCGGCGACGCCATCGCGGAGGCGCTGTCGTCCGCGGTCGCCGACCTCCAGGAGCTGCTGAACGACACCGGCGACGCCGGCCACACGTCGGTCGAGGCGGTCGTCCCCGCGCTGTTTCCGCCGTGTATGCGGACGCTGGTCCGGCGCGCCCGCGACGGCGGCGACGACCTCACTTCCACCGCGGAGTTCTCGCTCACCTCGTTCCTGGTCGCGCTCGGCATGGACGCGGGGGAGGTGACGACGCTCCTGGATCTCGATGGCGACGCCGCCGACCGGATCGGCAGCCGGGTGGCGTATCTCGCGGAGCGCGACGGCACCCAGTACCCCCCGCCGTCGTGCGCGACGATGCAGGCGTACGGCGACTGCGTCGACCCCGACGAGCGGTGTGACACCATCGCCCACCCGCTGTCGTACTACACCGACGCGGTGCGAGAGGCCGGCGACGTCCGCGACTGGCGCGAGGCGGCGGACGGCGACTGAGCGCCCCGGTCGGCGCGGCTACGCTCCGCCCGTCGCCTCGTCGATCGCGTCGTCCAGCCGGTCCCGGATCCGCTCGGCGACCGCGACGCTGTACGGCTCGTGCATCCCGCCGGTCTGTACCCAGACCTCGCCGTCCTCGGCGTAGACGTCCCTGATGGACATGTCCGGGTTCCGCCGGTCCCTGTCGGCGCCGAACTCGGGTGCGTCCTCCGTCGTGCCTTTCGGGTGTCCCACATCGGGGTTCTCGGCCGTTCCGGTCTTATAATTACTGTACGAAATAGTATACGAGTGGGACCACGGCCGCCGGATCCCGACCCGGCCGTACGGCGTCCGCGCGGCGGCGACGGACCGCCGCCGGCGTCACCCGTCGAGCACCACGCCGACGACGGCCATGACGACGATGAAGAGCACGATCGCCCCGACGAGCACGAGCCCGCCGGTCTCGCCGAGGTCGGGGCCGAACGTGGCCCCGATACCGATGAAGAGCGCGAAGAACGCACCGACGGAGACGATGGAGACGGCGATCTTCCGGCGCATCTCCGCGTCGATATCCATACCTCCGGGTTCCGCTGGCCGTTTCAAAAGGGCTTCGGATGCGGCGCCGGCGTTCGAGCCCTCCGACGGGGAAGGCTTAGTCGTCTCCGGCCCGTACGTACCCCTCCGGAGATGACGCACCCAGCACACACATCCGCGTCGACGGATCCGGACCGCACGACGGCCCCCGGCTGCGACGACACGGACCCGACACCCGACCGCGCCGACGCCGACCACCGGAGCCGACGCGCCGTCGGCGCCGACCCCGCCCGGACGTTCCCCGCCGAGGGGTACGACGGCCGGGCGTACCGCGCCCGCGCCGAACCGATGACGGTGTGGGCGCTGCGGGACGGCCGCTACCTCGTCGCCCGCGAGGGGCGCACCTACGTGGTCGACGCCGAGCGCGCGGCGTGTACCTGCCCCGACAGCACCATCCGCGGCGCCCGGTGCAAGCACGTCCGCCGGGTCGCGATCGAGATCGACGCGGGGCTCGTGCCCGCCCCCGACGAGCGCGAACGGGCGTGTGCGGTCTGCGGCGGTGCCGCGTTCGTCGACGCCGGGGCCGCCGGCCCGGCGCTGTGTGCCCGCCACGACCACGCCCCCGGCGCCCTCGTCGCCGACCGGGAGACGGGGAAACTGCTGGTGGTCGCGTCGGCCACCGGCCGCCGCGCCGACGACATCCGGACCGACGAGAACCGGCTCGTCGCCGACTACGAGTCCAACGCGGCGTACGGCCGCCACGAGCCGGCCTTCGCCGCGCGGTACGTCGACGTTGCGAGCGGGCGCCGGGGGGCCACTCCCGGTCGCACGTACCTGTTTCCGGCGTCGCGGCTCCGACCGGTCGACGGATCCGGGTCGGGAGCGGTGTACGTCGGCGGTACGGGCGGGGTAGTCCCGATCCGACGGCGTCGGTGCTCCTCTCACTCCCGTGGTTCGGCGAGCCCCTCGTGACCGATAGCCGCCGCGTCGCCGTCGCCGGGGTCCCGACTCACGGGGTCGGCCGCGACGACCTCGGCCCGCAGGGTGGGCCCTAGAAGACCGGGGTGAATCCGGAGCCTCCCTTCGACGACCCGCGCGTAAATCACCACGCCGAGGAAGCCGAGAAGACCGGCAGCAACCCCGAGCAACCCCGCTTCCGGCCCGAAGGCGCCGCCGGTCCACAGCGCCGGACCGGTCACGTCCACCACGAGGACGCGAGCGGGGACCGTGATCCCGCTCACGGGGTGGCCGAACAGCACGCCCACGGCGATATTCCAGGCGGCGTGGAAGCCGACCGCGAAGCCGAGCCGCCCGGTCAGGACGTGACTCGTGGCGACAGTCAGGGCGATGACGCCGATGACTGCCACGGCGACCGGCGACGCGCCGTCGTTCCCCAGGTGGAGGACGCCGAAGAGCAGACTGGAGACCAGCACGGCCACCGCAGTCGCCACGACGACGCCCCGTCCGGCGAGCCCCTCGGCGACGTTCTTCAGGACGACCCCCCGAACGACGAGTTCCTCGTAGAACCCGACGACTGAGAACAGCACCACCGAGGCGACCAGTAGGGCCACGAACCCACCGGGGCCGGCGACCGTGGTGTCGACGACGGTCGCCCAACCGAAAGCGAACCCGACGCCGAACACGGCGGCCTGGACGGCGACTGCCAGCGCGACGCCGACGAGCAGGTCACGCCACCACGCCCGGCCGCCACGGACGCCGTAGTCCGCTACCGGCCGCCGGTCGATCGTCCGGGCGACGATCACGACGCCGACGACCGCGCCCACGGCGAGGCCCCCCGTCGTCGACAGGAGGTAGTACGCCGACGGAATCGACGGCCACAGCACGGCTGTGAGGCTGTCGGCGAGGACCGTCCCGACAACGGCGAAAAGCGCAATTACGACGAACCCGGCGACGAGGCGGGCCGGCGCACGAAGTCGGGACTCCGTGGGGTTCCAGAAGTACTCGCGCGGTTGCATACCGGTCGATCGACGTACATCAACCTAAATACGTATTGACGCGGGATAGCTCGTCGCGCAGATCACCGATATCGACTGGCAGGCGCCGAGAAACTGCCCGAGCCGATCGGCCAGTCCCCGCTCGTCGGATGGTCAAGTGGCCGGGGAACGCCGTGTTATCCGCCGGACGTGTCAAACTGTCTTTATCAGCTGCTCGCGCGTCCACCGACCCGCGGAGCGGTTCGGTGGCGTCGGAGCCGCCGTCCCGTCCGGCGGACAGCGTGGTCTCGCCGCCGTCGGGTCGATGCTCGTCCTCGCCGTGACCCTCGGCGGTACGGCGGCACTGGCTGCCGTCGGCTTGGCCGCGCCCGACGACGCGACGCTCGTCGTCGCGGAGTCCCGGCCGTGGATCCTGCTGGCGTTCGCCGCACTATCGCTCGTGTTGATCGGTCCCGCCGAGGAACTGTTCTTCCGTAGAGCACTCCAGGGGAACCTTCGGACGGCCTTCGGCCCTGTCGCCGCGATCGGGCTGACCAGCCTGCTGTCCGGGGCGGTCCACGTCACCGGGTTCTTCTCGGCCGGCGTCGCCCTCTCGGTGCCCGTCGTCGGAAGTCTCTCACTGAAGTCCTTAGCGCCGTCGTATTCGGCGGCCTTTACGAGCGGTCGGGGAACCTCGCCGTCCCCGTCATCGTCCACGGCCTGACCGACGCCGTCGGGCTTATGTTCGTCTACTTGACGCTCTGATCCGCCGTCGAGTCCGCGAGCACGCTGACCTCGTCGGGGTGGGAAAGCGGCTCCTCGCACGGACCACCATCGCCGTCGGCCCGGTCAGTCCGGGATGCACCGACGAAGCAAGCCTCTCGTTCCGGTGACTCCAGGCAGCACGGCCCAACCTATCGTATTTATCCCTCGCTGCCGTCGCGAACTGGTACGATCGTCGCGTCGGACGTCGCCGGACTCACCGCCATCAGCACCGAAATCGCCCCGATCAAGGCCGACGTGCTCGGCGTCCGCGACGACATCGAAACCAGCTCCGACATCGGTGACGTGACGCTCGGCATCGCCGACGACTTAGACCTCGATATCGTCGCGGAGACCGACGGGTCGCTCGATACGACCTCCCTAGTGACCGACGATCGAACGGAGCGTTCTCGGCGTACCGGCCGGCTGAATGCCGGTGAGACCCGGCTACGTACGGTCAGCAACCTCGGTGACATCCCCCTGCGGTCGATCCCGCGGTGACTCTGCGACGAGGACCGGCAGATGGCCCACTCCGTGACGTATCGGTCAGTGACGATCCCGACCCGGTTTGATCCGCGAGGGTCCGGTGTGTGCGACCCCTCGTCGGGCACCGACTGTTGAGGTTCTCTACACACATTGCGATTCCGGAGCCGACACGCCGAATCCCGTCTCGGAACCCGCGCCCCGGACCGTCTACTCGTCCGTTCCGTCGGTCGTGCCGTCCGCCTCGCCGACCTCGCTCAACCGCGCCTGTTCGGGCCCGCCGACGAACGACTCGAAGTCCTCGCCCTCCGCGAGGGCGGTCTCCTTCTTCACGCGGTAGTTGCCACCGTCCGTGGTGTGGAGATCGCCGGGGTGGAAGAAGTACCACGCCTCGCGGTCGAACCGGACGCCGACCCGGGCCTTCGCGCCGAAGTTCCGCGCGAAGTAGATCAGCGCCTCGATCTCCTCGCCGGAGAGGTAGATCGGGCGGCCGGAGCTGGATTTGGCCTCGATGGCGTAGAACGTCCCGCCGTCGCCCGCGAGCACGTCCGGGAGTTCGCGGTCGGTCGCCGACCCCGACGCCGGGGCGCGCATCACCGCGAACCCCGCCTCGTCGAGTCGGTTGACGAGCTCCCGCTCCCGGCGGTCGCCCTTCCGGTTCGAGGACATACCCGGTCCTGTGGCCCGCCGGTGATAAATCGGCCGGAGCGCCGGCGCCGGCGCCGGGGTCGGGCTCGACAGCGGGATCGGAACCGACGTCGGCGGCTATGCGAGCGGCGCACCACCGCGAACAATCTTAAGGCCCGTCAGTCACGTCGTGAGGACCGTGTCACGGGTCTCCAGCCGAGCGTGGGCCGCCGCCGGCGGGCTCACGGTCGCCACCCTCGGGTTTCTCCTGACCCGGTCGGCGACGGCGGCGTCGACCACGGCGGCCTCCACGGTGTTCGTCTTGGGGGATCTCCCCTTTCTGGTCGTTGGGCTCTCGCTTTCGGCGTTCGGCGTCGCGATCGCGGTGAGCGAGTGGGGCCGGACCCACGGGACGACGGTCGCGCGGTGGTGTCTGTTCGGGACCGCGACCACGGGCGTCGCGGTCGGGCTCTCGCTCGCGGGCGCGGGGATCCCGACGATGCTCGCGGAGGGGGCGACCGTCGGACTCGCGCTCGACCTCGTTCTCACCGGGGCGGTCGGCGGCACCATCACCGGGGTCCAAGCCTCCCGGCGCCGGGCCAGCGGCCGGGAGACCGAGGAGCGGAACACCCGGCTCACGCTCCTGAACCGGATCCTCCGCCACGAGGTGCTCAACGGGCTGAACGTCGTCCGCGGGTACGCCCGCCTCGTCGGCGAGGCGCCCGACCGGTCGGACGGCGGCGGGACGGCGGCCGACGCCGCCCGCACCATCGAACGGAGCGCCGACCGGATCGACGACGCCGCCGACGAGCTCACCCGGCTGTCGCGACCCGGCGGCACCGGCGCAATCGACGTCGCGGCGGTGCTCGAAACGTGCGTCGCCGACGCCAGGGACCGGTACCCCCACGCCGACATCCGGTTCGACGACGACACCGACGGCCCCGCAGCGGTCGCGACCCGCCGCGTGGAGTCGCTGTTCGGGCAGTTGCTCGCGAACGCGGTCGAACACAACGACGCCGAGACGCCACGGGTTGAGGTCACCGTGCGGAGCGACTGGGACGAGGTGACGGTGACCGTCGCCGACGACGGCGACGGCCTCCCCGACCGGCAGCGCCGGATCCTCCTCGACGGGACGCTGCCGGAGTACGACGACCCCGGTTCGGGGTTCGGACTGACGATCGTCCGACTGCTGGCGACCGAATCCGACGCCGACGTGGCAGTCGCGCCGGGGATCGACGGCGCGGGCGTCGGCGTCGAACTCACCTTCCGGCGCCACCGGGCGCCCGACGGGGTCCCGGCGGGGTCGCTCGACGCCGGCGTCCCCACCGGCTCCATCCGGGTCGGGGCGGCCGCGGCCGCCTGTGCGGCGGTCGCGATGGGGATCCCGCTGACCACGCTCCAGGGGTCGATCCCGGTGATCGGCGTGCTCTACGGGTCGCCCGCGCCGGTCGTGGGGTGGACGGTCCACCTGTTCCACAGCCTGGTGTTCGGGCTGGGGTTCGTGGCACTTCTCACCGGAACCCGACTGGTCCGGTACCGGTCGCGGGCCGCGCCGACCGCCGGGATCGGCGTGGCGTACGGCGTCGGGGTCTGGGTGGTCGCCGCGGGACTCGTGATGCCGGCGTGGCTCCGGCTGCTCGGGATCCAGGCGCCGGTCCCGAACCTCACCCTCGCGGGGCTCGTCGGCCACGTGCTGTGGGGGACGACGCTCGGCGGCGCGTTCGCGGTGGGGCGGCGGTGGCTGCGCTAATCCGTTGTTGCAGCCGGCTGGACGCCGGGAAACGCCGGGCGAGCGGATCCAAGAAATATATACGACCGGGGGTCGGATTGGGGGTAACGCGGCGGGTCGGCGGGTGGACACGCCGCCGCCGTCCGGAACCCACCATGCACACACCCTCACCGGCCTCGAACGTCGTCCTCGTCACGGTCGATTCGCTCAGGGCCGACGCGATCGGCGCCTACGACGGGGACCGACGCACCCCGGTGATGGACCGCCTCGCCGAGGCGGGAACGGTCTTCGAGCGGGCGTTCGCCACGGGCAACTGGACGCCGTTCTCGTTCCCGTCGATCCTCGCGTCGCGGCCGGTGTTCGCGGACACGGGGGAGATCGGCGTCGAGGGCGCGCCCACCCTCGCCGGCGCGCTCTCGAAAGCGGGCGTCGCGACCGCCGGATTCAACGCGGCCAACGGGTTTCTGACCTCACACTGGGGGTACGACGAGGGGTTCGACGAGTTCGAGCCGTTCGTCGCGAGCGTGGGGTCGAGCATCTACAGCCGGTATCTCGCCACCCACCCCACGGTGGAGGCGTGGCTCCAACTCGCCGGCTCCCCGATCAGACGGATCCGCTCGCGGCTCGCGGGCAACGCCGACGACCGCCCGTTCCTCGACACCTCCCGCATGTTCGACGTCGAGAACGCCGCCACCGACTTCCTCGACCACGCCGAGGAGCCGTTCTTCCTGTGGATCCACTACATGGACACCCACACCCCATACGTGCCGGCGCCGCGGTACATCCGCGAGGTCTCCGACGGCTTCCTCGGCACCCACCGGATGCTCCACGCCCACACCCGCACCGGGCTGGGGTGGGAAGTCGACGACCGCACCCTCCGGGAGCTCCGGACGCTGTATCAGGCCGCGGCCCGGCAGGTCGACGACAGTATCGGCCGGGTGCTCGACGCCCTCTCGGCGAACGGCCTCGCCGACGACACCGCCG
>CAZIQT010000058.1:0-12940 GCA_964541645.1 uncultured Halobellus sp. | reverse complement strand
CCCGACGACGACCTGTTCGTGATGAGCGGCGACGGGCAGATCCTCCGGACCCCCGTCGACGACCTGTCGGTCGTCGGCCGGAACACGATGGGCGTGATCGTGATGGAACTCGACGACGGCGACTCGGTCGCGAGCGTCGACGTCCACTCCACCGCCGGCACCGACGCCGACACGACCGCGGAGGCACGCGCCGAAGGCGAGGACGCCGCCGAGGCCGGCGCGGACTGACCGCGCGGGTCCCGTCCCCCGCTACAGGATCCGACGCCCGAGCGCGCTCGACGCCAGTTCCGCCGCCAGCGACGCGGTCTCGTTCCGCTCGTCGAGGATCGGGTTCACTTCGACCAGATCCAGCGACCGGAGGCAGCCGCGGGCGGCGACCCGCTCCAGCGCGGAGTGGGCCTCCCGGTAGGTGACGCCGCCGCGGACGGGCGTGCCGACCCCCGGCGCCTCCCGGGGGTCGAGCCAGTCGAGGTCGAGGCTGACGTGGACGCCGTCGGTTCCGGCCGTCGCCGCGTCGAGGGCGTCGTCGACGACGGCCGCGATCCCGCGGGCGTCGATGTCGGCCATCGTGAACGCGGTCGCGCCGCTGTCCCGGACCGCTCGCCGTTCGGGGGCGTCGACGTCCCGAAGGCCGACGATCGCGACGTTGTCGGCGTCGAGTCCGGCGGCGTTGGCCCACTCGACGCCCGCGAACGCCCCGACTCCGAGCGCCGCCGCGAGCGGCATGCCGTGGACGTTCCCCGACGGCGAGGTCTCCGGCGTGTTGCAGTCGGCGTGGGCGTCGAACCACACCACGCCGACCTCGGCGTCCCGGGCGGCGCCGACCACGGACCCGATCGCGACCGAGTGGTCGCCGCCGAGAACCACCGGGAGTTCGTCGGCCGCGAGTGCGGCCTCGACCCGGTCGGCCAGCCGGGTGGTGACCTCGCGGGTCTCCCGGAGGAACTTCGCGCGTCCGGGGGCGAACGTCTCGGTGTTCGGGTCGCGTTCCTCGGCCCGCGGGGCGGGGACGTCGCCGGCGTCGACGACCGCCGCGCCGGCGCGTTCGAGCTGTGCCGCCAGCCCGGCGTACCGGATGGCGGAGGGCCCCATGTCCACCCCGCGTCTGTTGGCACCGTAGTCGGTCGGGGCGCCGATCACGCGGGCGACCCGGGTGGCGTCCGCGTCGGCCGGAGCCCGTTCGCCGCCGTCGCCGTCACCCGACATCGGGGGTCACTCCCGGTAGGGGGCGCAGACGCGTGCGACGCCCTCCTCGAAGTCGATCTCGGGGTCCCACCCCGTGGCCTCGCGCATCTTCGTCGCGTCGGCCTTCGTGTCGTGGACGTACACGTCCAGCGGGTTCTCGACGTACGCGGGGTCGACGTCGGTCCCGAGTTCGTCGTTGATGAGCCCGACCATCTCGTTGAACGTGTAGCTCTCGCCGGTGCCGAGGTTGTAGATGCCCTGGAGCCGGTGGTCGGCCGCGAGTTCGATCCCGCGGACGACGTCGTCGACGTGGGTGAAATCGCGGGTCTGTGACCCGTCGCCGAACAGCTCCGGGCGCTCGCCGTTCGCGATCCTGTGGGTGAACTGCGCGACGGTGTTGGCGTACTCGCCTTTGTGTTCCTCCGCGCCGCCGTACCCCTGATACACCGAGAAAAACCGCAGCCCCGCGAGGGTCACGTCGTAGTGGTGGTGGAAGTACTCGCCGTACTGCTCGCGGGCGAGCTTCGAGGCCTCGTAACACGTCCGGGCCTCGACCGGGAGATCCTCGGGCGAGGGGTCGGTCCGGGAGCCGTAGATCGAGGAGGTCGAGGCGTACACCACCGTGTCGCAGCCGTCCGCGCGGGCCTGCTCGACGGCGTTGACGAACCCCTCGACGTTCACGCGGGTGGCTTCGCGTTTGTTCTCCTCGGCCATCGTATACGACGAGTACGCCGCGAGGTGGAACAGCACGTCCACCCCGTCGGTGGGGAGATCGTCGTCGAGCACGCTCGCGTCGACGAACGTCACGTCGTCGTCGAGGTTCTCGGGCGTCCCGAGGTGGAGATCGTCGACGGCCACCACCTCGTTGTCCGTCGCGAGGTGGTTCGCGAGGTTCGAGCCGATGAATCCGGCGCCGCCCGTCACCAGGACCCGTTTGTCTTCCATACACGTCACACGACCGACGACTCACAAAGCGGTGTCGGATCCGGGCCCGGCGGCCGAGCAACGTTTAGGACGCCCCCGTCCGTTGTCGGAGGTATGGCGGACGACCCCGACCCCGGATCGCAGCTTCGCGCGCGGATCGAGGAGCCGGAGATCGCGGTGATGCCCGGCGTCTACGACGCCCTCTCGGGGCTGCTCGCCGAGCGGGCGGGGTTCGACGCCGCCTTCACCTCCGGGTTCGGTATCTCCGCGACCCGGTTGGGGGAGCCGGATCTCGGGCTGTTGACGATGTCGGAGACCCTCGACCAGGTCCGGTCGATCGTCGGGGGCCTGTCGGTCCCGCTGGTGGCGGATCTCGACACCGGCTACGGCAACGTGCTCAACGTCCGGCGGACGGTCGAGGGGGCGATGGACGCCGGCGCCGCCGGCGGGATCCTCGAGGATCAGGAGTGGCCCAAGCGGTGTGGCCACATGGAGCAAAAGCGGGTGGTCGACGCCGACGAACACGCCCGGCGGATCCGGGCCGCGGCCGACGTGCGCGCCGAGCGGGACGCCGACTTCGTGATCATCGGGCGGACCGACGCCCGCGAGCCCCACGGGCTCGACGAGGCGCTCCGCCGTGGGCACATGTACGCCGACGCCGGCGCCGACGTGGTGTTCGTGGAGGCGCCGCGGTCGCGGGCGGAACTCGAGACGATCGCCGACGAGTTCGCGGTGCCGACCTTCGCGAACGTGATCGAGGGCGGGAAGACGCCGTACCTCCCGGCCGAGGCGCTGGACGCGATCGGCTTCGACATCGTGGTCTACCCGTTGTCGGGGCTGTTCGCGGCGACGCGGGCGCTCCAGGAGGCCTACGCCACGCTCGCGGCCGACGGAACCGCCGGCGCGGTCGAGGCGGTCGACTTCGACGAGTTCGAGGCGGCGATCGGTGCGCCGGCGGCACGCGAGCGCGAGCGCGGGTACGCCGACGGGTCGGCAGACGAGTGACCGCCGGTGGGCGCCGACCGCGTCCGCGACCGCCGGTTGTGACACGTCCGGAGGGCTCCGACCGAAAACCGGACGTTCGTTCCCGAATCGGAGCGTATTCCGACCGCGATTCGGCGCGGCGCCCACCGGTCCACCGGATTTAATACCGTATGCGGCGAACTCACCGGTATGTCATCCATCGAACTGACGTCCAGTCAGAAGACGATTCTGACGGCCCTCATAAACCTCCACCGGGAGAGCGAGGACGCCGTAAAGGGGGAAGACATCGCCGACGAGGTCGACCGGAACCCCGGCACGATCCGGAACCAGATGCAGAGCCTGAAGGCCCTCCAGCTCGTCGAGGGCGTCCCCGGGCCGAAGGGCGGGTACAAACCCACCGCGAACGCCTACGAGGCGCTCGACGTGGATCAGATGGACGAGCCGGCGTACGTCCCGCTGTACCACGACGGCGAGGAGGTGGAGAACGCGAACGTCGACGAGATCGACCTCTCGTCGGTTCACCACCCGGAGCTGTGCCGCGCCGAGATCCACATCCAGGGGTCGGTCCGGGAGTTCCACGAGGGCGACAACGTCACCGTCGGTCCCACCCCGCTGTCGAAGCTGGTGATCGAGGGGGTCGTCGACGGGAAGGACGACACCGGGAACATCCTGATCCTCCGGATCCAGGACATGCGGGCGCCGGTCGAGGAGACGGCGCACTGACCTTCGGGCCGGAACGACGGTCCCGGCCCGCGACCGGTCTCGTGCTACGGATACCCGAGGCGGTTCACATGCTCCCCCACGCGTCGAGTGCGTTGCGCGATGAGGAGACGTCCGCGATCCACCGGGCGGCGATCGCCTTCTTCAGCGTCCGCGCGGCGGGCCCGCCGAAGACGTTGAACGGGAGTGTACCGATCGCCGGGAACTTCACGCCGTGGGCGACCGCGTCGTCGCCGACGGAGACGACCGTCCCCTTGTCGTCGTGGCGCCACGTCTTCAGCGGCCGGCCCTCGACCGCGCGGGCCACGTTCTCGCCGGCGACCTCCGCGGCCTGCCAGGCGGCCTGTGCGGTCGGCGGGGCGACGGTCTCCTCGCCCTGATCGACCAGGGCGGCGTCGCCCAGCGCGAACACCCGGTCGTCGGAGGTTTGGAAGTCGGCCTCGGCGTTGATCCGGTGGGAACGCTCGTCCTGTTCGACGCCGACGCCGTGGACCTCGTCGTGGCCGGTGATGCCGCCGGTCCAGATCAGGACGTCGTACGCGAGCTCCTCGCCGGGGTCGTCGTCGCCGCCGCCGAGGTAGACGGCGTCGGCGTCGGCCTGCGAGATGAACTCGCCGGTGACGATCTCGACGTCGAGCCCCTCCAGCCGGCGGCGGAGCGCACCTTGGAGTTCGGGGTCGTTGCCGGGGAAGACCTCGTCGAGTCCCTCCACGATGGTCACGTCGATCGGGGCGTTGTGGGCGTCGCGGTACTCCGCGATCTCGCCGGCGGTCTGGATGCCGGAGAGCCCGGCACCGCCGACGATCACCTGCGCGGGGTCGTCGCGGGAGGCCTCCTCGGCGGCGTCCGCGACGTCCGCGTGGATGGCCCGCGCGTCGTCGAGCCCTTTCAGCTCGTGGGCGTGCTCCTCGAGCCCGTCGATGCCGAAAAAGGCGGTGCTCGACCCGACGCCCAACAGGAGGTAGTCGTACGCGATCTCGTCGTCCTCGAGTTCGACGACCCGATCGTCCACGTCCACGTTCGTCACCCGGCCGGTGACGAACTCCGTCGACGGGGATTTGATCTCGTCGACCGGGATCGCGATCTTCGATTCGACGCTCGGATCCCTGATGCACCGGTGGACCTCGTGGAGAACGAGGTGGTAGTCGTTCTCCGAGATCCACGTGAGATCGACGCCGGCGTTGAGTTCGTCCTCGAGACGTTTGACCGCGCCGGCGCCGGCGTAGCCCGCACCGACGACGACGACTTGCGTGCTCATACCCTACATCCGGAACCGGCGAATAAAGGCACTGCGGAACGCGCGCCGAAACCGCGAGGGTCACGCGGCCCGGACGCGCCGCGTTCCCGCCGGAGTCAGTCGAGCGAGAGCCCGGGGTGCCAGTGGTCGACGCCGGCCTCGCGTTTCCGCTCGTCCATCCGCGCGAGCAGGTGGACCGCGAGGCTCGCGGTCTCGGCGGCGCGGGACTCCCCCTCGGTCCGGAACGCGCCGGTGACGCGGTTCGCGTACACCGAACAGACCGCGCCGGCGCGGAGGCCGTAGACGGTCGCGAGCGTGAGCAGTGCCGCGGCCTCCATCTCGATGTTCTTCACGTTCGCCTCGCGGAGCGCCTCGACCAGCGACTCCGACCCCGCCGCCCGGAACCCCTCGAAGCCCGCGCGCCCCTGGCCGGCGTAGAAGGAGTCGGCGCTCATCGTGAGCCCGACGTGGTAGTCGTAGCCGAGGCGCTCCGCAGCCGCCACCAGCGCGGAGACCACCTCGCGGTCGGCGACCGCGGGGTAGTCCTCGCGGACGTACTCGTCGGAGGTGCCCTCCTGGCGCACCGCCCCGGAGGTGATCACCAGGTCGCCGACGTCCATTCCGGGCTGGATCGCGCCGCAGGAACCCACCCGCAGGAACGTTCTCGCGCCCACGCGGGCGAGTTCCTCGACCGCGATCGCCGTCGAGGGGCTCCCGATCCCGGTGGAGGTGACCGAGATCGGGGTCCCCTGGTAGCTCCCCGTCGCGGTCCGGTACTCGCGGTGGTGGGCGCGCTCGTCGGCGTCGTTCCACAGCGCGGTGATCTTGTCGACGCGCTCGGGGTTGCCGGGGAGGAGGACGGCGTCGGCGACGTCGTCAGGGCCCACCGCGACGTGGTACTGCACCTCGTCGTTCGGGTCTTCGCTGTCGCTCATGCCCCGGAGGTCGGCGTCGGAGGCCAATAGGCTGTCGGACGTCGTGGGTGCGATCGGCCACCCGGGCGGCGTCAGGACTCGCCGTCGCCGGCGTCGCGGGTCTCCGCGGCCGCGGCGAGCGTGTCCGTGGAGATCGTGTTCGGCAGCAGGTCTCCGAGGGAGTAGGTCGTTGTGTCGCCGCCGCCTTCGTCGCAGACAACCGGGAGGTCGGCGTCGGCGAACTCCGCGAGGGTCTGTCGACACATCCCACACGGCGTCACGCCGTCGCGGGCGCCGGAGGAGACCGCGATCCGGTCGAACTCCCGGTGGCCGTCGGCGACCGCGGCGGCGATCGCGACCTCCTCGGCGTGGAGGCTGTTGGAGTAGTTGGCGTTCTCGACGTTACACCCCACGTACACCGAGCCGTCGGCGGTCCGGAGCGCGGCGCCGACGCGGTACTCCGAGTACGGCACGTACGCGCCTTCGAGCGCCGCCCGGGCACGGTCGACGAGTTCCTCGGACATCGCCAGAGGGTTCGATCGGCGGGGGTTTGTACGTTGCCGTCCGCGGCGGGCGGCCGCGACCAACAACGCCAAATCCGCCCCCGCACGTACTTCGGGTGTGCACACCGAGACCGACGGCGACGAGGCCACGGCCGCAACGGGAGGCGACGGCGACGCGGGCGACCGGACGGCGGACGGCGAGCCCGGTCTCGGCCGGCGGATCCTGCTCTCGGTGGGGGCGGTCGTGATCGTCCTCTCCGGGGGGATCGGGTGGTTCGTCGGGAGCAACGGCCAGTTGAGCGACGCGGCGGTGCTCGGAACCGGGTTCGCGATCCCGGTGACCCCCGGCGCGATCGCGCTCTATGGCGTCGTGGTGTCGACCGCGATCCTCGGGGGGCTGTTCGGGCTGGTGGAACTCGCCTCGCGGCTCGAGGGCGACGCCGGAGCCGAGTGAGGGGTCGGCGAGAACGCGGCGTTTTTGCCGTTCGGGAACCAACTCCTGGTATGTCGTCCCCGACGTCGGCCGAGGAGCGCGCGGAGTCCGCCGACGAGGAGTTCGACCCGAACGCGCCGCTCGGTTCCGACTCCGGGGGGAGAAACCGGAAGCGCGCGGCGCTGGCGGTGGCGCCGTTTCTCGCGCTCGGGATCGGGAACGTCGTGCTCATCCTCAGGTGGGGGATCGAGCCGCTGTGGGCGTTCGCGCTTCTGCCGCCGATCCTGTTCTGTAGCGTGCTGGCGTACATCGTCTTCAGCACGGACTTCCTCTCCGAGCGGACCTGACCGGCGGCTCACCCGCCGGTGTCGTACTTGTAGGTGGCCTCCGTCGGGTCGATTCCGAAGTCCTCCGCGGACTCCTCGACGGTCTCCCCGTCCTCGGGGTCGTCGGCGGGCGCGGCCGTTTTGAACCGCTCTCGGAACGTCTCGGGGACGGTGAACGCCTCGCCGTCGACCCGGAGCGCGATGACGTCGTCGCCGCGCTCCGCGCGGACGGTTTCGAGCCGGTCGACCACCGGGCCGGGGAGGTCTGCGGCGTCCTGCGGCTCGAACCCGAACGGGGTGAAGTACGATGGCTGTCGGGTGAAGGTGTAGACCGTCCCGTGGCCGTCGTCGCCGGCTTCCGCCACCAGTCGCTCGATGATGTGGGCGCCGACGCCCTGCTGCCGCCACGGGGGGAGGGTGTAGACGAACGCGAGTTCGCAGAACTCCCCCGCGTCGGTCTTGTGGACGCGGATCCGGCCGAACCCGGCCTTGCGCGAGGTCTCCTCGTCGAGGGCGATCACGTAGTCCCGGGACCGGAAGGCTGGGTCGTCGAGTTCGGCCTCCTCGATCCTGTCGAGCAACCAGACCTCGTCACGATTTTTGGCGTCCCGAACGTACATACGACCGAGTAGGCGACCGCATGGCAAGTGGTTTGCGGAGCGGTCGGCCGCGTGCCCCCGTCCGCCGGAAACAACAGCTTTGTGTCGTGTCCCGCGCTACCGACCCGTGATGGCCCGTCTGTTCCCCTCCCGGTCCGACCCCGACGTCGACGCCTCCCCGCGGGTTGTCGGACTCGACGACGACGACGCCGAGGATCTGCTCGGTGCGCTCTCCTCGACGACCGCCCGAGAGATGCTCGCCGCCCTCCACGACGAACCGACGAACCCCGCCGCGCTCGCGGAGACGGTCGACACCTCGCTGCAGAACGTCCAGTACCACCTCGGCCGGCTGGAGTCGGCGGGCGCGATCCGGGTCGTCGACACGGTCTACTCCGAGAAGGGCCGCGAGATGGACGTGTACGCCCCTGCCGACCGGCCGCTCGTCGTCGTGGCCGCCGACGGCGAGGAGACCGCGGGCGTGTCGGACGTACTCGCCCGGTTGCTGGGCGGGGTCGCGGTCGTCGGGATCGCGAGCCTGCTCGCGCAGTTCCTCGTCGACGGGGTCCCGTTCGTCGCTCGGACCGGCGGCGGCGACGCCGGCGGTACGGTCGGCACCGCGGACGTCGCGGCGGAGGCGACAACCACCGCGGCCGCGACCGGGCCGCCGCCGGGACTCCTGGTGTTCCTCGGCGGGGCGGCGGTGCTGCTCGCGTGGCTCGCGGTGTGGGTCGTCCGGCGGCGGTAGCCGTCTCCCCGCCCGCCCGTCGCCGACGTGCCGTCGTTCCGCGCGGCGTCCGTCGACCGACGCATCCCTTACCTATTCGTACCCAGGAACGGTACGTAGGGGTATGAACCACCCCGCCGAAGTCGAGGGGATCGCCGTTGGCGTCGACGCCGACGGCGAGAACGTTCCAGCGGTCGTTCTCTCGGCGCGCTCGGAGTTCCTGCCGATCGTGGTGACCGGAGACCAGGCCCGTGCGATCCAACTCGGACTCTCCGGGGAGCCGTTCGAGCGTCCGCTGACCCACGACCTCATGGTGTCGGTCCTCACGGAGTTCGGCGGGGCGATCGACGGGGTCCGGATCGACGACATCGCTGACGGCACCTTCTACGCGAAGATCGACGCCGAGCGGTACGACGCGGGCGAAGCACGACCGTTCGTGTTCGACGCGCGCCCCAGCGACGCGATCGCCCTGGCCGTCCGCGTGGAGTGTCCGATCGAGATCTCCGACGGGGTGCTCGACGAGGCGGGGCAACCCCCCGAGCGGTTCGACCTCGGCGACGGCCCCGGCGAGACGGGGACGGCCGGCGGCTCCGACGACTTCGACGAGTTCGGCGGGCGGTAGGCCGGGTCACTCGAAGTCGGGGAGGTCGTCGGGGGCCTCGTACTCGGTCTCCCACTCGATGTAGTCGTCCTTCAGCACGTCGCAGACGATCTGGCCGAGTTCGGTCAACCCGGCGTTGATCCCCGAGACCGACCCCCACGACTCGAGCTCGGGGTGGTAGTTCCGTTCCTTCCAGTCTTCGGGGATGCCCGGGGCGTGGTAGCCGACGCGCTCGGCGAAGGAGTCCCAGAAGAAGTCGAACTGCCGGAGCATGCCGAGGTCGGTCACGATCTCGAAGTCCGACTCCTCGAGGTCCGTGGTCGACGCCCACGTCGAGAACGCCTGTTCCCACGCCCCCTCGCGGAGCAGCGTCTCGATCTCCGCGCGCTTGTAGTCGGTGTCGCCGACGACCTCTGCGTCGTCGTACTCGTTGGGGTCGATCTCCTCCAGTTCCGGGGGCGCGGGGACCGGGACGTCCAAGCTCATACCTGTCGGTAGGGGTGCCAGCGTGAAAGGGTTGCTTCCGGCGGTGCGGCCGATCCGTCCGTTCACTGCCCCGTTCGGAGGTCGGGTCGCGCGATCCCCGCGGCGACCCCGACGCTCCCGGTCGGGCCGGACCGCCGTCGTTCCACGGATTTCATATACGTTGGTCGGTAGCTCACGTGTATGGACGAAGTCGACGACCAGTACACGCCCGCCGCGGTCGAGGCCACGGTCGAGGCGTACTGGGACGACGCGGACGCCTACGAGGCGACGAAGGCGGCCCACGCCGACGACCCGGCCTTCTTCTTCGTCGACGGCCCGCCGTACACATCCGGGCAGATGCACCTGGGGACGGCGTGGAACAAGACGC
This sequence comes from uncultured Halobellus sp., assembly GCA_964541645.1. Taxonomy (GTDB): domain Archaea; phylum Halobacteriota; class Halobacteria; order Halobacteriales; family Haloferacaceae; genus Haloquadratum. The sequence goes on along the minus strand of CAZIQT010000058.1, from coordinate 2,937 downwards.
TGAAGGACGCGATCATCCGGTACAAGCGCATGACCGGCCACCGGGTGACCGACCGCCCGGGATACGACATGCACGGCCTCCCGATCGAGGTGAAAGTCGAGGAGGAACTCGGGTTCGAGACCAAACGCGACATCGAGGCGTACGGCATCGAGTCGTTCATCGAGGAGTGTAAAGAGTTCGCCGTCCGCAACCGCGAGGCCATGGACGACGACTTCCGGTCGATCGGCGTCTGGATGGACTTCGAGGACCCCTACGAGACCATCACCCCGGAGTATATGGAGGCGGCGTGGTGGGCGTTCCAGCGGGTCGACGACCGGGGGCTGGTCGAACAGGGCAAGCGGTCGGTCAACTACTGCCCGCGGTGTCAGACCGCCATCGCCGCCAACGAGGTGGAGTACGACGAGATCACCTCGCCGTCGATCTACGTGAAGTTCCCGCTCGCCGACCGGGAGGGCAGCCTGGTGATCTGGACCACCACCCCCTGGACCATCCCCGCGAACACGTTCGTCGCGGTCGATGGCGAGATGACCTACCAGGCCGTGCGCGCCGGGACGGACGGGGAGTCGGAGGTGCTCTACGTCGCCGAGCCCTGCGTCGAGGACGTCCTCGAGAAGGGCCGGTACGACGAGTACGAGGTCGTCGACGAGCACGACGGGACGGAGCTGGTCGGGTGGGCGTACGACCACCCGCTGGCTGACCACGTCGCGGAGTACGCCGACTTCGAGGGCGCCGGCGAGGTCTACACCGCCGACTACGTCGAAGCCGACCGTACCGGGCTGGTCCACTCCGCGCCCGGCCACGGCCAGGAGGACTTCGGCCGCGGTCAGGAGCTCGGTCTCGACGTGTTCGTGCCGGTCGACGGCCGCGGGGAGTTCACCGACGCCGCCGGCGACTACGCCGGCACGTTCGTGCGCGACGCCAACGACGACATCATCGCCGACTTGGACGACACCGGCGCGCTGCTCGCGTCGGGCACCCACGAGCACCGGTACGGCCACTGCTGGCGGTGCGACACCGACATCATCTTCCTGGCGACCGACCAGTGGTTCATCACGGTCACCGACGTCAAGCAGGACCTGCTGGACAACATCGACGACTCGGAGTGGTTCCCCCAGTGGGCCCGCGACAACCGGTTCCGGGACTTCGTCGCCGACGCCCCTGACTGGAACGTCTCCCGGCAGCGGTACTGGGGGATCCCGCTGCCGATCTGGCAGGCCGACGACGGCGACCGGATCGTGATCGGGACCCGGGAGGAGCTCGCCGAGCGGGTCGACCAGGAGATCGACCCCGAGACGATCGACCTCCACCGCCCCGCGGTCGACCCGCTGACCATCACCGAGGACGGCACGACCTACGAGCGCGTTCCCGACGTCTTCGACGTATGGATCGACTCCTCGGTGGCGACGTGGGGCACGCTCGACTACCCCTCGGAGACCGACGCGTACGACGAACTGTGGCCCGCGGACTTCATCGTGGAGGCCCACGACCAGACCCGCGGGTGGTTCTGGTCGCAGCTGGGGATGTCCACCGCCGCCACCGGCGAGACCCCCTACGAGCAGGTGATGATGCACGGGTTCGTCAACGACGAGGACGGCCGGAAGATGTCGAAATCGCTGGGGAACATCGTCACGCCCGAGGAGGCGATCGAGCGCGCCGGCCGCGACCCCCTGCGGGCGTACCTCCTCAGCCACGACCAGCAGGGCGTCGACCTCTCCTTCGAGTGGGACGGCCTCGCCGACATGGAATCGACGCTCAACATCTTCTGGAACGTCTTCCGGTTCCCGCTGCCGTACATGGACCTCGACGGCTACGACCCCGCCGACGCCGACCTCGACGACGGCGAGCGCACGGTCGTCGACGAGTGGGTGCTCTCACGGCTCCAGTCGGTCGAAGCCGAGGCCCGCGAGGCGCTGGCTGAGTACCGGGTCTCCGACGGGCTCAACGCGGTCCTCGACTTCCTAACCGAGGATGTCTCGCGGTTCTACGTCAAGACGATCCGCGAGCGGATGTGGGAGGAGGCCGACTCCGACGCCAAACGCGGCGCCTACGCCACGCTGTCGGCCGTGCTCGAGGAGTCGATCAGGCTGCTCGCGCCCTTCACCCCGTACCTCACCGAACGGATGTACCAGATCCTCGACGGCGACGCCGCGAGCGTCCACGCGCTGTCGTACCCCGAGCCCGACACCGACCTGCGGGACGAAGACCTCGAACGCCGGATGAGTGTCCTCAGAGACGTCGAGGAGGCGGCCGCCAACGCCCGCCAGCAGGGCGGTCGGAAGCTCCGGTGGCCGGTCCGGCGGGTCGTGGTCGCGACCGACGACGACGCGGTCGCCGACGGCGTCGAGTCGCTGTCGGACCTGCTCGCCGACCGCGTCAACGCCCGCTCGATCGAGGTCGTCGCCGAGTTCGACGAACTGATCGAACGCGCGGTCCCGGAGATGAGCGTGATCGGCCCGGCGTTCGGCGCCGACGCCCAGCGCGTGATGGGCGAGGTCGAGGGCAAAACACGGGCAGAGCTCGCCGGCGGGGTCGAGGTCGACGGCGAGACCTACGCCCTGACCGACGAGATGGTCAGCTACGACGCCGAACCCCCCGCGGACGTGTCGGCGGCGGCGTTCGACGGCGGCACGGTCTACGTCGACACGGGGCTCACCGACGACATCGAGGCCGAGGGGTACGCCCGCGACGTGGTCCGGCGGATCCAGGAGATGCGGAAGCGGCTGGAGCTGGACGTCGAACGCGAGATCCACACCGCCGTCGACATCGGCGACGAGCGGGTGGCGGGCTTCGTGGACCGCCACCGCGACTACGTCGCCGGCGAGACGCGGAGCCGCGAGCTCGTCGACCGAGCGCCGGCGAACGGCGAGTGGGAGCTGATCGAGGAGTGGGACGTCGAGGGCGTCGCGGTGACGATCGGGGTTGAGCCGGCCGAGGGGT
>CAZIQT010000057.1:0-12940 GCA_964541645.1 uncultured Halobellus sp. | reverse complement strand
GTGAAGGCGAAGCTCCGGTCGATCGCGAGCCGGCTGGAGGAGCTCGACGAGCGCCGGCTCACAGACCGCGAGTCCGACCAGCTGTGGCGGAAGGTCGACGCCGAGGTCACGAGCCTCTGGCAGACCTCACAGGTCCGGGAGCGCCGCCCCGAGCCGCAGGACGAGGCCCGGAACGTCCAGTGGTACCTCGAATCCATCCTCTTCGACGTCGTGGGCGAGGTGTACGCCGAACTCGAAGACCTGCTGGGCGACGAGTACCCCGAGGTCGACGTGCCGAAGCTCTTCGAGTTCCGGTCGTGGGCGGGGTCGGACCGCGACGGCAACCCCTTCGTCACCCCGGAAGTCACCACCGACACCTTGGAGCGGCAGCGCGCGGTCGTCCTCGAGAAGTACCGCACCGCGCTCAAGCGGCTGTCGGGGTTCCTGAGCCAGGACGGCCGGCGGGTCGACGTCGGCCCCGAGATCGAGCGGTCGCTGAAGGCCGACGCCACCCGGCTCCCGACGGTCGCCGCCGAGGCCGAGGAGCGGTATCCCGGCGAGCCCTACCGCCAGAAGCTGAAGCTGATGCGCGAGCGGCTCCGCCGGATCGAGGACGTCCGGCCGGGCGGGTACGCCGAGAAGGCGGAGCTCCTGAACGACCTCACCACGATCGATCGGAGCCTCCGGTCGACCGGCGCGGGCGTTGTGGCCGACGAGTACGTCGAGCCGCTGATCCGCCAGGTCGACACCTTCGGGTTCACGCTGGCGAGCCTCGACCTCCGCGATCATCAAAAGAACCACACCGAGGCGGTCCACGAGGCGCTCGCCGTCGAGGGAATCGACTACCGCGACCTCGACGAGGACGGCCGGATCGAGGTTCTGACGGAGGCGATTCTCCAGGAGGGACCGGTGATCGACCTCGAGAACCCCGGCGACGTCTCCGACACCGCTGCGCGGGTACTCCGACGGTTCGGCATGCTCGGGGAGTGGCAGAGCGAGTTCGGCGTCGGCGCCATCGACACCTACTGCATCTCCATGACCGAGGAGCCCAGCCACGTACTCGAGGTGCTGTTCCTCGCCGACCAGGCGGGCGCGGTGGCGCTGCCGGATCACTGCGGCATCGACGTCGTGCCCTTACTGGAGACCGAGTCCGCGCTCAACGGCGCCCGTCGGATCATGGGGACGCTGTTCGAGAACGACGCCTACGAGCAGGCGCTCGGGGCCCGCGACAACGTCCAGGAGATCATGCTGGGCTACTCCGACTCCAACAAGGAGAACGGCTTCCTGGCGGCCAACTGGGACCTCTACAAGAACCAGCGCCGGCTGGCGACCATCTGCCGGGACTTCGACGTGAAGATGCGGCTGTTCCACGGCCGTGGCGGGTCGATCTCCCGCGGCGGCGGCCCGATGAACGAGGCTATGCTCGCGCTCCCGAACGAGACCGTCTCCGGGCAGATCAAGTTCACCGAGCAGGGCGAGGCGATCGCCGAGAAGTACGCCAACCCCGAGATCGCCGAGCGGAACCTCGAACAGATGCTGAACGCCCAGATCCGCGCCCGGTTGCGGGCGATCCGCGAGCCCGAGGAGGAGGTCGCCGAGGAGTGGGTCGACGCGATGGACACGATGGCGCCCGCCGCGCGGTCGGCCTACCGCGGGCTGCTGGAATCCGAGGGGTTCGTGACCTACTTCGGGCAGGCCACCCCGATCGGGGTGATCGAGAACCTCAACCTGGGGTCGCGGCCGGCGTCGCGGTCGGGCGAGCGCACCGTCGAGGACCTCCGGGCGATCCCGTGGGTGTTCTCGTGGACCCAATCGCGGTGCATCATCACCGGGTGGTACGCTCTCGGCACCGGGATCGAGGCGTACCTCGACGACGGCGGCGACCTCGAAACCCTGCGTGAGATGTACGACGAGTGGCCGTTCTTCCGGACCACCCTCGACAACGCCGCCCAGGCGCTGGCCCGGACCGACTTCGAGATCGCGAGCTACTACGCCGACCTGGCGGATCCGGAGCTGCGGGAGGCGTTCTTCCCGGAGCTCGAAGCCGAGTACGAACGTGCCCGCGACGCCGTGCTCGACGTGACCGGCCGGGAGTCGCTGCTCAAACGCGAGTGGCTCGACGAGAGCCTCCGCCGGCGGAACCCCTACGTCGACCCCCTGAACCTGCTCCAGACCAAGCTCCTGTCGCAGGCCCACCGGACCGACGAGGAGGAACAGACCCTCCGGCTGACCGTCAAAGGGATCGCCGCCGGGATGAAGAACACCGGGTAGTCGGAACCGACCGCGCCGTTACCGCGCCGAGCCGCCGTTCGATTCGAGCCGGACCGACGGCTCGTCGTCGCCGGCGTCCAAGTCCTCCAGGTGGATGATCTCCTCGTCGCCGGCGTCGAGCCGCTCCTGGAGGTAGTCGATATACTCCTTGTGCTCCCGGAGCTGTTCCCGGAGGTGGTCGGCTTCGAGTTCGAGCCGCTCGTGCTCCCGGACGAAGCTCTTCGGCACCTCCACCGTCGGCGGGAAGGTCTCGCCGTCGTCGTCGCGGAGGCGTTCGAGTTCGTGCTCGGGGACGGCCTGGACCTGGCCGTCGTGGGCAACGAGCGTGTCGACGTAGTCGCGGAACACCGCCGACAGGGAGAGGTCGCGCTCCTCGGCGATCTCGCGCAGCGTCTCGAACGCGTCCTCGTTGACGCGGAACGAGATGGTCTTGTTCTTGTTGCCCATCGTCCTGCCCGAACGTCGGCGACGAATCCACTTAACGGTTCGTCAGACGGTGCCGTGCAAACGACTCACACGAACCGGCGCGGACGGGCGTGGGAACCGGCCCGAACCCGGCGAAGCGGGAGTTGGCCCGACCTCACACGGGAAGGACGCCGTACCCGACCGCGACCGCACTGCCGACCGCGAGCGCCAGCGCCGTCGTCACCGCGATGCTCCTGAACGTCACCGGGGCCGGTCGTCGACGGGGGGCGTCGGCCGGCTGGAGGGCCTGCAACATACGCGTCTCGGACGTCGACAGGGAGGCGTATAGCCCCGCTGGTGGATCAAACAGCGACTTCACTCACAGCGGCACGTGGGTTGCGGTGCCCGCGACCAGGATCGTCGTCACCAGCAGGGCGTTGACGAACGCGCCGGTCCAGACCCGCCCCGTTCGCCGGAAGAAGTACGTCGAGACCGCGGCCGCAATGGTGAGGACCGCGACGAACTGGAACGCAACGATCGTCAGAAGCGGCTCGCCGAACGGCAGCGGCCGTCCCGACAGCAACACGCCGTACTGGACGGACAGGAACCCCACGAACCCGCCGACCGTGGCGAGCCAGTTGGTCGCGAACGCGCTTCGGAACCTTGCCTCGTCGGTCCGGAGCTGGCCGTTCAGCAGCAGCTCGAACGCCAGGAAGAACAGCGTGAGCGGGAGGAGATACCGGAGCACGATCCCGAGTTGGAGCGCGGAGGGGAGCTTGACCGCGAACACCCAAAACCGGAAGTCGGTCCCGAACAGGTGGCCGACGACGGCCAGGAGGAGGTAGAACCCGCCCACGATCGCCGCCGCCGCGGCCGCGGCGGCGACGATCGTCCGCGGGCCATCGACGTCGAAGCCGTACCGTTCGCGGCTCGTCCCCCGGTTGTCGAGGAGGTGCCACACCGCGAAGAGCCCCACGACGACGGCGGCGTTCGCCACCGCCCACACCATCACGCCGTTCGTGATCTGCTGGGGGAACAGCCACGACGGGCTGAGGTCGTTCTGCCCGAGGAGGTTCAGCGGCAGGTAGGTCACGACGGGGATGACCGCCGCAAGCGCGACGGTCAGATACCGGCTCGGGCCCGTCGCACCCGCCGCAGCCGGTGGGTCCCGGACGGCGTCGCCGAAGCGGCGGTCCGAGAGCACGGTCGCGCCGAACGGGAACAGAAAGAGCACGCCGCCGAGGAGCGACAGCAGCGTCGCGAGTTCCTTCACCCACCAGATCTGGTCGCCCGGCGGCCGGTCGTCGGTCCCGTCGAGCGTGCGCTGTTGCCACTCGATCGCGTCACCCACCGCCGTGGTCGAGAGGTGATCACCGGGGTGGGTGGTCGCCGGCGTGTAGAGCCGTCGCGCGGTGCCGTCGTCGATGCTGCCGTAGGTCCGCCCCTCCTCGACCGGACCGTCGGTCCCGAACAGCCGTTGGAGCTTCTCGCTCCGGCCGACGTCGGAGGCGTGGGGGATCCCCCACATCAGCATCGAGAACTCGTCGTACTCGCTGAAGACGACCGCCGTGTTCCGTGGGAACTCGGCGGTCCCCTCCGGGACGCCGGGGAACGACGCCGTCGAGGAGCCCACGAGCGTCACCGACTCGTATCCGTCGGGGGACGTCCCGGCGGCCGCGACGCTGGCCCACCCGCCCATCGAGTGGCCTTCGAGCCCGATGTTCTCGTCGTCGACGAACGACAACGACTGCATGTACGACAGCGCCGGCGGGCCGCCGAACCCCGCGCCGAACGCCGGCGGGTCGGAGTAGCCGTGTCCCGTCTGGTCGATCGCGAGCACGACCATCCCCCGTCTGGCGAACTCGATGGCGAACGGCGACTGGGTCTCCTTGGAGTTGATGTAGCCGTGTGTGGCCACCACCCCCGGTGCGGGGGTCTCGTCGGTCGCCCCGGGCGGGACGTACAGGTCGCCCTCGATCGTCTGGCCGTTCGGTCCGGCGAACCGCACCTCCGTGACTTCGACCCGGCCGCCGTCGGTCTGGACCAGCATGCCGACGACACCGCCGGCGACGACCATCACCACCGCGACGACGAGGAGGGCGCGTCTGTGTCGCATAGCCCATGTCTTCGAAACGACATAAAGAAGATTGTGGCCGGAGGTCGGGAACGACCCCGAAACGACGGTCCGTGGACCCGGTCGCAGCCGTACGTGAGGCCGCCGTCGTGGCGGGGTGTCGCGAGTGTCACGGGGCCGCTCCCGGCGGCGGCGCCCGGCCTCAGAGTTCGGGCTGGAGGTCCGCGTCCGGACCGCCGCCGACGCCGAGTTCGTCGCCGTCGGACTCCTCGACGCTCTCGAGCGCCGAGACCGTCGACTCGACGTACCGATCCACGGGGAGGTCGTACTCCTCGCGGGCCATCCGACCGTACTCGTTGCCCTCGTCCTCGAAAGCACCCACGCGGTCGACGGTGCGTTCGGCGGTCTCGACCACCCACCGGTCGCGGGTGGCGGCGTCGACGACCTGGATCGACTCGGGTCGGACCGAGACGTTGACCGTGCCGTCGTCGGTCTCGTAGGTGCGGGGCTTGCCGACGACCGCGACGTACGCCGGCGGTTCGAGGTCCCGGAGCGTGCTCGTCGCCTCGGGCTGGTACTGGCCGGCGTAGACGAAGAACGTCCCGGTGGGGTCGACGATCCGGCCGCGCCAGTACTCGTTGTCCTCGCCGACGTCCTCCTTCTCGGTCAGGGTGCCGACGAAGAACACCCGGTTGACCTTCTGGCCGGTCGGGAGCAGCGCGTAGACCGGCGCGCGGTCGTCGTCGGACTCCTTGAAGCTGAAGGTTGCGTCGTTGAACTCGTCCGCGAACACGCGTCGTGCGACCTCTCGGGTCGGGATCTCGTTCGAACTCATCTCAGATCGACCTCGCTTTGATCAGCACCGCTTCGGGATCCGCCGGTTGGGTGAGCCGTTCGACCTCGTCGGCGAGGACGTACCGTCCGAGTTCGGGGCCGGAGATCCGGTAGTACGTCCCGAGCAGGTCCTCGCGCATCTCCTCGACGACGACCGTGGTGTCGAGGGCGTCCTTCGCCATCCGCTGGGCCTCCTCCAAGCTGATCCCGGTGAGTTCCTCGGTGGTCTCCCGGCCGAAGATGGTCTCGTGGACGGTCTCGCCGTCGTCGAGCACCCCCTTGATCCGGAGGTCGAACTCCCCGTCGACGTCGCCGTGCTCCGAACACCGGCCGTTCTGGAGCACGCGGGTACACCCATCCTCGGGGCACCGCTTGATCAGGCCGCTGCCCGACTGGATATCGACCAGCGCGCCCTCGACGGTGACCGCGTCGTCGCCGACCTCGATCTCCTCGTCGACCGTCTCGATGGAGGTCGTGCGGTTGAGCTTCACCGAGAAGTCGCCCTGGTACTCGTCGGTGACGAGGTTGCCGAGCCGGTAGACCGCGCCCTCCTCCAGCTCGGGGAGGTCGGAGGTCTCGAAGGCGACGAACTTGGTGCGCCCGGACTCGTCGCCGAGCAGCCCCACCTGCGCGATGGAGTCGCTACGGGGCTCCCAGAGCTCGACGACCTTCGCGGTGGCGTCGATCCACTGTTCGTCCTGGTCGATGTCCGCGAGCCGGACCTCCTCGTTGCCGCCGCGACCGAGCTCCTCGCGCTCCAAGCCGGCCTCGTCGAGGTAGCTGTTGACGACCGAGCGCCGCGCCTCCTCGACGGGCACGCGGTACTCCTCGACGAGGTTCCGCAGCCGCTCTTCGACCTCGTCGTCGGTCACGTCCAGGTGGTCCGAGAACTGTTCCGCTATCTCCGCCGCGTGGGTCTGCAGGTCTGACATGGGTGGCTCGCCTCCGCCTTGGTTTTCGTTGGGAGGCACACGATGGTTGGTTCGCGATCGGTAATAAACTGTCGTGACCGGGGCGGAAGTGAAACCGCCGGGTGGAGTCGGGGCGCCGACGCACTCCACCAACGGACCTATGTCGATCGCCCCACCACGTTCCGGCGATGGACGACCGTCTCGAAGGCCTGCTCAGGCGGAAGCTCCGCGAGGCCGGCCGCCAGTACGCTCGCGCCCGCGACGCCTACCGCGAGGGTCGCGACGGACCCCCCGGCGACGACCCCACGGCGTCGCTCCCCCGCGACGACGAGGGCCGGGCCCGCCTCGTCTGCCGCCGCCACGCCGACCGGCGGGCGGCCGCGATCGACGACGAGGGGCGTCCGGCGTGTTTCGAGTCCGGACACCCCGACTGCGAGGGGTGCGTCGAGGACGTCCGCGACGGGATCGTGGAGACGTGGTGATGGCGGGGAGCGATCCGGACCCCACGGTCGTCGCCGTCGTGCTCGCGGGCGGGACGGGGTCGCGGCTCTACCCCGCCAGCCGGGCCGATCGGCCGAAGCAGTTCCTGTCGCTGCTCGGGGGGGCGTCGCTGCTCGAACGGTCCGTCGCCCGCGCCCGCCGGGTCGCCGACGAGGTGATCGTACTCACCCGCGAGTCGTACGCCGACGGCGTCGCCGACCGCGTCCCCGACGCCGAGGTGATGGTCGAGCCCGCCGGCCGCGACACCGGCCCCGCGCTGCTGTACGCCACGCACCTGATCGGGCAACGGTACGACGACGCCGTCGTGGTCGCGCTCCCGAGCGACCACCTGGTCGGCGAGGGGTTCGTGCCCGCCGTCCGGCGGGGCGTCGCGGTCGCGGCCGCGACCCATCGGCTGGTCACGTTCGGAATCGAACCCACGCGCCCGGAGACCGGCTACGGCTACGTCGAGGCCGCCGACGCGGACGGGGCGGCCGGCCCGGGCGACGCGGCGGACGCGGGGGGCGCCGATCCCGAGTGGTACCCCGTCGCGTCGTTCCACGAGAAGCCCGACGCCGAGACCGCCGAGTCGTACGTCGACGCGGGGCTGTACTGGAACGCGGGGCTGTTCGCGTGGCGCCCCGAGGCGTTCGTGGCCGCGGCCGATGCCCCGCCGCTGGCGCCGCTGGTGGACGCGCTCCGCGGCGGCGACGACGCCGCCGTCCGGGCGGCCGTCGAGTCGGTCGAGCCTGTGAGCGTCGATCACGCCGTGTTGGAGTCCGCCGCCGACGTCGCCGTCGTGCCCGCGTCGTTCCCGTGGGACGACGTCGGCGCCTGGGACGCACTCGACCGGGAACTCGACGCCGACGCCGACGGCAACGCGACCACGGCGGGCGCGACGCTCCGGGCCCTCGACGCCGCGGACAACGTCGTCGCCGCCGACGACGCCCACGTCTCCCTCGTCGGCGTCTCCGACCTCGCGGTGGTGAAGTGGGACGACCGGGTGCTGGTCGTCCCGACGGAGCGGGCCCAGGACGTCAAACGGCTGGTTCGGCTGCTGGAGGACCGCGGGGAGTTCTGAGTTCCGGGGTCCGGGCGTCGAACTCGGAGGTCCGGCCGGGGGGTGTGACCGTCACTCCGCGGACCGCCGCACCTGAACCTGGCCGCCGGTGGTCACGCCGACCAAGAGCGGTTCCCGGACCTCCCGCCCCTGGATGGCGTCGCCCGCCGCGTCCGACACCGCCTTCATCAGTTCCGGCGCGGTGCGGTTCACCTTCACCCCGGCCTCGTCGCAGGCGTCGTACACCTGCTTCGGAACGTCGTAGAGGTCGGTGCCCGCCGCCACGGGGATCCGGACCGGCGCGGTCAGCGCCTCGGCGAACGCCACGGTCTCCCTGGCCTTCTCGACGTTCCGCCGGGCGCTCGCCTCGACGCTCGACACGTTGGCGCGGGAGGTCCCGAGCATCGACGCGATCCGCGATTGGCGGATCCCCCGCTCCCTGAGCACCAGCACCTCGGCCTGCCGCCGGGTCAGCACGCTCTCGTCGGCGTCGAACCCCGCGGCCGAGAGCGCCTCGTCGACATCGGGGGGTTCGGTCGCGTCGTCGGCGTCCGCGTCGTCGGGCGTCGGCCCGCCGCCGACCGGCGCGTCGCCCCCGTTCCCTCCGGCGTTCGTCATACCGTTGGGTAGGGGCGCGGCGACAAAAAAGTGCAGCAGACCGACCGTCCGACGGTCCCGCGACGGCGCCGGCGGCTACCCACCCCAGAAGTTGTCGCGGCTGCCGAGCGCGGTCGAGCGGTCGGGGCCCCGGCGGCTCCGCCCGTCGTCGGCGTCGGACTCGTCGGCGTCGTCGTCGGCCGCCGCGTCCGACTCGTCGTCCGCGTCCTCGTCGAGCGGGAGGCGTTCGACCACCGTCTTCGCGGTCGCGTGGTTCGACTTCACCCGGTCGATCCGGACCACCGCCCGGGCCTCCGGCAACAGGCCGTCGATGAGCACGATGAACCCGTCGTCGGTGCGTCCGACCCCCGCGCCGCTCTCGTGGATGTCGTCGACGTCGACGACGATCTCCTCGCCGGGTTTGACCGGCTGCGCCTTGAGGTCCCGGATGGGCTGGTCGTAGGAGTTACACCACTCGGCACCCCCCCGGTCGCCGTAGTACTGACACCCCATCCCGCTGATTCGCTCCGAGTACCTGGGGCAGTCGTCGGCCAGCGGACAGTCGGACATACCGGGAGGTACTCCGCGCCGTGTCTAAACGCTTGTGGGTTTTTGTGACGCCCGACCGAGGCGTGGCCGGGATCGCAACGCTTTCGCCCGCGTCGATCCGAGGGCGGGTATGAGCCGCCGCGTCCCCGAGTTCGCCGTGCTCACCGGGGTCTTCCTCGGTGTCTCCGCAGTGGTCTCCGGCGCCGTCCTCGGGTGGGGGCTCTACGCCACGGTCGTCGTCGGCGCCGTGGTCTCGTACCCGTTCGTCGCCTTCGGGATCGTCCGCGACGACGACCCCGCTGCGACGCTCCCCCCGCGGTGGCTGCTCGCCGGGGGCGCGGCCGTCGCCGCCGCCGGCGGGCTCGGAACCGTCGTCGACGACCCCACGCCCGGCGGCGTCCTGTCGGCCGCGCTGGTCGCTCTGGTGTTGGGCGCCCCCGCCGCCGCCTACGCCACGCGGTTCCGCGCCGACTGCAACCCCGTCGCTCCCCGGACGACCGTCCTGGTGGGTGCCGCAACCGGGGTGATGCTTCTCGCCGCCGGGATCGTGGTGGCGCTGCCGCTCGTCGGCGTCGCCGCCGGCGGACTCGCGGCGCTGGGGGCGGCGCTCTACGGGGCCGAACGCGGCGTCGACATCGACACCCGGACGAAGCGGGCGGTCGCCGCCGGCGGCGGCGTCGTCGGCGTCTCCGTGGTCGGCGTCGGGGTCGCCCGCGGCGGCCCGCTCGGGGAGTGGCTGCTCGTCGGGATCGCGGTCGCCGTGATCCCGAGCCTCTACGTGGCGCTCACGCGGGACCGGTCCGGACGGTCGCGACGGCCGGGGTGACGGGACGACCGCGTCGCGGGTTGTGGGTGGGACCCCGCCTCAGGCCAGCGGCGTCCGCTCGACCACGGTGCCGTCGACGGTGGGGTACTGCTCCACGAGTTCGCCCTCGGAGACGTCGCCCGCCTCGACCATCTCCTCGAGCAGCCACCACGCGACCTCGACGTGGTCGGATTTGACCGTGTAGAACTCCTCGGGCACGCCCAGGGCGTCGAGCCGGTCGGGCGAGACCCACGTCTTGCCGTAGACCAGCGTGCCGTCGTCGGTCACCTCGTCGAAGGGGCGGCGGACGACCCGGGCCATCCGCTTGAGCCGGTTGCGGTGCTGGGCGGCGTCTTTGAACACCGAGGTACAGAAGTAGACCCGCTCGTGGTCGCCCATCGAGTCGAGGATCGCCTCCTTCGACCCCTCGACGGCGGACATGTGCCCCTCCTGGAGCTCGTACCCCTGCTCCTGCATCCGGCGGTAGTTGCCGTCGCTCATCTCGAACTCGTTGACGTTGCAGAACTCCGCGGCGCCCTCGTCTAAGAACTCGAGGAACTCCTCCTCCGCGCGGATCCCCGGGATCTCGAAGGCGGGCGTGAGCCCCTCCTCGCGGGCGACGTACAGGATCTCCTCCCACTCGGTGCCGTGGAGGTCGCCCCACTGCTCGTATGGGGGGTGAAACCGGATCTCGTCGAGCCCCGCCTCCGAGAGCCGGCGCATGTTCTCCCGGCCGCCGGTGATCCCGGTGTAGAGGTGGGTGTGGTGGTCGGCCCCGAACTCGTCTTTCAGAAGCGAGAGGTACCGCGTGGTCTTCGCCATCGCCTCTTGGGGCTCGCCGCCGGTGATCGACGTCCCCAGCGCGTCCATCCGGCGGGCCTCCTCGATCACGTCCGCGTCGGATTCGACGAGGCGCTCGTTGGCGTAGACGTCGGTGACGTTCTTCCGGTTCTCCCCGAGCGGGCAGTAGAAGCAGTCGCGCTGGTCGCAGTATCCGTAGACGAACAGCACCATCTTGCCGCCTTTGGCGCACTGCTCACAGCCCTTGGAGATCATTCTCTGCTCCAATTATTGGCCCGAGACTCAAAAGTCGTCCCATCCGGAGCGGGCGCCGACGGCGCGACGCGAGGCGGTCAGCCGTCGGTGTCGAACCCGCCGTACATCGTCACGCCGCCGACGACGCGTTCGACGGTCTGCGGGTCGGCGTCGCCGATCACGACCACCACGACGACCGCGTCGTTAGTCGTGGTGGAGGCGACGCGGCCGGGGTCGGCCCCCCCGGCGCCCGACAACGCGTGGACCGTCACGTTCCCCCCGAGCAGCGACGCGGTGCCCGCCGGCCGGCTGTCGGTCCCGACCGGGGGCACGTCCGCCGACCGCGTGGCGAGCGCCGCCAGCCCGGCCGGCGACATCGACCGCGGGCGGTCGGCCCGGACGTACGGCTTCTTCGGCGTCGTGTAGACGACGACCGCGTCGGCGCCGTGGACGTCGTGGTACGTCCGGGTCCGGCTGGTGATGGTGGCGTTTCTGGTTCGGGGGTCCTCCCAGTTCGACGTGCGGTCCCAGAACGCGCGGGTCTCGACCGGCGACGCGTCGGCCGCCGGGTCGTGACCCGACAGCGTGGCGTTCCGCACGGGCTCGTCGGTCGGCTGTGCGGTCGCGCCACACCCCGCGGCGAGTACGAGCAGCGCGGCCACCACCACCCGGAGTTCGCGTCGTGGAAACACCGTACGCTGGATGTGGGCTCCACTCACATATACCCGTCTCCCACCGCCGCCGACCCGGCGCGGGGATCGGCCGTCGTCGACGGTCGAGAGGCGGTCAGTGGGCTCCCGAAAGCAGATATACTCCGATGGCGTACGTTCGGCGAATGCTGCTGGTCCTCTGTGTCGACCTCGACGACGACCTCGGCCGGAAGACCGGCACCGATACCCCGGTCGTCGGCCGGGACGCGGTCGCTGCCGCGGCCGTCGAACTCGCGACCGCCGACCCGGAGGACTCCGACGTCAACGTCCTGTTTCAGGGGATCCACGAGTACGACGCGCTCCGGGCGGAAACGGACGTCGACGAGGCGGTGACCGTCGCCGCGGTCACCGGCACCCAGGGCGGCGACGTCCAGGCCAACCGCGCGATCGGCGACGAGATCGACCGCGTGCTCGCGGGGCTCTCGACCGGCGAGAACGTGAGCGCGATCGTGATCACCGACGGCGCCCAGGACGAGTCGGTGCTGCCCGTCGTCCGCTCGCGGGTGCCGATCGACAGCGTCCGCCGGGTGGTCGTCCGGCAAGCCCAGGACCTGGAGTCGATCTACTACACGATGAAGCAGGTCCTCGCCGACCCCGAGACCCGCGGGACGATCCTGGTCCCGCTCGGGATCCTGCTCCTCATCTACCCGTTCGTCACGATCGCCACCCTGTTCGACGTCCCCGGAGCGGTGGTGTTGGGGGTGTTGTCGGCGCTGCTCGGGCTCTACACCCTCTTCCGCGGGTTGGGACTCGAGGACGCCGTCGACGGGGCCGCCGACCGCGTGCGGGACGTGCTCTACGAGGGCCGGGTCACGCTCATCACCTACGTCGCCGCGGCCGCGCTGCTCGTCGTCGGCGGGGTCAGGGGGTACGCGCTCTTCGAGACGGTTCGGGCGGACGTGGTCGAATCGACGCCGCCGGTCGTGGTCGCGGCGCTGGTCCACGGCGCCGTCCAGTGGTTCGCCGCCGCGGGCGTCACGTCGAGTCTGGGGCAGGTCACCGACGAGTACCTCGCGGATCGCTTCGAGTGGCGGTATCTCAACGCCCCGTTCTACGTCGTCGCCATCGGGGTGGTGCTCTACGTGGTCTCGGGGTTCTTCCTGCCGGGGACGGTTCCGGGGGTGCAGTCGTTCTCGCTGACCGAGGTCGCCGTGGGGCTCACCGCGGGGACGCTTCTGGGCGTGTTCAGCACGCTCGCGTTCGCGATCGCCGAGTCGCGGTTTCCGACCG
>CAZIQT010000056.1:0-13439 GCA_964541645.1 uncultured Halobellus sp. | reverse complement strand
CACGACGGACAGACGAGCGTCTCCGCCGGGACCTCGTTCGCCCCGTGGTAGCCGCCGCAGCAGTCGACCTCGGTCCCCCGTTCGAGGGCGGTCTCGCAGTCCGGACACGACGAGAGGAACATCCGACACGTCTGTGCCGCCGCGAGGGCAGTGTCGTCGTCGACGAAGTCGGCGGCGGCGCGCGCCCCGCCGATCTCCGCGATCGCGACCGGCCGGTTGAGCCAGGTCTCCTCGAAGGCGTGCTCGGCGCCCGCCGAGAGCGCGACCCACTCGCCGCCGTCCTGCCGGACCGCGTGTGACTCCGTCGCGGGCGAGAATTCGAGCGCCGCGTCGGCGAGTGCGTTGGTGTCCGCCCCCCGAAGCGCCGCCATCTCCGCGTGCCACCGTTCCTCGAACTCGGGGGTCGGTGCGACCCGCTCCCCGTCTGCGTCGAGGACGCCGGCGTCGACGAGCCGGTCGAGGAGCGTATCGCCCCCGGGCGGAGCGGCCAGTTCGTCGCCGTCGGTATTCGCGTCGCCGTCGGCGGTCGGATCGTCGCTACCGTCCCCGCCCAGCGACCCCGAACCCCGGCTCCCGGCGTCGTGGAACAGCGCCTCGCCGCCGGGGAGCCGCGCGACGACGGCGGGCGCGAACCGGGGCGTGCCCGGGATCAGATACCCCCGGACGGCGACGAGGGACAGCCCGGCGACCGCGGTCCCGACCGCCAGGATCGGGGAGGCGAGGGCAACCGCGGCCGCGAGAACGGCGACGATCGCGACGTTGACGGCGGTACACGGCCAACAGCGGTTCTCGCCGGTGTGTTCCGGTCGCCTGAGAGCGGCAACGGGTGACGGGCTCATCCCCCCGAGGTAGCCGCCTCCGCGAAATCAACGTTCCGGCACCTCCCGCCGCGGCCTCGACGCGTTTTTTCCCCGTGCTCGTCGAATAGTGGTCGATGACCGAGATGGAGTACACGACCCTCGGCGGGACCGGACTGGAGGTCTCCCGGTTCGCCCTGGGATGTATGAACTTCGGCTCCGGCGAACCGTGGATGATCGGCGACGAGGAGCGGTCCCGCGAACTCATCGAGCGCGCGCTGGAGATGGGTGTCAACGTTCTAGACACCGCCAACGTCTACTCCCGCGGCGAGAGCGAGGAGATCGTCGGCCGGGCCATCGAGGGGAACGACCGCTCGGAGTTGGTCGTGGCGACGAAGGTGTACCATCGGATGCGCGAGGGGCCGAACGCGCGGGGGCTCTCGCGGAAGCATATCCTCGATCAGGCGGCGGCGTCGCTCGACCGCCTCGGACTCGACTACATCGACCTCTACCAGATCCACCGGTGGGACGACGACACTCCCGTCGCGGAGACCCTCTCGGCGCTGGATCACCTCGTCGAGGAGGGGCTGGTGCGGTACGTCGGCGCGAGTACGATGCCGGCCTGGAAGTTCACCCGGGCGCTGTACGCCGCCGACGTGGAGAACCGCGAGCGGTTCGTCTCGATGCAGCCGGAGTACAACGCGGTCGACCGCCACGAGGAGGCGAACGTCCTCCCCGCCTGCGAGGCCGAAGGCGTCGGCGTCCTTCCGTGGTCGCCGCTGGCCGGCGGCTTCCTGACGGGCAAGTACGAGCGGGGCGAGACGCCCAAGTCGGGGCGGGCGGCGACCGACGACTACACCGCTCGGCGGTTCACCGAGGAGAACTGGGCCGTCCTCGACGAGATCCGCGATATCGCCGAGGCGAAGGACGCGACGCCCGCACAGGTCAGCCTTGCGTGGCTCCTGCACAAGGAGGTCGTCGACGCGCCGATCCTCGGCCCGCGACGGATCGACCACTTGGAGGAGAGCGTCGGCGCGCTCGCGGTCGACCTGAGCGACGACGAGATGGCCCGGATCGAGGCGCCGAAGACGCCCCGGTGGCCCGCGACGGGCAAAGACTGAACCGAGCGCCACATCGGGTCGCCGTCTGTCGCCTGCGTGCTCCGGCGGCGGTAGACGGTCGTCGAGGACGACCTCCAGCGTCGGATTCTCCGTGAACAACCCACACCCTCGGGCGCGACACCGTTTAGTCGACGCCGCACACGCAACGGGTATGGACACCGAGTCGCTCGTCGAGGTGCTGGAGGCTGCTGGGCTGTCGCCGTACCAGGCGGACGCGTACGTCGCCCTTCTGGACCTCGGGACCGCTTCGGCGACGGATGTCGCCGACGCCAGCGACGTGCCGGGGCCGCGCATCTACGACGTCCTGGAATCGCTCGAAGACCGGGGCTACGTCGAGACCTTCGAGCAGGCCTCGATCCAGGTGCGCGCGCACAGCCCCTCGAAGGTACTCGAAGATCTCAGGGGGCGGGCCGGCAGACTGGAGCGTGCCGCCGAGGAGGTCGAAGAGCGGTGGGACCAACCGGAGTTGGCCGCGGGTGACGCGAGCATCGTGACGCGGTTCCAAACCGTCATCACTCGCGCGAAGTCGTTCATCGCGGAGGCGAACCACCAGATCCTGCTGTCGGCGACGGTGGAGAACTTGGAACGCCTCCAGCCCGCTATCGAGAACGCGGCCGACCGCGGCGTCTCCGTTCGCGTGTCCGTCCACACCGACGACGACCGGACCGCTCTCGACGTCGACCGCTTCGCGGGGTGCTGCACCGAGATCCGCCACCGCCCCCTGCCGGCGCCGTTCGTCGCGCTCGCGGACCGGCGCCGCGCCTGCTTTGCGCACCCGCCGGACTCCTACGACCGATACGGCGTCCTCGTGAACGACCGGACCCACACCTACGTCTTCTACTGGTACTTCCTCACCTGCCTGTGGGAGCCGTGGGAGCGGATCTACCGGCCGGACGACGGCTACCCGATCGAGTACTTCGATGTCCGGCACCTGGTCCGAGACCTCCGTGAGACGGACTGGCGAGAGGATCCCGTCCGGCTGCGTGTGGAGGGCTACCACACGGACACCGGCGAGTCGTGCCGGATAGAGGGCCTCGTCACTGATATCCGCGTCCCGTTCGAGACCGAGGCCGCGAACGGGTTCGAGCTCGCCGGCCAGGTCACGGTCGATCTCGACACCGGCGGGGACCACGTGAGCGTCGGCGGGTGGGGCGCGATCGTCGAGGACGTCGAGGGGACCAGACTCACCGTGATCGGATAGCCGCTTGGGCCCTTGCTGTCGGCTTTCCGCCGCCACCTGACCGCCCCGCCATTCTTTCGCCGTTTTCCGACCTCCCCCACCACTGATCTTCCACTGTCACCCGGCTTCCCCCACTACCAGTCCTTCGCCGTCGTCCGTCCCGCATCGGTCGGTGTCGGCCGTTTGCAAGTCGCGCGTGCCGGCTGCCGTCTCCCGGATTAATTAACAACGCCGATTGTAAAAACCCGTACCTATATTAATTATTGTTACTTACACCTAGACGATGCCCGAAAACGACACATCGAAAAGCGTCTCACGACGACAGTACCTCGCGGCCACGGGTGCGCTCGGCGCGGCCGGGCTTGCGGGTTGTTCGGGTGGCGGCGGCGACGGCGGCGGTGGCAACACCGACGAACCGATCGACACCGACGCGCCCGACGAGGACGTCACGATCCAAGTCGCGGCCGACTCGAACTTCGCGAACGCCGCTGACGACATCATCCAGACGCTCCGTGAGGACGGGGGACTGCCGGAGAACATCGGCATCGAGTTCCTGGCCGGGTCGTTCACGACCGGGGACCGGCGCTCGCAGTACCAGCAGATCCTCTCGGCCGGACAGGAGCGGCCGACGATTATGATGATGGACAACGGCTGGACGATCCCGTTCATCGCGCGGGGGCAGATCGCGAACCTCAGCCAGCAACTGCCGAGTTCCATCACCGACGCGGTGACGAACGACTACCTGGGGAATATGGCCGCCACCGCACAGGGGCAGAACGGCGATCTCTACGGGATCCCGCTGTTCGCGGACTTCCCGACCATCCAGTACCGGAAGGACCTGATGCGGGAGGCGGGCTACTCCGACTCCGACTTCGAGACGTGGGCCACCGAGCCGATGACCTGGCAGGAGTTCTCCCAGGTCGTCAGGGAGACGATGGACGCCACCGACACTCAGATGGGGTTCAACTGGCAGGGGGCGGCCTACGAGGGCCTCTCCTGCTGTGATTTCATCGAGTTTATGGGTTCCCACGGCGGGTCGTACTTCGGCGAGTTCGAGAACTACTTCGGGCCGATCGGCGACCGCCCCATCACCGTCAACGACGAGAGCGTCATCAACGCGATCCGGATGATGCGGACGTTCATCCACGGGCAGGACGACTCGACGGCGCTGGAGGGCTACGCCGACATCTCGCCGGACGCGGTGGTGCAGTACAAAGAGGAGTCCTCCCGGGAGCCGTTCACCAACGGCAACGCCGTTGCCCTCCGCAACTGGCCGTACTCGATCAATATCAACGCCGCGTCGGATGTCTTCGGCGAGGACCTCGGCGTGATGCCGATCCCGTACGCGGTCTCGCGGAGCGACTCCCAGTACGAGTCGATCGGTGGGAGCACGTCCGCACTCGGCGGGTGGCACCTCACGCTCAACCCCAACGCCAGCGATGTCCGGAAGCAGGCCGCGGTCCAGCTGTTCCGCGCGCTCCAGACCGATGAGGTCCGCCTCCGGATGTTCGAGATCGGCGGCTGGATCCCGCCGATCCCGGACCTCATCAACACCGATCGCACCCAACAACTCGAAACCATCGGGCGATACGTCGACAGCCTGCAGGTCGCCGGCCAGAGCGCGCTCCCACGTGCGGTCACCGTCGTCTGGCCCTCGCAGTCGACGCAGATCGCGAACGAGGTTAACGCCGCCCTCCGACAGGAGAAGAGCCCCTCGCAGGCGATGTCCGACCTCGAATCGTCGCTGCAGTCGATCGAAGAGCAGGCGTAGGCCGAGTGAACGCGTACCATACACTTATTACCGAATGATCAATCATTGCGGATATTGGTACTATGAGCACTGAACAACGGCGAGCCAGGTCGGCACCGGACGATCGCTCGGGGGTGTACACGTCGGTCGTCACCTGGATGGAGAACCTCTCGGAGACCCAGTACGCGTATCTGCTGTTGACGCCTGCGTTCCTGGTGCTCGGCGTCATCGCGTTCTGGCCGCTGCTCTCGACGTTCCGCCTCTCGCTTTTCGCCGACAGCCTCGGGCAGGCGAGCGTGGGCGGGTTCGTCGCTGTCGAGAACTACATCGCGATCCTCACGGGCGAACGGACCGCGCTGCTGCCGGCGCCGTTCCTCCCGGAGGCGCTGACGGTGCGGGCGTTCTTCAATAGTGCGCTCACCGTGACGATCCTGTTCACGGTCATCAGCGTCTTCTTCGAGACGCTGATCGGATTCGTTCAGGCGCTGGTTCTGGATCAGGACTTCCGGGGCCGGCGGTGGGTCCGCGTGGCGATCATCCTCCCGTGGGCGATCCCGATCGTCGTCCAGGGGATGATCTTCTTCCTGATGTTCCAGCCGAACGTCGGGTTCCTCGTGGGCACCTCCGAGAACCCCGCGTTCCTGAACCAGCTCGGGCTCCTGACGACGACCCCGCTTGCGAACGCCCAGGACGCGACGATGATCGTCATCGTCGGCGACATCTGGAAGACGACGGCGTTTATGGCGCTCCTGATCCTCGCGGGGATGCAGGCGATCGACCGTGGGCTCTACGACGTCGCGAAGGTCGCCGGCGCGTCGCCGTGGCAGCGGTTCAAATACATCACGCTGCCGATCATCCTGCCGACGGTGATGGTGGCGATGCTGTTCCGCACGATCCAGGCGATGCGGGTCTACGGGCTCATCGAGACCGTCGCCGGCTGTTCGACCGTCCCGTCGCTGTCTTGTCTGGTCGTCACGACGTTCAACAACCGAATGCTCGGGTCCTCGGCGACGATCGCGTTCATCACCGCAGCGATCATCGCCGCCGCGGTTTCCGTGTACATCGTGGGCTACGCCCGTGGTGGCCAATGAGCGGCGACGACGACGTCCGGTCGGACGGCGGGATCGCCGCCGGCCGGACCGGCGCCGAACGGGAGCTCAAACGCGGCCCGGTCCAGCGGTGGGTCAACAAGGCGATCAAGGACCCACAGCGAGTCTACCGCGCGATGTTCTACGTCGCGACGATCTTCTTCCTCATCACGACACTTTTTCCCTTCTACTTCCTGCTGGTGCTCGCGATCACGCCCGACACCGGGGCACTCGCGGTCCTTCCGCAGCTGAACACACTTCAGTTCGGCGTGTTCCTGGAGGTGTTCCAGAAGATCAACTTCCTCCGGTATATGATCAACAGCATCGTCCTGGCGCTGACGACCACCGCCCTGGTGCTGCTTCTCGCCAGCCTCGCGGGGTACGTCTTCGGCCGTCTGGAGTTTCCGGGCCGACAGCCGATGATGCTCCTGATCCTGGCGATCAGCTACTTCCCGCCGGCGGCCTTCTTCGTGCCGCTGTACCAGCTGTTTACGGGGAACGTGATCACCGGCGTGAACCTCTACAACACGCCGGGGTCTATGGTCCTCCCGTTCAGCGCGCTCTTTATGCCGCTGTCGATATTCATCCTCACGACGTTCTACGGGCAGATCCCCGACGGGTTAGAGGACGCCGCCCGGGTCGAGGGAACGACGCGGCTTGGCGCGCTGTTCCGCGTGATCGTCCCCCTGTCGGCGCCGGGGGTCGCGACCGCAGGCGTCCTCACTTTCATCGCGGTCTACAACGAGTTCTTCTTCAGCCAGCTGATGAACAACGGTCAGCCCGAGAACTGGGCGCCGATCGTCGGCGGCCTCCTCAGCCTCCAGCGCGCGGGACAGTTCGAGGTCACCTACGGCATCATGGCGGCCGGCAGCATCATCGCGGTGATCCCGGTAGCCGTCCTAGTCGTGATCGCACAGGAGAAGATCGTGAGCGGACTCACCTCTGGCGCACTCAAAGAGTAACACTATGGCACGAGTACAACTCGAACACGTCACCAAACGGTACGACGACGTAACGGCCGTCGACGATATGAACCTCGATATCAAACATGGGGAGTTCGTTACTCTCGTGGGTCCGTCGGGGTGCGGCAAGTCGACGACGATGGAGACCATCTCGGGGCTGACGGTGCCCACGGATGGCACTGTCCGCATCGGCGAGCGGGACGTGACGAACCTGCCGCCGAAGGACCGCGGGATCTCGATGGTCTTCCAGAACATCGCGCTGTTCCCACATATGGACGTCTACGAGAACATCTCCTTCGGCCTCCGCCTCCGCAACTACGAGAAGGAGGAGATCGACAAACGGGTCGAGGAGGCCGCGGAGGTCGTCGAACTCGAAGGGATGCTTGACCGGATGCCCGACGAGATGTCCGGCGGACAGCGACAGCGGGTCGCGATCGCGCGGGCAATCGTCCGCGACCCCGACGTCTTCCTGATGGACGAGCCGCTGGCGAACCTGGACGCGAAGCTCCGCGTCCACATGCGCACTCAGCTCCAGCGGCTTCACCGCGAACTCGACACCACGATCATCTACGTCACGCACAACCAAGCGGAAGCGATGACGATGTCCGACCGGATCGCGGTGCTCGACACCGGCCAACTCCAGCAGATCGCGCCGCCGCTGGTCTGCTACAACGAGCCGGCGAACCTCTTCGTGGCGACCTTTATCGGCTCGCCGTCGATGAACACGATCGAGGGGGAGATCACGAACGACGGGTTCGCCTCCACGTACGGGCAGGTCGCCGCCGAGTTCGACCCGACCGCGTTCGGGCTCACGCCCGGCCAGTCGGTCACGCTGGGCGTCAGGCCGGAGGACGTCTACGTCACCGCCCTCGCTGACGAGATCGCACACCCGACTATCCCGATCCCGGCCCGGTCCGACGTGCTCGAACCGATGGGCGACGAGATCTTCGTCTACTTGGTGACCGAGGACGCCGCGGAGGGCGGTAGTATGGAGGAGGGCTCGGACCCCGGCGAGATCCTGATGAGCGTCGACCCCGACAGCGACATCCAGGAGGAAGAAGAGATGGACGTAATCTTGGACCGCTCGAAGATCCACCTATTCGATGAGGACGGCGAGGCGATCACCCACGGGCTCGTCGAAGCGCCGGCAGCGGCCAGCGGCCCCACCGGCACGGAGGCCGAAGGGGACGACTAATGGTTGAGTTTGCCGTCCTCGCGTACGTGGGCGCAGTGGTCTTCCTGTTCTTCTTCTGGGCGTACGGGTTCGTCTCCTTCACCTTGGATCTGAAGAACAAGATCATCCCCGGTATCCGTCGGTACCGCCGCGGGCGGCGCAAGCAGGCGGAAGAAGAGCGGGAGCGCCGCGAGCGCGAGGAACGCGAAGAGCAGCTTTACTGACTTCGACAGTTTCTGCCGCCGAGGCGTTTCAGTTCCACAGTATGATCGGTCCACCGCTGCATGAGGGTCGGCAATCCGACTTCGGTGTGTGGCTCCAGTATACCGGGTACGATGAACGCTCGCTGCGAGCCGTCGGTCCCGTCGGACCCGACGACGGCGAACTCCGCTGCCGACGTGCGTATTGAATTTTTACTCGACTCTAAGTAAATATATAGAAAGGCTAAAATATTCGGAGACCTTCGCTACAGACACGATGAGTATGAACACAGTCCTTCTCGCGCTCGGATCGCAGGACGAACACCGGATCCCGGAGCTTGTCGACACAGCGGCGTCGATCGTTGATCCCGACGGGCGGATCGTACTGCTGCACGTCTTTGACCGGGACCAATACGACACTATCGAGGCACAGCTTCACGTCGGCAAAGACTCCGAGGTCACGCCCGACGACATCTCGAAGCGGTCGCGGCTCGTCGGCGAGGTCACGGAACGCCTCGACGAAGCCGGCGTCGGATACGCCGTCCGCGGGGCGCTCGGCGACGTCTCCGACGCCATCCTCCGACGGTCACGGTCCGAGAGCGCCGACCTGATCGTCGTGGGCGGGCGCAACCGCTCGGCCACCGGGAAGGCGCTGTTCGGCTCGACGGCGCAGAAGGTGCTGCTGGAGTCCGAAGTCCCGGTGACGTTCGTGAAGGCGCAGTCGGAGAAGCCGCAGCGCGCCGCTGCCCCCGCGTAAGCTCCTCTCTCTCCGATTCCGGCCCGGGTTTTGTCCTCCGCCCCCGCGCCGACAGGTCCTACTCCCGTCGGCCCTACCCCCGAGTATGAACGGCGACCGTCGACAGTTCCTCCGGACCGGGCTCGCGGCCGGCGCCCTCGCCATCGCCGGGTGCGCATCGACCCCACCGACCGACGGTGACGCGGGCGACGGCGACGGGAGCGCCACCGCCACCGGCTCCGACGACGCCGACGGGGACGGGGACGGCACCCACGAAGTCGAGACGATCGTCGACGACCTCGACCAGCCCTGGGGGCTCGCGGTCACCCCCGACGGATCGGTGCTCGTCACCGAGCGCCCGGGCGGGGTCGTCCGGATCAGGGGTGGGGAGGCGACCCGGATCGACGGCGCCCCCGAGGTGTTCGCCGGCGGCCAGGGCGGGCTGTTGGACGTGGCGCTGCACCCCGACTACCCCGACCCCGCGTGGGCGTATCTCACCTACGCGGTGGCGAACGACGCGGGCGAAACCACGACCCGGCTGGGTCGCGGGCGGCTCGGGCCTGACACGGACCGGATCAGGGACTTCGAGGTGCTTCACACCGCCGAGCCGTACGTCGAGTCGAACGGGCACTTCGGCTCGCGGGTCGCCTTCGGCCCCGACCGCCGAGTCTACGTCACCGTCGGCGACCGGCAGTTCAAGGACTTCGGCCCCGAGCACACCGCCCAGGACCTGACGACCGACCTCGGCGCGGTGCTCCGGTTCGACCCCGACGGGTCGGTCCCGGCCGACAACCCCTTGCTCGACGATCCCGACGCCCGGGACCCGATCTTCAGCTACGGCCACCGCAACCCCCAGGGGCTTGCGGTCCACCCCGACACGGGGGCGCTGTGGGAGCACGAACACGGCGAGCAGGACGGCGACGAGATCAACGTCCTCGAAGCCGGCGGCAACTTCGGGTGGCCGGTCGCGACCGAGGCGTGCACCTACGGCGGCGGCGACCCCATCGGCGTCTCCCACGCCGACCGGACGGACGTCGTCGCCCCGGTCCACTACTGGCGCTGCGGCTCCGGCGGGTTCCCGCCGTCGGGGCTCGCGATCTACGACGGGCCGGCCGACGCGTGGCGGGGTGACCTGTTCGCGGGCAACCTCGCGGGGCAGTACCTCGGGCGGTTCGTGGTCGACGGCCGGGCGGTCACGGAGGTCGAGCGGCTGCTCGACGGTCGAGGGTGGCGGATCCGAGCGGTGACGGTCGGTCCCGACGGCGGCCTGCTGGCGGCGGTCGACGCCGACCCCGGCCCGTTGGTCCGGATCACCCCGCCGTGACCGGGTGCGGGCGGTCGAGCGGCCGGGCGCCGCCGGGGCCCTCAGTCCGCACCCGATCCGACGGCGAACCGCTCGGTCCGCTCGTCGGCGTCGGGTGCGGTGACGAGCGACACGCCGACCGTGAGGACGAGCGACAGCACCATGCCGTAGAGCGCGACGTCCCACGTCAGGTACGTCGACCCGAGGACGGTCACGCCGCCGACCGTGACCGACGGGAGGAACACGTGCGCGAGGTAGAACGCCTGCGACCCGCCGATCCCGACCAGCATCCCACGGCGAGTGGTCCCCGGCCAGTAGAGCGCGATCAGGACCGGCAGGGCGAGCTGCGCGTACCCGCCGAAGGCGGTGCTGCCGATCTCCACCAGCGTCCCGGGCCGGAACAGGCTGGCGACGAACGTCCCGGTCGCGACGACTGCGACGCCGATCCGGGCGAGCCACGCCTCGCGCTCGTCGTCGGCGCCGGGGTTCACGAACGGCCGGTAGAGGTCCCGGGTGAGGTACGACGACCCCGACAGCAGCATGGAATCCGACGACGACATCATCGCTGCCAGCGCGCCCGCGATCACGAGCGCCGCGAACCACGCCGGCGTGTAGGCGTTCAGCAGCACCGGGAGCACGTTCGCCCCCTCCGGGACCGCCACGCCGAGCCCCGCCGCCCACGTCCCGAGCAGGAACGCGGGAACGAAAAGCAGCAGTACCAGCACCGGCCACAGCGTGAACGACCGCTTCAGCACGCGGGCCTCTCTCGCCACGAAGAACCGCTGGTTGATCTGCGGGAACATCGTGACGCCGAACGCGATCGTCACGGCCTGGGCGATCATCCACTGTGGGGAATAGACCCCCCCGCCGAGCGAGAGAAACTCCGGGCGGTTCGCCGCCAGCGACGCCGACACCTCGCCGAAGCCGCCGGCGCTCGACACCACCCACCCGACCGCGATCCACACGATTCCGAGCATGAACACGCCCTGGATCGTGTCGGTCCACGCGACGCCGCGGAGCCCCGCGAGTACGACGTAGCCGACCATGAACAGCGTGACGAGCGCCGCGCCAGCCCAGTAGGGGACCGCGCCGTCGGTGAGCCCGACGACCGCCTCGCCGGCGCCCATCTGCTGGAGCATCACGTACGGCAACAGCCAGAACAGCGACACGCCCGCCACCAGCCCCCGGAGGCGCGTGGACCCGAACCGGTCGCCGAGCATCTCCCCCAGCGTGACGTACCCCTCGACGCGGCCGATGAGCCACTGTCGGTATCCGACGACGTACCACAGGATCGCGAACAACAGCCCGTCCATCACGCCCATCACCAGGATCCACTCCGGGCCGGCGCCGTACGCGAGGGTCGGGCCGCCGAAGAAGGTGAACGCCGACAGGAGCGTCGCGAAGGTGGTGAAAAGCAGCACCACCGTCCCGACCGACCGGCCCGCGAGGTAGTAGTCCTCGGCGTCGCGACCGGTCAGCCGGTAAGCGGCGGCCCCGACCGCCAGCGCGACGACCAGGTACGCCCCGAGCACGCCGAGTTGGACGCCGAGCGCCGACTCAGCCATCGATCTCCGCCGTCCCGTCGACGTCCATCCCGCGGTCCCACGCCCCGCGGACGAACCCAGCGAAGGCGACCGTCGCGAGCACCATCCACCCGACGTGCCACCACAGCCACACCGGAAGCCCCGCCCACGTCGCCGCCGACCCCCAGAGGAACCACGGGATCCCGAACGCGACGAGAACCGCGAAGACCGGAACCCAGACGTAATCCCGTTTGATTCGCGCCATCGAAGGCATATAGACTCTCCACGAGTATAAACATCCGCATTTTGAGTTCGAAGATGTTATCTGAAGAAATAATATCTTCAAAATCCCCGGCGACGCCCGACTCTCGCGCCGTGACGGGACGATCACACGGTCGGCGGCGCGGCGTCACCGAGTACGACAGTTATTTGCCGGGAGCGGCCCGTATATAAACACGTCATCGGGCTTCCCATGACGCGTACATCACTCACACACCCCCACAGGGGGAGTTACCCATGGACGACACCGAAAAATACCTCATTCACGCGGCGATCACGGCGGACGGCGTCGTGGAGCGCTCCGACGTCGTCGGGGCCATCTTCGGCCAGACCGAGGGCCTCCTCGGCGACGACTTGGACCTCCGCGACCTCCAGCAGTCCTCGAAGGTCGGGCGCATCGACGTCGAGATCGACTCCCAGAACGGGCAGTCGTTCGGCACGGTCACCATCGCGAGCACCCTCGACCGGGTCAAGACCGCGATCCTCGCGGCCTCGCTGGAGACCATCACCAGAGTCGGGCCCTGCCGGGCCACCGTCGAGGTCACCGACATAGAGGACGTCCGGGAGGCGAAGCGCCGCGAGGTGGTCGAACGCGCGAAGGAACTCCTCTCGGAGTCGTTCGACGAGAGCGTGATGTCCTCCTCGGAGATCCTCGACGAGGTGAAAGAGAGCGTCCGGATCGAGGACATCAGCGAGTACGAGGGCCTCCCCGCGGGTCCGCGGGTCGGCGAGTCGGACGCGGTCGTGGTCGTCGAGGGTCGCGCGGACGTGCTGACCCTCCTCCGGTACGGCATCAAGAACGCCATCGGGGTCGAGGGGACCAACGTCCCAGACGCGGTGGCGACCCTCACCCAGGAGCGGACCACCACGGCGTTCCTGGACGGCGACCGCGGCGGCCGGCTCATCCTCCGGGAGCTCACGCAGGTGGGCGACGTCGACCACGTCGCGTTCGCGCCCGAGGGGCGGTCGGTCGAGGACCTCGACCGCCACGAGGTGTTCGCGGCGCTCCGGGGCAAGGACCCGATCGACGCGGTCGACGTCGACGCCCCCCGGTCGGCCGACGCCGGCGACGACTCCGAGGGTGAGCCGACGGACCCTCCCACGGGGTCGCCGACGACTGAGTCGGCGGCGGCGGCCCCGCGGCTCGACGCACAGGAGTACGAGTACGACGCCCACGACGGGTCGCGGGCCCGCCCCGGGACGGCCGGGGAGTCCGCGGCAGCGGCCGCGACGACTGCGGACGCCGCGGGCGACGCGACGGGCTCGGAGCCCGACGACGACGCTTCCGCGGGGGAGCGGGCGTCGAACGGCGTCGCCGGCGCCGCC
>CAZIQT010000055.1:0-13509 GCA_964541645.1 uncultured Halobellus sp. | reverse complement strand
TTGAGCACGACGATCCGGTCGGAGATGTCGAAGACGATCTCCATGTCGTGTTCGACGAGCAGGAACGTCAGGTCCATCGCCTCCTTGACCTCCTTGATGAGGTCGACAGTCGACTCCGTCTCCTCGGGCGACATCCCGGCCGTGGGCTCGTCCATCAGGAGCATGTCGGGTTCGCTCGCGAGCGCGATCCCGATCTCCAGCCGGCGTTTGTTTCCGTAGTCGAGATCCGCGGCGGTCTCCTCGCGCTTGTCGTAGAGGCCGACGGAGTCGAGCACCTCGGCGGCCAGTTCGGTTACCCCCGGGTACGCGTTCTCGTGTCGGAAGAAGTTGAACCGGAAGGAGCCGTGTTCCGCCGCCAGCGCGGCGATCGTGGCGTTCTCCTCGACGGTCAGTTCGGGGAACACCGACGCGGTCTGGAACGACTTGCTCATGCCGCGCTGGACGACCTCGTGGGGATCCATCCCGACGATCGACTCGCCTTTGAACCTGACGTCGCCGCCGGTCGGTTGGAGCCGCTGGGTGACGAGGTCGATGAACGTCGACTTCCCGGCCCCGTTGGGGCCGATGAGGCTCACGCCCTCGCCCCGTTCGATGCGCACGTCGACGTCGTCGACCGCCACGAGGCCGCCGAACCGCTTGGTCAGCCCGTCGGTTTCGAGCACCGTCATCAGTCGTCACCACCCGTCAGCGCGTCGCGGGCGGCCTCAACGCCACCCCAGATGCCCGCCGGGAACAGCACGATGACCGCCACGAACACCGCCCCGAGGATGAGGTGCCAGAACGGGCCGATCACCTCCATCCCGCTGACGATGAACTCGATGTAGAGGTAGACTGCAGCGCCGAGTAACGGCCCGAACAGCGACCCGACGCCGCCGAGCGCGGCCATGATGACGACCTCGCCGGAGGTGGTCCAGTACAGCGAGTCCAGCGGGACGTAGTTGCCCTCGATGGTGAACAGGCTCCCGGCGACGCCCGCGAAGGCCGCCGAGATGACGAACGACATGAGCTTGTACCGCCGGACGTCGAGTCCGACGAACTCCGCGCGGCGTTCGTTCTCCCTGATCGCCCGGAAGACGGTGCCGTACGGCGAGTGGAGGATGCGGCTGGCCGCAGCGACGGCGGCGACGGCGACCACGCCGACGAAGAGGTACAGCGTGCTGCCGGGGAGCATCCCGAAGGCGCCCGGCAGCGGCTGGTGGAGGTCCAGAACGCCGAGCAGCGGCCCGATGTCGACGGACGTGAACCCGTTCTCGCCGTTGGTCAGGAACGCGAGCGGGGAGGTGGCGAGGTAGAACGCCATCTGCCCGAAGGTCAACGTGAGGATCGCGAAGTAGATCCCGCCGCGTCGCAGCGAGAGGACCCCGACGACCACCGACAACACGACGGCGAAGGCCGTCCCGGCGAGGATCACGAGCAGCGGGGCGCTGCTGACGCTCGCGCTGAATATCCCGGCCGCGTACGCCGCGCCGCCCCAGAAGACGGCGTGACCGAACGACAGCAGGCCGGTGTACCCCAGGAGGATGTCGAAGCCGACGGCGAAGATCCCCCAGATCAGGATCAGCGTCGCCAGCTGGGTGTAGCCGTCGAGCAGGGAGTTGAACACGACCGGGAAGACGAGCACGCCGACGGCCATCAGCACGACCGTCGAGAGCTCCCGGTCCCGGAACTCGCGCCACCGGGCGGCGAGCGTCCGCCCGCGCTCCACCTCGGTCGTCGCCGCGGCGGCGGCGTCGCTGGGTTCGTCGCTCACGCGACATCCACCTCCGAACCCAGAATCCCTTGCGGACGCACCAGGAGGACGGCGGCCGCGAGGGCGTAGAGCCCGACCCGGCTCCAGGCCGCGAACCCGGTCTGGATCAGCGCGACCTGGACCGTGCCGAGCAGCAGGCCGGCGACGATCGCGCCTTCGATCTTCCCGACGCCGCCGATGACGACGGTGAGAAACGCCGGAACCAGCTGTTCGGTCCCGATGTTGGGGTTGACGTTCGCAAGCGGCCCGCTGACCACGCCCGCCACCCCGGCGAGCGCGGCGCCGATCCCGAACACGACGAGGTACGGCCGGCTGAGCCTGATCCCGAGGAGTTTGACCATCTCACCGTCGAGGGTTCCGGCCCGGACGATCAGCCCGAAGTCGGTCCGCTCGACCAGCAGGTAGACGAGTCCGACCAGGACCGCCGCGATGAGGATGACGCCGAGCCGCCACTGCGGGAAGTTGCCGACGATCGGGAGCGCGACCGCCCCCGACGCCCACCCCGGCCGCGGGATCGACTGGCTCTGCCCACCGACGAAGGTCCGAATGATCTCCTGGACGACGACCGCGAGCCCGAACGTCACCAGGATCTGGTCGGTGTCCGAGCGACCGTAGAACGGCTGGGCGACGAACCGCTCCATCGCCAGCCCGATGACGAAGACGATGACCGGGACGACCACGAGCGCCACCAGGAACCCCGCACCCAGCCCCACCGTCCCGTACCCCCAACTCGCCAGGAGGCCGTTCGACAGCGTGACTTCCGTCGTGATGAACAGTCCGAGGTACGCCCCGACGAGGTACAGCGCGCCGTGGGCGAAGTTGACGAACTTCAGCGTACCGAGGATGATCGACAACCCGACCGCGAGGAGAACGTATATGGCTCCCTGTTGCAACCCGTTCAGGAGGATCGTTACGACATCGACGAGGAGACTCATCGCCGTCTCCCTCCGGCCGGAACGGGTACGGATTCGGGTACGGGTACGATCGTGTTCGTGGAGTACATGCGTACTGTCGGTATGGTTCTCATATCGAATCTCGTGGTATAAATCCTGATGGAATCGGTCGGCGGCGGCGTCCTCACTCGTCCCCGTAGTCGCCCAACTCGCACTCGGCGGCCGGACCGGAGTCGCAGGCGTATCCCACGTCCTCGCGGGAGGTGAGTTCGACGATCTCGAGGAAGTTGCCGGAGCTCTGTTCGCTCTCCGGGAGCCCACGGGAGACGGGGATCGCCCGCTGGGCCTGGTGGTCGCAGGCGCGCATCGTCTCCTCGCCCATCCCGACGTTGTCGTACTCGTAGCCTTCGAGCTCCCGGATTACCTCCGGCGGGTAGAACGTCCCCGCGCGTTCGACGGCGGCCGCGTAGTGGAGGGTGGAGGCGTACGCGAGCTGCGCCGGCCCGGACGGAATCCGGTCGTACTCGTCCTGAAACGCCTGGGTGAACGTGTTCGACGGCTCGTTGTCGATCTGTGAGTCCCACGCGACGGTGCCGAAGACGCCCTCGATCGCGCCGCCGGCGGCACGCGCCATCGGCCGGTTGTACAGCGGCACGACGATCTCCATCTCCTCGTCGAGCCCGGCCTCGACCGCCTGCGAGACGGAGTTCGCGCCGTCGAGCCCGTAGTGGTCGAGCAGCAGCACGTCGACCTCGCTCGCGATGTCCGAGAGGTACGACGAGAAGTCGCTGGTCCCCAGCGGCGTGGGGACGCTGTCGATCTCCTCCCACCCGATGTCGGTCAGGAACTGCCGCATCGAGCTCTGGACGGTCTGTCCCCAGCTGTAGTCGGCGTAGAGCTGGTAGAAGGTGTTGTCGGAGCCGTACTCCGACTCCAGCACCGGCGCCAGCGCCTGCCCGGTCATGTACGCGTTGAACATCTCCCGGAAGCTGTACCGGACGCAGTCCTTTCCGGTCGTGTCGTTGGAGTGGGTCAGACAGCACTGGAACATCACCCGCTCGTCCTGGCACAGCCCCTGGACGGCGATCGCGACCGCGCTGGAGGAGCCGCCGGCGATCATGATCGCGTTGTCCCGATTGATCATCCGCTGTGCCGACTGGCGCGCGGTGTCGGCGTCGGTCGCGGTGTCGCCGTTGACCGACTCGACTTGGAACCCGAGGACCCCGTCGCCGCTGAGGTCCTCGAAGGAGTCGATCCAGCCGCCGCCGTTGTTGAGGTGTTTCTTCGCGAGCTGGTACGCCCGGAGTTCGTCCTCCCCCTCGGAGGAGTACGGGCCGGTCTGCGGGACGTTGAACCCGAACGTCACCGTGTCACCCTCGACCGGGTAGTTGCCGAGCGCCGGGAAGTCGTCCCCGCCGCTGCCACCGCCGCCGCCGTCGCCGCCGGTGCATCCTGCGAGTCCGGTGAGGCCGGCCGCCCCCGTGGCGCCGGCAGTTTTCAGTAGCGTCCGCCTGTCTACCGAGTTGGTACCGTCCGACATAGCCCATACGAAACGGGTGATTGTAATAATTGTTCGGGCAGACTGCATGTTTGCGGCCTCCGGAAGTCCGCCGCTACTGTCACGGGGACGACACGACTGTCGGAGTGTGGAACGTGGCACACGGGCGGTGTCGCCGTCGAAACCGGCTCGGTAATTTTAAGCCGGTTCCGGAAAATCATCCGGTGTTACACATGAGTATCACGCGACACTACGACCGGGAGTTCGTGCGGACGTTCTTCACGTCGCCGACCGCTGTCGAGGACGACGAGGACTCCGCGAAGATGCTCCGGAGCGCGGCGCAGCTCCGCGGGATGCAAGCGCCCGACGTGTGGGTCCCCGACAACGAGGACGCGACCGCCCCCTCGATGCGCGCCGAGGGGATCGGCAACATCATCGAGGTCGTCTCCGAGTTCGGCGCCGACTTCCCCGGGGAGATCCACCCGCGGGTGGTCTGGCACCGCGAGGACCCCACGACCCGGTACGCCGGGTTCCAGCAGATGCTCCGGATCGCGGAGTCCGACACGGGGGCGATCGAGTTCATCGACGGGTTCGTGATCCCGGAGGTCGGCGACGTCGACGACTGGAAGAAGGCCGACGAGTTCATCACCGTCGTCGAACACGAGGCCGGACTCGAACCCGGTAGCCTCTCGATGTCGGTGATCGTGGAGTCCGGCGAGGCGGAGCTCGCGCTCGGCGACCTCCGGACCGAGATGGGCAAGCCGTCCAACAACCTCGAACGCCTGTTCCTGCTGGTCGACGGCGAGGTCGACTACACCAAGGACCTCCGCGCGATGACGCCCACCGGCGAGCTCCCGCCGTGGCCGGAACTCCGCCACAACACCTCACGGGGGGCGGCCGCGGCCGGGCTGATCGCGGTCGACGGCCCCTACGACGACATCCGCGACGTCGAGGGCTACCGCCGGCGGATGACCGAGAACCGCGCGAAAGGGATGACCGGGATCTGGTCGCTCACGCCCGGCCAGGTGGTGGAGGCGAACACCGCACCGCTCCCGCCGGAGACCGGGCGGTGGCTCGTCGAGGTCGGCGGCGAGAACGTCGAACTACGCGCCGAGGACGGGGCGCAGGTGTACGACGGGTCGGAGATCGAGCTGGAGGTCACCGGCGACCGGGAGTACCGTCTCCGCGTCGACGGCGACGAGCGGGTGCTCGACGAGTCCGAGCTCGAAGCGGAGCTGCTGGATATGACGTCGTACGTCCCGAGCCTGAATGACGTCGTCGACTCGATGGAAGAGTTCGAGGCGGCGAAGGAGGCCGGACGCGGCGCGATCGCGATGTCGCGGTCGGCCACGCTGGTCGTCGACGGCGTCGAAGTCGAGATCAGCGCGGACCGGATGTGGGACGAGGCGACGTATCAGGCGGCACAGACGCCGATCACGCTGTTCCAGGACGTCTACGAGCACCGCCCCGACCAACACGAGGAGCTCGCCGAGATGTACGACCAGGACGTGATCGACCGCGCGATGGCCGTCGGGAACTGAGGCCGGTCGGGACCGACCTGCCGTCCGGGGTCAGCCCGTGTCGTCGCTCTCGGCTCCGGCGACCCGGTTTCGGAGCGTGCCGACGCCGTCGTAGGTGATCGCGATCTCGTCGCCGGGGCCGACCGTCCCGGGGTTGGCGGGGCTGCCGAACGCGATCACGTCGCCGGGGCGGAGCGTGACCCGCCGGGAGAGAAACGAGACGATCTCCGCCGGGCCGAACAGCATCAGCTCGGTGTTCGAGTCCTGTCTGGTCTCGCCGTTGATCACGGTCTCCATCCCGATTCCGTCGGGATCGAGGTCGGTCTCGATCCACGGTCCCAGCGGCCCCGACCCGTCGAAGGCCTTCCTGGCGGTCCGGCCGCCCTGGTCGAGCGCGTCGACGTCGTTCAGGACGGTGTAGCCCCTGACGACGTCCGCGGCCGCCGCAGCCGGCACGTCGCGGCACCGCCGGCCGACGACCGCCGCGAGTTCCCCCGCGTAGGTGAGCTCGTCGGTCCACTGAGGGTATCTGATCGGGTCGCCGTGACCGGAGAGCGACGCGGGCGGCTTGATGAAGAAGTCCGGCTCGTCGGGCCGCTCGTAGTCCATCTGGGCCAGCGTCTCGGCGTAGTTGCGGCCGACGCAGTAGAGCGCCGACGGCGAGCACGGGTAGGTGAGCGACCCGTCGCGTCCGACCACGTACTCGCCGTCGTCCGTGACGACCCGCCCATCGGTGTACCGCCCCGCAACGATCCCGTCGTCGGTCCGAAGCCGTGCCAGTCGCATACCGCACCGACGACGGCGGACGTACAAGAGTCGTCCCATCGACCACGAAGGCGGCGGCACGCCGGGTTACCGGAAACCGGGGGTCGCGGTCGGGGACGCACACGCGTCACACACGTGACGGATGGTCGCCACGGGACAGTCTGCCGTCCGGTCGGGGCGGACGGCGTACGTACCCCCCAACGTGCGACTCATCCCGGAAACGGGATGGAGTTTCATCGGATTCGGTTCCGGGGTTCTACCGCTCGTTCCCCTTCGATCGCTTTCCGACACGACGTTTTCGGCGTGAACGGAAACTATATATCCGTTTACTCGTTCGACGATCGCACCGCCCGGGCGGTTCGCCCGGTGACGCCCCGAACGGGCGTTGCCATCAGTATTATAACGTTTATGGGTCCAACATCAACGCGTATGTCCGAGGTCAACCCGTTCGAGAGCCTGCAG
Source organism: uncultured Halobellus sp. (assembly GCA_964541645.1). Classification (GTDB taxonomy): domain Archaea; phylum Halobacteriota; class Halobacteria; order Halobacteriales; family Haloferacaceae; genus Haloquadratum. Next base: position 6,621 of record CAZIQT010000055.1, on the reverse strand, counting down.
GAGCAGATCGACGACGCCGCGGCCTACCTCGACGTCGACGAGGGTGTGGTCGAACGGCTGAAACACCCCGAACGGGTACTCGAGTCGAACCTCACCGTGGAGATGGACGACGGCTCCCTCCGGCGGTTTCCGGCGTTCCGGTCGCAGTTCAACGGCGACCGCGGCCCCTACAAGGGCGGCATCAGATACCACCCCGGCGTCTCCCGCGACGAGGTCACGGCGCTCTCCGGGTGGATGACGTACAAGTGCGCGGTCGTCGACATCCCCTACGGCGGCGGGAAGGGCGGGATCGTCGTCGACCCGCGCGAGCTCTCAGCGTCGGAGGTCGAACGGCTCACCCGATCGTTCGCCACGGAACTCCGGCCGGTCGTCGGCCCGGACCGGGACATTCCAGCGCCCGACGTCAACACCGGCCAGCGGGAGATGAACTGGTTCAAGGACACCTACGAGACGCTGGAGAACACGGTCGCGCCCGGCGTCATCACCGGCAAGGCCGTCTCGGCGGGCGGCAGCGAGGGCCGGGTCGAGGCGACGGGCCGGTCGACGATGCTCGCCGCCCGGGAGGCGTTCGACTACCTGGATCGCGACCTCGACGGCGCCACGGTGGCGGTCCAGGGGTACGGCAACGCCGGGTCGGTCGCGGCGCGGCTCCTCGACGCGCAGGGGGCGACGGTGGTCGCGGTGTCGGACTCCTCGGGTGCGGTCTACGACCCCGAGGGGCTCGACGCCGCCGCCGTCAAGCGGTTCAAGACCGAGACCGGGTCGGTGACCGGGTTCGGAACGCCGAGCGAACTCACGAACGAGGAGCTTCTCACCCTCGACGTCGACCTGCTGATCCCGGCGGCGCTGGAGAACGCCATCGACGCCAGGATCGCACGCGACGTGGCGGCCGACGTGATCGTCGAGACCGCGAACGGACCGCTCACCCCCGACGCCGACGACGTCCTCGGCGACCGCAACGTCCTGATCGTGCCCGACATCCTGGCGAACGCCGGCGGGGTCACGGTGTCGTACTTCGAGTGGGTGCAGAACCGACAGCGGTTCTCGTGGGCCGAGGAGCGCGTCAACGACGAACTGGAGCGGGTCATCACCGGGGCGTTTGAGGACCTGGTCGACGCCTACGAGTCCCGGGACCTCCCCAGCCTCCGGATCGCGGCGTACGTGGTGGCGATCCGCCGGGTCGTCGACGCCTACGACGACAGCGGGACGTGGCCGTAGGCGGGGGCTCGGATCCGGCGGGGTGAGGTGTCGCTCCCGCGACCCGAGCGATTCAAGTCCGTGCCGCGTGGGGTGACACACGATGCGCCAGGACCACCTCATCTCCGCGACGCAGCTCTCGCGGGCGGACATCGAGGCGGTGCTCGACCGCGCCGCGGAGATCGACGCCGACCCCACGGCGTGGCACGACCGCCACGCCGGGTCGATCCTCGGGCTCTGCTTCTTCGAGCCCAGCACCCGGACGCGGATGAGCTTCGACGCCGCGATGAAACGCCTCGGCGGACGCACCATCGACATGGGGGCCGTCGAATCGTCGTCGGTCACGAAAGGCGAGACCCTGGCCGACACGATGCGGGTGCTGGAGGGGTACGCCGACGCTCTGGTGTTGCGCCACCCCTCCGAGGGGGCGGCCACGATGGCGGCGGAGTTCGTCGACGTCCCGCTGGTGAACGCCGGCGACGGCGCCGGCCAACACCCCACACAGACCCTGCTGGATCTCTATACCATCCGCGAGGCGGCCGGGTTGGACGACATCACGGTCGGGATCATGGGGGATCTGAAGTACGGCCGGACCGTCCACTCGCTTTCGGCGGCGCTGACGAACTTCGACGTGCGCCAGCAGTTCGTCAGCCCGGAGAGCCTCCAACTCCCGCGGAGCGTCCGGTACGACCTCCACGAGTCGGGGGCGCGGATACGGGAACACGCCGATCTCGACGAGGTGCTTCCCGAACTGGACGTGCTCTACGTCACCCGGATCCAGCGCGAGCGGTTCCCCGACGAGAACGAATACCGGAAGGTGGCCGGGGAGTACCGGATCGACGCCGACGACCTCCGGCGCGCGAAAGAGTCGCTGACCGTGCTGCACCCGTTGCCGCGCGTCGACGAGATCGCCCCGGAGGTCGACGACACCGACCACGCGAAGTACTTCGAGCAGGCGCACAACGGCGTCCCGATCAGGATGGCGCTTCTGGACACGCTGCTCACGACCGACGCGGAGGCGGGGCGATGACCGGCGCCGACCGCGAACTCAGGGTCTCGAAGATCCGGAACGGCACCGTGATCGACCACCTGGCCGCGGGGCAGGCGCTAAACGTCCTCGCGTTGCTCGGGATCGACGGCTCCGGCGGCGAGGGCGTCTCGGTGGGCATGAACGTTCCCTCGGACACCCTCCGGAAGAAGGACATCGTGAAGGTGGAGGACCGGGAGCTGAGCCAGTCCGAGGTGGACGTGCTCGCGGTCATCTCCCCGGAGGCAACCATCAACATCATCCGGGAGTACGAGGTGGTGGAGAAACAGCGGATCGACCGGCCGGAGTCGGTCGACGGCGTGCTCGCGTGTCCGAATCGCAACTGCATCACCAGCGGCGACGAGCCGATCCGGACGCGGTTTGCGGTGCTCACCGAGGGGCTGCGGTGTCACTACTGCGGGGAGATCGTCAGGGAGGGGGAGGTCACCGCCCACCTCGAAGTAGGGTGACCCCCCGGCGTGCCGCGGTCCCGCGACGCCGGAGGGGAACGGTTTTGTACCGAGAAGCAGTACGCTCGCGTATGTCCGGAAAAGCGAAATTCATCCTGGCGCTGGCGCTCGTCGCAGTGATCTACTTCCTCGTCTCGGGTGACGAGGATCCCATCGAGGTCGACGTCGACGGCGACGAGTAGGCCGGCCGGCGCACCGCCCTCCAACCGACTTCTCCGTGCCACGCGCGGCTCCGCAGCGGCGCTGTTCAGCCGAAGGGACGGCGGCCGCCGCAGCCGACGGACTGATGAGAGTCGCCGGAGTATCACGGGTATGTACGGCGTCGTCACCCGGAACGCCGAGGAGGTCGAGTGGCCGGAGTTCGGGATCGGGTTCTACGAGGTCAAGGACGTGACCGGCCGGGCGGCCGAACCCCTCCCGAACGCGACGAACATGGTCTCGTGTTTCGGCGACACCGCCGCCGCCGACGCCGACCCGGATCTGGTTCCGATCGACGACGAGGGCACCCCAGCCACCCGGGAGCAGCCGTACTTCGATTGGTCGTACGTCTGCCCGACCCACGAGGCGTACCGGGAGGGGCTCTTCGAGATCGTCGAGGACTGTGCGGCCGCGAACCCGGACGTCAGGCTCGACGACGTGGGGTTCCCGCGGTCGGGCTACTGCCGGTGTGACAGGTGCGACCGGACGTTCGCCGACAGCGAGTTCGACGATCGGTTCGCGTGGCGCGCCGCCGAGGTCACCGGGTTCGTCGCCGACGCCGCCGCGCGGGTTCCCGGCCGGACGTACCTCACGCTCTACCCCGATCCGTACCCCGAGCACCTCTACCGGCGGTCCGGCGTCGACGTGACGGCGCTGGCCGAGCACGTCGACGAGTTCGTGGTCCCGCTCTACGACACCCACTACGCGACGACCTACTGGCTGGAGACGATCGCGAGCGGGTTCGAGAGCCTGCTCGAACCCACCGACACGCCCTTTTCGGTCGAGCTGTACGCCGTTGACGTCGACCTCGACGACCTGGTGCACGCCGCGGAGGTGGCCGAGGCCTACGCCGAGAACGTCTACTTCGGGTACGACGCGTCGAACGCCGCCGCGGCGATCCGTCGGAAGGGCGCCGACGCTCGGGGCGGGGTGACACACCACCCCGACGGCGACGCCGGACGCCGGTAGCGCCGCGGCAGGCGGGGGTCAGACCACGCCTGCGAGCAGCGCGACGACGACGATCCCGCCGACGAACACGGCCGCGGCGAAGACGAACAGTCCGGTGAGGAGCCGGCGCTGTGTCGCGGTTGGGTCGGCCATACGGTCGGTAGCGACGCCGCGGTATTATACCCGCCGGCGGAGCGGGCGACGGGGACGGTTCACGCCCCGTCCGGCGGGTCGCCCCCCCGTCGGAGTCGGTCGAACCCCGCGCCGGCGAGCCCCGGACCCGACGGGACCGGCATTCGGCCGTCCGCGACCGGCGCGGGGTCGGCGGCGAGGTCGGTCGCGAGCCGGTCACCGGTGGCGAGCCCGCACGCGGGGGTGTCGGGCAGCGCGGCGGCGACGTGTACCGCGGCGGTGCGCGCGACGACGGCGTCGATCGTGGTGGTCACCACCGTCCCGACGCCGCGCGCCGCCGCCCGACGGGCCACCTCGCAGGTCCGGACCGGCCCGCCGAGCGCCATCGGCTTACAGACGATGACGTCGGCGGCGTCGGCGTCGAGAACCGCGTCGATCCCGGCGGCCGCGACCGACTCGTCGACCGCGACGTCGACGCCGCGGCCGCGGAGGGCGGCGTGCCCGGCGAGGTCGGTCGCCGGCCGCGGCTGTTCGACGTACGAGAGATTCAGGTCGGCCGCGACGTCGACCAGCCGCGCGGCCGTCTCGGCGTCCCACGCGCCGTTGGCGTCGGCGCGGAGGTCGACGCCGTCACCCGCGGCGTCCCTGGCGGCGCGCAGCCGGGCCGCGTCCGCGTCGGGGTCTCTGGCGCCGATCTTCAGCTTCACCGTCCCGTACCCCGCGTCGACGGCCTCGCGGGTCGCCGCCGCGGTTGCTTCCACGGAAGCGTCGCCGACGGTGGCGTTGACCGGCACCGAGTCCGCGGCCGACCCCTCGGCGAGCCACGTCGCGAGCGACTCGCCGGCCGCCCGGGCGCGAGCGTCGGCGACGGCGAGTTCGACCCCGTGCCGCGCCGCGGGCGCGGCGGCGTCGACCTCCACGACTGGGTCGGTGCCGTCGGCCACCCCGGCGACGTCCGCGAGCGCCGCCTCGCAGTCGCCGTATGGCTCGGTCCACCCGGGAAGCGGCGCCGCCTCGCCGACGCCGCGAAAGCCGTCGCGGTCGGCCCGGACCACGAACCCCCTGCGCTCCTCGATCCGACCGTCGGCGGTCGCGAGCGGCGCCGACAGCCGGAGACCGAAGGGGTCGTACCGGATCACGTCACACGACCCCCGTGGCCGCGAGTCCGGCCGCGAAGAGCACCGCGTAGCCCGCGAGCAGCCGGCCGGTCCGCTCGAGCGTCGGGTTCAGCACCTCGCCGGCGGTCTCGGTCAGCATCGTCCGCGTGACGACGGCGGCGTACGGAAGCGTCAGGTACGGGAGCGCGACCGCGACCGAGTAGCCCGGCCGGAACAGGAACCACGCCGGAACGGCGTACGCGAGCGCCAGCATCGCGACGAACTGTGCGCGCGCGAACCCGTACCCGAACCGCACCGCGAGCGTCCGCTTGCCCGTCGTCGCGTCCTCCTCGCGGTCACGGACGTTGTTCACTACCAAGATGTCGGTCGACAGCGCCGCGATCGGGAGCGCGGCGACGACCGCCGCGACCGGGAGCGTCCCCGGCGGGATCCCGACCGAAAGCGGCGCCGCGAGGGTCGCCGCCGCTTGAACGTAGTAGGTGCCCGCGACCGCGACCAGCCCGAAGAACACGAACACGAACAGGTCGCCGAGGCCGTGGTACCCCAGCGGGTACGGGCCGCCGGTGTAGGCGATCCCGGAGGCGACCGACAGCAGCCCGATCACCAGGATCGGGACGCCGCCGACGTAGACGAGGTAGGTTCCCAGGAGGATCGACGCCGCGAACGTGAGGTACATCGCGCGCTTGACCGTTTCCGGGTCGATGAGCCCGCCGGCGGTGACGCGGGTGAACCCCTCCCGGTCGTCGGTGTCGGCGCCTTGGACCGCGTCGTAGTAGTCGTTGGCGAAGTTGGTGCCGATCTGGATGAGCGCCGCGCCGAGAAACGCCGCGAGCGCGGGCAGCGCGGCGAAGATGCCGTCGTGGACCGCGAGCCCGGTGCCGACGATCACGGGCGCGGCGGCCGCCGGAAGCGTCTGGGGCCGGGCGGCGATCACCCACGCCTCCCGCCGCGATACGTCCTGAGTGGTCATCACGCGAGTTTCAGCACCCGGATCGGGTTAACTTTCGGATCCGTGTGTTGCTGACGGCACACAGCCGTCCTCCCGGCGACGGCTGAAACCCCGCGGTGATGACGGTTCACTACCCGCTGGCTTGGAGTCCGCGAGCGAACGGGGCGAGCGAGCGGTTCGCCGCCGCCGAGCGGCCTTCGGCCACGAGTTCGGCGGCATTTTTGAGCCAGATTTTTTTGGGGGTTCGAGGCCGCGCGAAGCGCGGCCGAGGACTTCCGATAAAAAAGGTGGGTTAGTAGTGCCACGGATACCCCGAGAAGTCCGGCTCCCGGCCCTCCAGGAACGCGTCCCGCCCCTCCTGGGCCTCCGCGGTCGTGTACGCCAGCCGCGTGGCCTCCCCGGAGAACACCTGCTGGCCGACCAGCCCGTCGTCGGCCAGGTTGAACGCGTACTTCAGCATCCGCATCGCGGTCGGGGACTTGTCGGTCATCCCGTCGGCCCACTCCAGGGCGACGGCTTCGAGGTCGTCGTGGGGGATCGCCTCGTTGGCCATCCCCATCTCGACGGCCTCCTCGGCGGAGT
>CAZIQT010000054.1:9484-13892 GCA_964541645.1 uncultured Halobellus sp. | reverse complement strand
ACCAACATCGACTGGCGCGACCGCGACGCCTACGGCAACTCCCTGTCGTCGAACCAGCGCCAGAAGATGCAGCGGCTCCGGACGTGGAACGAGCGGTTCCGGACCCGCGACTCGAAGGAGCGCAACCTCAAGCAGGCGCTCGGCGAGATCGACCGCATGGCGTCGGCGCTCGGCCTGCCCGAGAACGTTCGGGAGACCGCGTCGGTCATCTACCGCCGCGCGCTCGACGAGGACCTGTTGCCCGGCCGCTCCATCGAGGGCGTCGCGACCTCGTGTGTCTACGCCGCCGCCCGGATGGCGGGCGTGCCGCGGTCGCTCGACGAGATCGCGGAGGTCTCCCGCGTGCCGAAAAGCGAGATCGCCCGCACCTACCGGTACATCGCGCGGGAGCTCTCCCTGGAGGTCAAGCCCGCCGACCCCGAGCAGTACGTCCCCCGGTTCGCCTCCGAACTTGGCCTCTCCGACGAAGCGAAGCTCCGGGCGCGGCAGCTCCTGAAGAACGCCAAGGAGAAGGGCGTCCACTCGGGGAAGTCGCCGGTGGGGCTCGCCGCCGCCGCGGTCTACGCCGCCGCGCTGCTCACGAACGAGAAGACGACCCAGGCCGCGGTCAGCGAAGTCGCCGACATCTCCGAGGTCACGATCAGAAACCGGTACCACGAGCTGTTGGAAGCCGAAGAGAGCATCGGAGTCGCGTAGCTCCGACCGCAAGGCGCCGGAGGCCGGAGCGGTTTCCGCACGTTTAACCACGAGCGTTACGTCCGGGCGAGATATGAACCGACCGAGTCGACGTGCGGTGGTCGCGACGCTCGCCGCCGTTCTCGGCGCCACCGTCGGGGTCGCCGGGGTCGGCCACCTCTACCTCCGTCGGTGGCGACGGGCCGCGGCGTGGTTCGTCGTCGTGGTCGCCGCCACTATCGGGCTCGTCGCCGCGTTCGTGCTCCCGGAAACGGGCGGCCTGAGCGCGCCCGGGGCGGTCGCCGCGATCGACCCGGCGTCGCTCCCGGGGACCGTGGTGTGGCCGGTGTTCGTGCTGTTGCTCCTCAGTACGCTCGACGCCCACCGGCTCGCCGCCGGGCCGCCCGCCGCGGGCGGCGACAGCCCGTCGTGTCCCGCCTGCGGGAAGGCGCTCGACCGCACACTCGACTTCTGTCCGTGGTGTACGGCCGAACTGGAGTGGGTCGACCCCGGAGGCGGAACCGAACGGGACGGCGGGTCCTGAGCCGGCGCGGGCCCGACGATCGGTGACCGGGGCGTGGGGACTGGAGATACGTCCCGCGGGTCGTGGCCGCGGTGACCCTGCTTACTTCTCGATGATGCTCTCCTCGACGGCCTCGCCGAAGTGTCGTGCGGTCCGCTCGTAGAACAGCAGCACTTCGTCACCGGCGTCGAGGTCGGTGACCGCGGTACGGCCCTCGCGGGTGTGGATCTTGATGGTCTCGGCGTTCTGGAGCAGGGTCTCGACCCGGTCGCCGTCGACCTCGGCCTCGATCCGGAACATCGGCCGCTTCTCGATCTTCACGCGGCCGACGACCGCCTCGCGGGTCCCGCCGTCGCTGTCGACCACCTGGACCTCGTCGCCGCTCCCCAACTCCGAGAGGTAGGTGGTGCCGCCGCCGGGGGTGCGGGCGTAAGCGTGAACCGCGCCGGCGTTCACCCGGAACGGCCGGGAGGCGACGTACGGCGATTCGGCGGTCTCGGCGTGGACGAAGAACAGTCCGCGGCTCATGCTCCCGACCAGCATCCCCTCGTCGTGGTCCATCAGGCTCCCGGTGTCGACGCAGACCCGGTCGGCCATCCCGGCGCGCTCGACGCCGGTCACGGTGGCCCACTGGAGGTCGAGGGTCTCGCGTTCGGCGTCGTCGCGGACCTCGACGGTCCGGCGGATCTCGTCGGGATCGTCGGAGTCGAGCAACACGCCGTCGGCACCGATCTCCAGCGTCTCGAACGCGGTTTCGGCCTCCGCCGCGGAGGTCACCCCGGCGATCAGGTCGGTCTCCGCCCCGATGCGGGCGATGAGGTTCTCCAGGGGGATGATGGTCCAGTCGTCGCCGATCACGATGGTGTAGTCGGCGTCGCCGGCCGCCGCCTCGGCGAACGCCTCGTACTCCTCCGAGCGGATCCGGACGTACGCCCCCTGCGCCCGACCGTCGGCCCGGCGGAGCGTGGTGAGGTCCGCCGACCCCGAGAAGTCGGTCGGGAGGTCGACGGTGCCGTCGCCCTCGCCGCCCTTGCCGACGACGGACGCGTCGGGCGCCGCGTCGTCCGTTCTTTCCCCCAGGTCGGCGGCGTCCACCGGAGCCGCGCCCCCGTCGTCCGCGGCGCCGACGTCGTCGATGAACGTGGCTTCGGTGTCCGTGCGAAACGCCGCGACCGAGACGTCGCCGAGCTCGCGGACGCGCCCGACGTCCGCCTCGTCGACGAGCACCCAGTCGACGCCGGCTTCGAGCCCCGCGGTGATCCGCCGCTTCCGTGCCTCCCAGTCGCCGACCGTGTCGTCGGCCTTCAGCCACACGCTTCGCGTCATCTTGTGGGTGCAACTCGGCCGGCGCGCTTGAACGTGGCGACTCCGGCTACCGGTCGACGCGGTCGGGGTCGACCGCCGACGCCGGTTTCGGGGCGGCCGGCTCCCCCTCGGGGTCGCGGAGCCGGCGGTGGTACCACACCACGTCGTGCCACTCCCCGAGTTTGAACCCCGACGCGGGGAAGGTGCCGACCCGCTCGAACCCGCGCGCCTCGTGGAACGCCACGCTCTCGGGGTTCGGGGTCGCGACGGCGGCGTACGCCGAACAGTATCCCTGCCGCCGGAGGGTGGCGAGCAGCCGGTCGTAGAGCCGGGTTCCGATCCCGTCGCGGTGGGCGTCGGGGGCGACGTACACCGAGGTCTCGGCGGTCCACCGGTAGGCCGCGCGGTCGCGGAGCCGGCTGGCGTACGCGTAGCCGACGACCCCACGCTCCCCGGCGTCGGCGGTCGCAACGTACCACGGATACTCGTCGGCGGCGCGGGTCTCCCGGATCTCCGCGGCGACCGCCTCGACCGACGGCACCTCGGTCCGGAACGTCACCGGCGAGTCCCGGACGAACGGGGCGTACACCTCGCGGACGCCGGCGGCGTCCTCGGGGCGGGCGGGGCGGACCGCGGCGGGGGTCGCGTCGCCTGCGTCGTCGGCGTCGCCGCCGTCACGACGGGCGTCGTCTGGCATACGTCACCGAACGGACCGGCGGGTAACCGGTGTTGCGGTTCGGTCCGGGGGCCGACGCCCACGGCCGAGAGGGTGAGCGTTTTACCCCTCGACCGCCTCGCTGTGGGTATGACCGACCCGGCCGACCTCTCGGTGACGCTCGTCGACGGCTACGTCGACGAGCCGGCACACTTCGGCGTGCCGCCGTACGTCTCCACGTACCCCCGGTTCACGGCCGGCGCCCTCGTCGACGCCGGCGTCCCCGAAGGCAACGTCACCTACCACACCATCGACGAACTCCGCGAGGACCGCGGGAAGTGGGCCGACGTGGCCGACGCCGACCTGTTCGTCTACATCGGCGGCATGACCGTCCCCGGGAGCTACGTCGGTGGCACACCCGCCGAACCCGACGAGGTGCGCGAACTCGCGTGGGTCGCGGAGGGAACCTCGGTGATGGGCGGCCCGATCCGGTTCGGCGTCGGCGAGGAGAACGCCGGCGCCCAGGAGATGGAGCGCCGCGACCTCGACTACGACTTCCTCGCGATGGGCGACGTCGAGGCCGCGGCGCACGACCTCGTGGACAACGGGCTGGAGGGGTTCGAGAACCGGTACCGGAGCAACGACGAGGTGGACCGGTGGGCCGAACGCGGCGCGTTCGTGGTGGAACACCACCCCAACCACCCCGACTACCTGATCTGCGAACTCGAAACCTCCCGGGGGTGCGCCTACCGGTGTTCGTTCTGCACGGAGCCGATGTACGGCGACCCCGCGTTCCGCCCGCCGGGGTCGGTGGTCGACGAGGTCGACGCGCTCTCGGACCGCGGCGTCCGCCACTTCCGGCTGGGGCGACAGGCCGACATCCTCGCGTACGGCGGCGACGGCGAAGCCCCGAACCCCGACGCGCTCCGCGAGCTCTACGGCGGGATCCGGGCGGTCGCTCCCGACCTCGAAACCCTCCACCTCGACAACATGAACCCCATCACGATCGTGAACTGGCCCGAGAAGTCGAGGGAGGGGATCCGGATCATCGCCGCACACAACACCCCCGGCGACACCGCGGCGTTCGGCCTCGAATCCGCGGACCCCGTGGTCCAGGAGGAGAACCACCTCAACGTCACCGCCGACGAGTGTTTCGAGGCGATCCGGATCGTCAACGAGGAGGCGGGGTGGCGACCGGGCGAGGATCCCGACGCGGCCCCGACCCACGGGGACGGCGGGGCGCTCCGCGG
>CAZIQT010000054.1:0-9384 GCA_964541645.1 uncultured Halobellus sp. | reverse complement strand
CCGGCGACCCGGCTCCCGAAGCTGCTCCCCGGCATCAACCTGCTCCACGGCCTCAACGGCGAGCGCCCGGAGACGTTCGCGCACAACAAGCGGTTCCTCCGGCGGGTCTACGACGCGGGGCTGATGGTCCGCCGGATCAACATCCGGCAGGTCATGGCGTTCGAGGGAACCGAGATGTCGGAGGCGGGCGCCGACATCGCGATCGACCACAGAGAGCGGTTCAAGCGGTACAAACGCGAGGTCCGCGAGGAGATCGACCGGCCGATGCTCCGGCGGGTCGCACCGGTGGGGACGGTGTTGCCCGACGTCCACCTGGAGTACCACGAGGGCGGCCGGACGTTCGGCCGCCAACTCGGCACCTACCCGCTCCTGGTCGGGATCCCGGGCGAGCGGACCCTCGGCCGGACCGTCGACGTCGCGGTGGTCGACCACGGCTACCGGTCGGTCACCGGCGTACCGTATCCGCTGGATCCGAACGCGGCGTCGATGGACGAACTCACCGCGATCCCGGGGATCGGGTCGAGCACCGCCGGCGACATCGTGGTCAACCGGCCCTACGAGACCGCCGCGGCGGTCCCGAGCCCCGAGGTCGACTTCGCGACGTTCACCGGAGGCTACCCGGAGAACCGGCGGCCGAACGCGGAGTAGGCCTCAGACCTCCTCCTCGATCACTTCGCCCACCGCGAAGTTGGATTTGACCTCGGTGACCTCGATCTTCACGCGGCTACCGACGTCGGTGTCGGGCACGATGATGACGTACCCGCGTTCGACGCGGGCGATGCCGTCGCCCTGCTTGCCGATGTCCTCGATCTCGACGTACCGGAGTTCGCCGGGTTCGACCGGGGGTTGGGGCTCCGACGACGGTTCCCCGGAGTCGGCGGCGTCGGACGACGACTCGCCGGAGCGGGAGATGAGCGCGACGCGGTACGTCTCGCCGGGGTCGATCGACCCCGTTTCGACCTCTCGTTTCGGTATCTCGACGACGTACCGGTCGTCCTCGTCGCGAACGTCAGCGTTGAACAGACACAGGAGCTTATCTGAGATTTCCACCGTGAGACCTCCGCCGGAACGTCACGGTGGACGATTAAAGTAGTATCGCCCGTTCCGTGACGGCCCGGCGGCGGGGCCACGCCGTGCGCCGACCTCGCCGCGGCGGGCTACCCGAAGTCGCCGAACGTCGTCTGCAGTCCCGCGGCCATCGTCGACTTCCGGCGGAGCGTCGGTAGCGACACCGGGAGGTGATCGGTGACGCCGCGCAGCGCCGCGTCGAACGTCTCGGCGGTGCCGTGCGCGTCGGCGTCGAACGCGTTCCGGACCGCCTCCCGGACCTGCCAGACCCCGACCGGCCCCCAGTAGTCCTCGGAGGCGTGTCTGACCACCAGCGCCTTCGCCTGCCGACCGCGGTCGTCGAGGTGTTCGAGGACGCCCAGCCGGGCGGCGTGGTACGCCCCCGCGGTCTCCTCGACGTATCCGGTCCGGCCCTCCGACCCCTCCCGGTCGGCGGCGAGGTACATCCCGGCCTCGGGGTCTGGGTTCCAGACGCTCCCCGGCGCTTTGAGCTCCACCAGCTCGTACTCCCACTCGCCGGGCGCTAAGAGCACCCAGAACGCGTTGCCCAGGAACTCGTTGCGGTGGACCTCCACGCCGTCGATCGCCTGGGTGGTGCGGATCCGCCCGCGGAGGTACTTGCCGGCGGTGTCGTCGACCGCGGTGATCGACCACCGGGTGGGCACCAGCCGGCGTTGGTCGGTCCGCCCGAGCGCCCCCGCCGACAGGATGGTGTTGACGTCGTAGACGTCGAACCCGCGGCGGTAGAGGTAGGTGATCGCGCCCTGGGCGTTCCAGTCGTCGTCCTCGAGGGTCTTCTCGACGGCCCGAGGGACGTGAGGGTTCTCCGCGAGCTCCGCGGAGGTCGCCCGCGCCCGCGGTCCGACCGGGGTCGCAACGTCCTCGACGCCGACGTCGAGGTCGACGTCGGGGCGCTCGTCGAGCCCGATCTCGACGGTCACCGGCCGGTCGGCGATCGCGACCTCGCGTTGGGTGCCGAGGAAGCCGTTCCAGGAGTCGGCCACGCTCGTCACCTCCTGGGACCGCGTGGAGTTCAGAAGCGAGGTGCGGCGCTCGAACACGTCGGTGATCGACACCCCCTCGTCGTACCACGCGCCGGAGGTCTCAAAGCGCTCGGCGTCGTCGTCGTGGCCGACGGGCGAGAGCACGCCCGTCGACACGCGAGGGTAGTTCGACGTCCCCACGAAGATCGACGGCGACACCCCGCCGTACAACGAGTCGCCCTGGACAGTCTCCTCGAAGCGGTCCTGGAAGGTTTCGAGGTGGTCGACGATATCGTATGACTTCGCTTCGGCGAGCCGCCGACGCTCCGCCCGCTCGTTGCGTTCGAGGTCGACGTACTCGTCCAAGTTCATCGCGTCGACCTCCGGGAGCGACGGATATGATAATGTCGGTCGCGTGTGCGCGCTGTGCCCCGTCGTCGGCCGCCACGGCGGGTCGGCGACCACGGGCCCGGCCGTCGACCGCCGGGCCGTTCCGACAGACATACGTCGCTGAGGTGACGGGATCCGACCCGATGCCCTCCACCGACAACCTCGGCCGCCCGCGGGGCGCACGCGCGGTCGCGGAACGGTACCGGCGGTACGAACGGCCCCTGAGCGCGCTCGTCGCCGCGATCGTGATGCTCGCGTTCCTCGCGACGTTTCTGGCGACGTCGCTGGTGCCGGCGGTCGCCGTCGCCGCCGTCCTCCTCGTCGTCGTTCGCGCGCCGCTCTTCGAGACCCGCGGAACCGTCCGGCTCGAAACCGACGCGTCCCCCGAGGCGGTCGTCGACGCGTTCACCGGCCCGGCGCCGCCGGTGCTCGTCTTCCAGTGGGGGGTCGCGGACGCCGTCTCCGCCGACGGCGACGCGGTCACCTACGAGGTGTCGTACCTGTTCGGCCTGCGGTCGGTCGAGGTGACGGTCCACGCGCGGACGGCCGCCGCCGACGGCGAACGGACCGTCGACCTCGACGTCACCGCGAACGGCGAGCCGTGGTCGACGTACACCGTCCGCGTCGCCCGGGAGGACGGCCGGACCGTGGTGACGTACGACTACGGGTCCGACCGGCAGTTCGGGCTGCGGCGGCTCCCCCAGCGGTTCGTCGCCCGCCGGTACCGCGACGCGGCGCTCGAAGCGCAGGGATACGAGGTTGTCGACCGCGACAGTCGGGTCGAAGTCTGAGCGACCTCTGGCCGGCGCGTTGGGGTTTACGACGCCTCATGGCCGTCGGCGTCGCTCTCGTCGATCCGCACCACCAGGGTCGGGGTGTCGGTGTTCTCGACCACCCGCTCGGTGACGCTGCCGAGGTTCGCGAGTTTGTCGCGGCCGGACCGGCCGTGGGTCCCCATCACGACCAGATCCACCGGCCGCTCCGCGGCGTACTCCAGGATGACCCGGTAGGGGACGCCGTCGCGGACCGCGGTGGTGCAGTCGACGCCCGCGTCGGCTGCTCCGTCGGCCACGCGGTCGACCGCCGCCCGCGCGTCGTCCCGCAGCGACGACTTCAGTTCGGACTTCTGGGTCTCGTCGGCCGCGAGGTAGAGCCGGCGGTCGATCACCGACAGCGCGTGGATGGTCGCGTCGCGCCCCCGGGCGATCTCCACCGCGTGCGAGAGCGCCTGTTCGGTCCCGTCGCTGCCGTCCGTCGGAAGGAGGATCCGGTCGTACATTCCGGTTCCGGGTTCGTGGAGTACCCATTTCAATGGTCCCCCCTCGGGGGCCGCGGCCGTCCCCGACCCTCGGCGTCGACAGGGTATTGTCGCCGCCCGCTGTAAATCGGCCATGTGTACGCTGACGATCGGGTGGCGCGTCTTCGACGACGCGCCGGTCGTCGTCGCCGCGAACCGCGACGAGCGCTTGGGTCGGGCGGCGGAGCCGCCCGCAGTCTCCGGACGTGACCCGGCCGTCCTCGCCCCGCGCGACGCCGAGGCGGGCGGAACCTGGATCGGCGTCAACGAACACGGCGTCCTCGCGGCGATCACGAACCGGTGGGTGGACGTCCCGGGTGGAGGCGAGCGCTCCCGCGGCCTGCTGGTCCGGGACGTCCTCGACGCCGCCTCGACCCACGAGGCCCGTGGCGTGATCGACGAGGCGGTCGGGGCGCACACCTACGACGGGTTCAATCTCGTCGTCGCCGAGCGCGGCGGCGCCACCACCCCTGGCGACCCGACCGCGCTGTACGTCGAGTGGGACGGCGGCCTCGACGTGCGGCGGCTGGACCCGGGGGTCCACGTCGTCGTCAACGTGGGCGTCGACGGCGAGTACGTCGAGCCCGAACGGGCGCCCGACCGCGGGGTCGAACAGTCGCGAAACGCGACGCGGCTTCGGGAGGCGCTCGCCCCCGGCTCCGGGGAGTCGGCGTCGGCGTGGCGGGCGCGGGCGGCCGACGCGTTGGGTGACCACGACTACGGCGTCTGCGTCCACGACCCCGACCGCGGGTTCGGAACCCGGTCGTCGTCGCTGTTCACGCTCCGCGCCGACGGCACCGTCGACGTCCGGTTCGCCGACGGACCGCCGTGTGAGACGGCGTTCCGCCGGGTCGAAAGCCAACTTTAAGCGACTCGACGCGGCATATACGCGTATGAGCGCGAGCGCCGCTGAGGCCGACCTCTCGGAGGACGAACGCGAAGGGCTGGAACTCATCCGGGAGACGGGTGGGATCCACCAGAGCGACTTCTGGAAGGAGCTCGACATCTCCTCGCGGAAGGGCAGCCGGATCGCCGACTCGCTCGCCGCCCAGGGGCTCATCGAGCGCGAGGAGACGGTCTACGACGGCCACAACACCTACCACCTGGAGCCCGCCGCCCGCGACCTGGCGTTCGGGCTGCTCATGGCGGGGGACATGCTCTCGCCGTTCATCGGCGAGGAGGAGGTCAACCACAACAGCGACGCGTTCTCCCAGTGGCTGATGAACCTCGCCTACGAGGAGTACTAACACCGACCTTTTGCTGCGCTCCCTTCGGTCGCTTGCAAAAGCTCGGCCAAAAGCGCAGCGTCACCCTCTCCGTCGCGGCTCTGCCGCTCCGTCGAGAGTTCCTTGGCCCGCTCGCTCCCTGCGGTCGCTCGCGGTAGGAGTACCGAGCGTCCACCGCAGGAACTGATCTCGACGGTGGGACCGCCGTACGTCTCCTGTTTGGCTGACGCCGTGGGCTACCGCTGGAATCGGCTATCCCGGCTGTTGGTGATGTACTGCCGGCAGGAGAGCGGTGTGAAGGCGAGTCGCCGTCGATCCCGAAACGCGACCGGGAGTTACTCCTCGGCGTCGCCGTCGACGTCCTCGTCTTCGGTCGGTTCGAGGTCGTTGTCGACGATGTACGCGGCGATCTCGTCGTTGTCGAGTTCGACGAACGACTCCGAGTCCGCGTCGATCGTCGCTACGTCGACACCCGCGGCTTCGAGTTCGTCGTCGTTGGCCGACGCGATCGCCCGCAGCGCCAGCCCGACGCCGTCGTCGAGGCTCAGATCCTCGTCGTAGTTCTCTTCTAGGTGCTCCTGGATGTCGCTGCGGTCGGCCCCGATCGAGACCGCCTTCCACTCGTAGGGCGTCCCCGAGGGGTCGGTCTCGTAGAGCCGCGGATCGCCGTTCTCGACGCCACCGACCAAGAGCGCCACGCCGAACGGCCGCGCGCCGCCGACCTGGGTGTACTGCTGGATGTGGTCGGTGATGTTCTTGGTGAGCGTCTCGACGCCGACCGGTTCGCCGTACCGCAGCCGGTTGACCTGCGCCTGGCGGCGGGCGAAGTCGATGAGCTGGCGAGCGTCGGCGACGTGGCCCGCCGAGGCGATCCCGGCGTGGTCGTCGGCCTTGTGGATCTTCTCGACGCTGGTCGGCTCCATCAGGGGGGATCGCGACCGCTTGTCGGCCGCGAGCACGACCCCGTCGGGGGTCCGGACGCCGACGCTCGCGGTGCCGCGCTTGACCGCCTCGCGGGCGTACTCCACCTGGTAGAGACGACCGTCGGGTGAGAAGATCGTGATTCCACGGTCGTATGCCTGCTGTTGGGCTTGTCCCTGCATAGTATCACTCGAAATCGAGCCGCGTCGTGCCCACGAACCCGTCCCCGACGTCGACGTCGATGCGCGTCTCGCGGACGACGGCAGGGCGGGGTTCGGAATCGAACACGACGTTTCTCTGTTGCATTTCTCCGGCCCGGCCGTTCAAATACCTTTCCTCACAGGCCCGCACGGTCCCCGAGATCCCGCGGACGCGGACCCCGACGGGGTGGCCGTCGACGGCCGCCAGACACGCCACGGCGGCGCGGGCGCGGTCCTCGGTTCCGCGGTGGACCCGGACGATCGCCTCGCCGTCGCCGTCGGCGAGGCCGAACTCGAGCACCGTGAGGTCGGTCTCCGCGCTGCCGACATCGCCGTGGAGGTCCTGGGCGGCGTACCACACCGCCCGCTGGAACGCCGCGCGGTCGAACGCCGCGTCCGGCCAGGTCTCGATCCCGACCGCGAGATACCGCCACCGGGACCGGAGGTGTTTCGGGAGGTGTTTCACCCGCCGTCACCCGGCGTGGGGCCGTCGGCGCCCCCGGCGTCGGGCCCGTCTCCCGGATCGCCCTCACCGACCCCGGCGACCGCGACGCGTTCGCTGCCGTCGCCGAACCGGTCGGCCACCAGCACGCCCACCTGGTCGTGGACGCGCTCGACCGCGACCAGCGCGAACCCCTCGTCGGTCAGCGCGTCGGCGAGCGTCCCCACCGTCGCCGGGTCGTCGACCTCGGGGTCGTAGAACGGCGCCGTGGGATCGGGGTCGCCGAAGAGCATCACGTCCCCGAGCACGAACCGCCGAGGGTTCAGCCCCGCGATGGTTCGGATCGCCGCGCGCTTCTCGTCGTCGGAGAGGTGGTGCATCGCGAAGTTCGAGGTCACGGTCGCGACCGGACCGTCGTAGTTCGGCGCGCGGAACCGGCCCTCCCCGAACGCGACGTTGTCGACCCCCGCCTCCGCGGCCTTCGACCGGGCCTCGTCGAGCATCCCCGGGCTGATGTCGCGGCCGATCACCCGGCCCGCGGCGGGCGCGAGCGCGAGCGCGATCGCGCCGGTTCCGGTGCCGAGGTCAACCACGACGTCGTCGGCGTCGGGCGCGGCGTGTTCGACCACCAGGTCCGCACACGCCAGATACTCCGGAGAGTCCTGGTCGTCGTCGTACGACGCCGCCGCGGCGGAGAACCGCTCGGCGTGCTCATCGATCGTCTTCTTCATACCGACCACGTTCGACGCCGGGGGCAATGAACGACTCGGACAGCCGCGTTCGGTTCCGCGCAACCAAGCCTTCCCATGCGTCGAGCCCCGCGCGGGTCCACTCGCCGCCGAGGCCGACCGCCTCGCCGACGGCGGCGAGCTCCCGCGGCGCCCGGAGCCGGAGGTGCGAGTCGGCGGCGGCGCTCACCACGTAGGGCGCGTCGTAGTGGTCGACGATCCGTCGCAGCCGCCGGAGTCGCTTCAGGTGGCGGACGCGCCCGCCGCCGCGGTCCCGGAGCACCGGCCCCAGGTTCACCTCGATCCGGACCCCGTTGTCGCGGGCGGCCTTCGCGAGCACGTGGTTGACGTCGCCGTCGCCGTCGCCACCGCCGACGAACGGTCGTGCGAGCACGTCGACGCGGGGCTGCTCGACCGCGAAGCGGTTCAGCGCGTCCGTCCCACCGCGGACGCAGACCACGGTCCGTTCGGGGCGGGCGTTCCCCACCGCGCCGCTGGCGTGCTGGGGATCGGGGGCGACCACCTCGACGGCGTCGACCAGGTCGATCGACGCCGACGACCGCAGCCGCTCGTAGTCGGGGTCGGCGTCGACCGCGCGGACGACCACCCCGTCGTACCCGTACCGGTCGGCCGCCGCCGCGAACCGGGCCGCCGTGGCGTCGCCGTCCGGGTGGGCGTAGACCGCCTCGTACATGTCGCGACCGACGCCGGCGGCGCGTATGGCCGTTACGGACCGCGGGTCGCGAGGCCCGGCGGCTACCGTCGGGGTCGCGCGAGGACGGCCGCGCCCCCGAGGAGTGCGGCGACCGTGGCGACGACGCCGAACCCGGGCGTCGAGACCGGCGCTTCGCCGGCCGACCCGCTCGCCCGGTCGTCACGCAGCGACGCTTCGAACGTCTCCGAGGCGTCGCCCTCGGCCGCCGTCACGGTCACCGACAGCCGGTCGTGGGTCCCGACCGCAGAGAGGTCGGTCGTGACGTTCCACGCCCCGTCGGGGCCGACGGTCGCGGTCGTCGACCGGAGGAACCGCGGTTCGGTGTCGCCGGTCGACCGGAGCAGGACCCGGAGTTCGGTGCCGGAATCGAGCGTCGTCGTCCCGGCCACCGTCGCGTTCTCGGTCGACGGGACCGACTCGGTCTCCAACTCGACGGCGTCGCCGTCGGACTGGGCCGCGGCGGGCGCGACCGCGACCGAGCACGCGAGCACCGCAGCGAGCACGGCGACTGCGAGCCGTCGCGTCCCGGGTATCGATCGGTCGATGCTACGGTCCGAACCGTCGGATGGGAGGCGTCGTCGCATTCCGTTCGGCCCGACGGGCGGACCCGGCAAGTAGCCGCCGAAAGGTTAAATGGGCGTTTGAAGCCGTCTGCGGTCCGTGAACGCGGGGTCAGTGGTCACCCGATCAACCGTCGCGTCGCGTCCGTCACCGCGGCGGCGGCGCGGCGAACCGCCGCGACCGGGACGTACTCGCGGTCGGCGTGAGCGACCGCGCCCTCGTCGTCGGCGAGTTCGCCGGGGCCGAACACCACCACCGGGGCGGGCGCGAAGTACGACGCCTCCGTCGCGGCCGAGAACGGGCGGACCGCCCCCGACCCGCCGGCCCGGTCGGCCGCGGCCGCGAGCGTCCGGACGAGTTCGTGGTCGACGTCGGTCGCGAACGCCTCCAGGAACGGGGTGGGGCGGTCGGTCAGCGCGAACTCGACGCCGACGTCGTCCGGGACGGCTTCCCGAAGCGTCGCGGTCAGCGCCGACCGGAAGCCCGCGGCGGTCTCCGGGGGCACGCTCCGACGGTCGACCACGAGCGCACACCGGGCGGGGACCTGGTTGGTCGCCTCGCCGCCGGTCACGGTCGTGGGCGTGAGCGTCGCCGGCCCCAACTGGGGGTGGGGGTCGCGGTCGGCGTCGAACCGCCGGATCGCGGCGAGCGCCCCTTCGAGCCCCGCGACCGCGTTTGCGCCGGAGTCGGGTTCGGCGGCGTGGGCGGCGGTTCCCGACAGGGTCAACGTGCCCTGAAACCGGCCCTTCGCAGCCGGACAGACGTCAAGGCCGGTCGGTTCACCCACGACGTACAGGTCGGCGTCGAGGTCGAGGGCGGCCGCGCCGGTCGACAGCACCTCCTCGTCGGGCGT
>CAZIQT010000053.1:10353-14146 GCA_964541645.1 uncultured Halobellus sp. | reverse complement strand
TCGGAGGCCACCAGCACGTCCACGTCGCCGGTGGTGTCGCGCCACCGTCGGATCGACCCCGCGACGTCGGCCGCCTCGACGGCGTCGTGGTCGCGGAGGAATCGCAGCGCCGCCTCCGCCAGCGGGCGGGCGTCGCCCAGTCGGGTCCGACCCTGTGCCCGCCGGGCGAACGCGACGTTCTCGCGGATGTTCGCCTCGGTCGTGGCGCCGAACCCTTTCACCTCTTGGATCCGGCCCGCCTCGGCGGCCGCCGCGAGGTCGTCCAGGGTCTCGATCCCGAGCGCGTCGTGGAGGGTGCCGACCGTCTTGGGGCCGACGCCCTCGACGCGGGTGAGCGCGGTGATGTCGACCGGGAGCTCCGCCCGGAGCGCCTCCAGCTCCGCGATCTCGCCGGTCTCGACGTACTCCACGATCTTCCCGGAGATCGCGTCGCCGACGCCGTCGATGGTCTCCACCGCGTCGGCGCCTTCGGCGGCGAGCTCCTCGATCGGTCGGGTGTGTCCCCGGACGTTCTCGGCAGCCCGGCGGTAGACGTTCGGCTTGTACGCCACGCCGTCGGCTTCCAGCAGGTCGGCGAACTCCTCCAGCCGGGCGGCGACCTCGTCGTTGCGGCTCACAGCCCGCCACCCCGGCTCCGGCCCCGGCCGCCCTGCGCCGACGCGCCGCCGTCGTCGCGGCCGAGCGCCTGCTTCAGGAAGTTCATCCACCGCTTCCGGTCCGCCGCTTCCTTCCGGTCGGCCTCGCCTTCGAGGTCGACGGGTCGGAGCTGCTCCAAGGCGTTGAGCGCGCGGTCGATCCCGATGACGCTCTCGGCCAGCCGCTCCCCGCGCTCGTAGGTCACGTCGCCGTCCTCGATCCGCTGGACGCGCTGGAGCCGCTCCCGACGGAGGTTCTTCTTCGCCCGATCGACCCGCTCGCGCTCCCCGGGCGGGATGGTGTCGCGGCGTTTGATCTCGAAGACGAACGTCCGGAGGTCGACCTCCTCGCCCTGCACGTCGATCGTCTCGGGGATCGACGCGCCGACGGTCGCGGCCTCGCGGTTGACGCGCTCCAGCAACTGCTTTCGTTCGAACTCCTTCACGGCTTTCGTCGTCCTTGGACCGGGATCCACTTCGCTCCTTCGCCCCTTCGGAGGCGGCGGCGACCGTCGCCGCACGCCGGCGCGTCGACGACTCCGGGACGGAGACGAAAGTTCTTATGAGCGTCGGGGAGAACGGAGAGTATGGGATTGTTCGACCGGCTGCGCGGGGAAAGCGACCCGCGCGTCGCATTCGTCGGCATCGACGGCGTTCCGTTCAGTCTGCTCGCCGACAACCCCGAGCGGTTTCCGAACTTCGCCGCGCTCGAAGCGGAGGGCAGCGCCGGCGCCATCGACAGCATCGTTCCGCCGGAGTCCTCGGCGTGTTGGCCCTCCCTGACCACGGGCGTGAATCCGGGCGAGACCGGGGTATACGGGTTTCAGGACCGTGAGACGGGGTCGTACGACACCTACGTGCCGATGGGGCGGGACGTCCAGGCCACCCGGGTGTGGGACCGCGTCACCGACGCCGGCCGTCAGGCCAGCGTGCTCAACGTGCCCGTAACCTTCCCGCCGCAGCGCGACGTCCAGCGCATGGTGTCGGGCTTTCTCTCCCCGGGCGTCGAGAAGGCCGCCCACCCCGAGTCGTTCCGCGACGAACTCGACGACATGGGCTACCGGATCGACGTCAACGCCAAGCTCGGCCACGACGACGACAAGACCGCGTTCGTCGAGGACGCCCACGAGACCCTCGACAAGCGGTTCGAGGCGTTCCAGTCGGTGCTGGGCCGCGACGACTGGGACCTCTTCTTCGGGGTGTTCATGACCACCGACCGGGTGAACCACTTCCTGTTCAAGGACTACGAACGCGACGGCGACAACAGGGAGGCGTTCCTGGAGTTCTACGAGCGGGTCGACGAGTACGTCGGGGAGATCCGCGAGTCGCTGCCCGACGACGTGACGCTCGTGGTGGCGTCGGACCACGGCTTCACCTCGCTCGACTACGAAGTCCACTGCAACGCGTGGCTCGAAGAGGAGGGGTGGCTCTCCTACGAGGACGACGACCACGAGGAGTTGGGCGACGTCGCCGCCGACACCCGGGCGTACTCCTTCATCCCCGGCCGGTTCTACATCAACCTCGACGGTCGCGAACCCGACGGCGCCGTCCCCGAGTCCGACTACGAGTCGGTCCGCGCCGAACTCAAAGCCGACCTCGAAGCCCTCGAAAGCCCCGACGGCCGGCCGGTCGCCGACCGCGTCGTCGAGAAGGAAGACGCCTTCCGCGGCGACCACGACGACATCGCGCCGGACCTCGTAGTCGTTCCGAACCACGGGTTCGACCTGAAGTCGGGGTTCACCGGCCACGACGAGGTGTTCGGGACGGGGCCCAGAAACGGGATGCACAGCTTCGACAACGCCTCGCTGTTCGTCGACGACCCCGATGTCGCGATCGAGGACGCCGACCTCTACGACATCGCGCCCACCATCCTCGACCTGCTCGACGTCGACTACACCCGCACGGAGTTCGACGGCGCGACCCTCTGTAAATGACAGCGCGGGTCACCGGCCGCGCCCGACGGCGACGACCCTCCGGCTACACCAGGTCGTCGAGGTCGTCGCTCGCCCACTGTGCGCCGGGATCGGCCGACTCTTCGGACTCCTGTTCCGCCGCCTGTGCCGCCGCGGCGCGGTCCATGAACGACTGGATCCGCTCCGAGCGTTCGACCCCGCCGAGCAACGCGAGGGTCGCGAGTCGGTCGCTCGACAGCGGGAAGTCCCCGCCGCGGACCTGGAGGCTCCCGGTCTCCTCCTCGACCCACGTCCGGGCGCGCTCGACGCCCTTCCGCGGGATTGCGTCGGGGTCGCCGGCGACGATCAGGAGCGCGGCGTCGGCGTCGGTGGCGTTCGGGAGGCTCGATCCGGTGAGGACCGCCTTCCGGGCGGTGCTCGTGACCGTGTTGATGTTCCCCTCCGCGTCGGGGGCGGCCTCCGCGTCGGCGTAGCCGAGCGCCGCGATCCCGCCGTCCCGCAGCGTGTTGATGATCTCCGAGGAGTCGACCACGCTTTCGGCGACCCCGTCGACGGTCTCGCCGGCGGCGAGCAGTAGCCCGACGCGTTTCGCGACCGCGCGGTTGATCGCGTCGAACCCCTCGGTGATGCTCTCGCCCGCCGACCGGAAGGCGTCGTTGTCGACCAGAAGCAGGGCGTCGGCCTCGCGCGCGAACGTCTTCAGCGACCGGCCGGCGTTGACCTGGTACATCGACCCCTCGTCGCGACCCGGGAGGATCCCCAGGCCGTAGACCGGAACGTCGTGGACGCGGGCGAGTTCCCGGGCGATGACGGGCGCGCCGCCGCTGCCGGTGCCGCCGCCCAACCCGGCGACGACGAAGATCGACTCGGTGCCTGCGGTGATCCGGCCGTCGAGCGCGGCGAGGACCTCACGCGCGTCGGACTCCATCACCTCGGCACCGAGTTCGTTGTCGCCGCCGACGCCCTGGCCGTTGACCCGGTCTTGGCCCACCAGGACGGTCTCGAACGGGAGGCCGCGGAGGTCGGCGGCCGCGGTGTTGACGCCGACCGCGCCGCGGACGGCGTCGAACCCCATCCGATCGTCGTACTCGACCAGTTCGCGGGTGAGCTTCCCGCCGGCCTGGCCGACGCCGATCAGGACGGTCTTCATACCTCGACATTCGGAGCCCGACTATTCAACGTTCTCCCGAGCCGGACGTTTATCCGTGATCCCGCGGCCACCCGCGGTATGCCGACGGAGCCGCC
>CAZIQT010000053.1:0-10253 GCA_964541645.1 uncultured Halobellus sp. | reverse complement strand
CGACGACGCGACCGACACGAGCGGGCCGGAACAGCGGGGCGCCGTCCCCGGCGACGGGGCCGAGACCGAGCCCGATCCCGAATCCAGCGCCGAGGCCGAGACCGGACGCAACGGCAACCACGGCGAGGCCGACGACGTGGTCACCCTCGAACGCCGCGTGGCCGACCTCGAAGCCGAACTCGACGCAGTCCGGGGGCTCCTCGACGGCGTCGGGGCGATCGACGAGGCGGTCGAACGCCGAGCCTCGGCCGCGCTGGCGAAAGCCGAGTCCGTGGAGGAACGACTCGACGCCGGAGAACGGGGACTGGTCCGCGAGCGGCTGCCGGACGACGATCGGGACCGGCCGGCTTCCGACCGGCGGCGGACGCCGCGGGACCGCGACCCGGAGCCGGAGCCGGAAGCTCGATCCGATCGGGCGGAACCGGGGATGCGAGCCGACCGCGGTCGCGAGGGCGACGACCGACCCGGACGGACGGAACCGGGGGACCGTGGGCCGTCGGCGGCGCCGGTCGACGGGGCCGACCGCACACGCGCCGCCGGGTCCGGAGCGACCGACGACGCGGCGGCCGGAAGCGGGGCGATCAGCAGCGTCGGGTCCGGCGCGGCTGACGCCGGACGGACCGCGACGGCCGTCGGGGGCGCTGGACCCGCCGAGCCGGCCGAGGACGCCGACCGGTCGCTCGCCGCCCGGCTCCGCGACGCGTTCCGGTGATCCGGCTGGTCGTCGCCGCCGCCCTCACCGTGGCGACGCTCGCGGTCGCGCTCCCGGCGGTCGACGACGCGCGGGCGGCCCGGACCGACGCCGAGGTCGGGGCGGTCGCCGACCGGCTCGAACGCGCCGCTCGGACGCTCGCGACGACCCAGGACGCGACCGCGACGCGGGCGAGGGCGGCGACCCGGCGCGTCGAGTTCACCCTCCCCGGCCGGTCGGTGGCGGCGGTGCGGCCCGGGTTCGTCGCGGTCGGTGGCCCGCCGGACGGTCCGGGAGGCCGACCCACGCTCACCTACGCCGTGTCGTCGCCCACCCGACGCCGCCACCTCCGGCTCCCGGTCCCGGTTCGGACGCCGGACGGGCCGGTCGTGTTCCGGGAGCCCGGCCGCCACGCGGTGTCGGTGGCGCTCGTCCAAACCCACGGGGGTCCCGAGATCGTTGTCACGCGGGCGCCCGGCTGGTGACCCCCGGAGGCGACGATTTATATACTGGAACGGGGCCACGCGGCGTATGCTTCCGGACGGTATCCCGTCGCTCGGGGACTCCCCCTCGGGGTCGCTCGCGGGGGTCGCGGCGGCGGTCGGGATCGGGGACGGAACAGACAGCGCGACGGCGACAGGAGGTGCGACGACGGACCCCGACGCGGGGCCGCCCTGCCGGTGTCGGGTCGCCGTCGAACGCGTCGGCGGCGTGACGACCGCCGACCGCCGGGAGTTGGTCGTCGACGCCGACGCGTGTCCCGGGGACGGCGACCTGGCGGCCAGCCCGGCGTGCCGGGCGACCGTGATCGGCGCGCTCGCGGACCGCGACGTGGCGGCCGTTCGGACACGATCCGACGGCGTCGAGCGGACCTACGTCGACGGGTCCGTGGGGCTCCTCCTGGCGGCGGGACGGTTCGTCGAGCGGGTCGCGTTCCACGACTCTGACCTCGCCGACCGCGCCCGCCGGGATCCGATCGACGCGGCCCACAGGGCCGCCGGGCGCGCCGGCGCCGTCGCCCGGATCGCCGCCGAGTCCGGGCTGTCCGCCGGGGTCGAACGCGCGTCCGAGCGGGCGGAGCCGAGGTCGGTGATCCCGGTGGCGTCGGACGGCGACGACGACACCGCCGACGCCGACCACGGCGCGGTCCGCGCGTTCGTCGGGCCGACGCTCTCGAAAGCCCTCGTCTCGCGGCGGGTTCCCGAGGCCGCGACCGGGGACGCCGCCTACGACCTCCAGACGAACGCCGGCGTCCGTCGCTACCGGGTCGACGACCGGCCGGTCTACCACCTCCGGCCGGTCGCTCACGACCTCGACGCCGACGCGATGGCGACGCTGTCGGCCGCCCACGGCCTCCTCGCTGACGGTTCTGTGGGCGGCGGCCCCCGGGCGCCGGGGCGGGCGGTCCGGCGGGTCGCCGCCGGCGACGACCCGGTGGAGACGCTGTCCGCGGTCCTCGCGCGTCACACCCGCGGGCTCGGGGTGCTCGAGCACCTCTTCGCGGACGAGCGGGTGTCGGACGTCGTCGTCTCCGCGCCGGTGTCGGAGTCCCCGGTCAGGGTCGTCGCGGACGGCGAGCGGATGCGGACGAACGTCCGGCTGACGCCGGCGGGGGCGGCGTCGCTCGCCTCGCGGTTCCGGCGGGAGAGCGGCCGGGCGTTCTCCCGGAGTTCGCCCGTGCTCGACGCCTCGGTCGTGGCCGAGACGGGGCGGCGGGTCCGCGTCGCCGGGGTGACCGACCCCGCGAGCGACGGGATCGGGTTCGCGTTCCGCGTCCGCGACGACGACGCCTGGACGCTCCCTCGGCTGGTGGCCGCGGGTTCGATCCCGGCACGGGCCGCCGCCGTGCTCTCGCTCGCGGTCGAACGCGGGGCGGCCACAATCGTCGCCGGCACCCGCGGCGCCGGAAAGACCACGCTCCTGGGTGCACTCCTCTGGGAACTCCCGGAGTCGACGCGGGTGGTGACGATCGAGGACACGCCCGAACTCCCGGTAGGGACGCTTCGCGACCACGACCGCGACGTGCAGGCGCTCCACACCGACGCGGGCGGAACCGCGGAGCCGGGCGGCGTGTCGGTCTCTCCCGCGCGGGCGCTCCGCTCCGCGCTCCGGTTGGGCGAGGGCGCGCTCGTCGTCGGGGAGGTCCGCGGCGAGGAGGCGGCGGCGCTCTACGAGGCGATGCGGGTCGGCGCCCACGGTCACGCCGTGCTCGGGACGATCCACGGCGACTCCGCGGCCGCGGTGCGGGAACGCGTCGTCTCCGACCTCGACGTCCCCGCGTCGTCGTTCGCCGCGACCGACCTGGTGGTGACCTGCGCCCGCGAGGGCGACGCGCGACGCGTCGCCGCCATCGAGGAGGTCCGCGGAACCGACGGCGACGCGTCGTTCACGCCGCTGTTCGAGCGCGACGACGGGGCGCTCCGGTCGACCGGCGTCGTCGGCCGCGGCGACAGCGTCGCGCTCGAACGCCTTCGGGCCGACGGCGAGTCACAGGAGGCGTTGCTCGGGGCCGTCGAGCGGCGCACCGCGCGGTTCGACCGGCTCTCGGCCGCCGGGCTCACCCGACCGGCCGACCGCGACCGGGTGCGGGGGGGCTCCGGGCGGTGACCGGGGTCGCGGAGCGACTCCGGACGGCGGCCCGCGCGATGGCGGGGTGGTACCCAGGGGCGGTGGAGCCGACCGCGGAACTCCACCGGTCGCTCGCGTTCCTCGACAGCGACCTCCGGGGCGACACCGTCGTCCGTGCCGGCTACGTCGCCGCGGTCCCCAGCGCGGTCGCGTGTCTCGTCGTATGCGTCCTGGTTCCGGGGATCCCGCTCCCCGCGGCGGTACCCGCCGCGGTCGGGGTGGGGCTGGGAACGACCCACGTGTGTCACCGGCTCCCGGTCGCCGCTGCGGCGCTTCGCCGGACCCGTGCGCTCGGCGACGCGCCGGGGCTGGTTGCGCGGACGGCGCTGCGGCTCAGGCTGGATTCGACCCCCGAGCGGGCGGCCGCGTTCGCGGCACGGTCGGGGTCCGGACCGCTCGCCCGGAGCCTCGCGGCCCACGCCGACCGGACCCGCGGGGAGTCCGGGACCGGCTTCGAGGGGTTCGCCGACGAGTGGCGGTCGTGGTTCCCCGCGTTGGAGCGCTCGGTGTCGCTCCTGATTGCGGCCGTCGACGCGCCACGCGACGAGCGCGAGCGCGCGCTCGATAGGGCACTCGAGACCGTGCTCGACGGCGCTCGCGACGAGATGGCCGCCTTCGCGGGGGAGGTCCGCGCGCCGGCGAGCGGGATCTACGCGTTCGGCGTGCTCCTCCCGCTCGCGCTCGTCGGCGTCGTGCCGGCCGCCAGGGCCGGCGGCGTCCCCGTTCCGGCGACGGCGTTCGTCGGGCTCTACGACGTCGTCCTCCCGGTCGGACTGGTCGGCGCCGGGGCGTGGCTCCTGCTCCAGCGGCCGATCGCGCTGCCGCCGGCGCGGGTCCGGCCGGACCACCCCGACGTGCCGTCGGGGACGCGCTGGGGCGTGCTCGCGGGCGCTGCGGGGCTCGTCGCCGGCGGGGCGGTCGGCTCGGCGGTCGCGCCGTGGGCCGCCCCCGTCGCCGCCGTCGGAGCGGGGGTCGGCGCCGGACTCGCCGTTCACTACCGCCCGATGGCTCGGGTCCGAGCGGACGTGCGTGCGATCGAGTCCGAACTCGCCGACGCGACCGCGGTGGTCGGCCGTCGGGTCGGTGCCGGGGAGTCGGTCGAGACTGCGATCGGGGCCGCCGCCGACGCCACCACGGGGCGGACGAGCGCCCTGTTCGCGACGGCCGCGGGGGTGCGGCGTCGGCTCCGGATCGGGGTCCGACGGGCGTTTCTGGGCGACTACGGCGCCCTGGCCGACGTGCCGAGCCCGCGTGCGCGAGCGACGGCCTCGCTTCTGGGCGTCGCCGCCGCACAGGGCCGACCCGCCGGGCCCACGCTGGTCACGCTCGCGGAACACCTCACCGACCTCCGGCGCGTCGAGGCGGAAGCGCGCCGGGAGCTCGCCGCGATCACGGGCACGCTGCAGCACACTGCTGCAGTGTTCGCACCCCTCGTCGGCGGCGCGACAGTGGCGATGGCGACGCGGATGGCGGCCTCCGAGTCGACGCTGTCGGCCGGCGGGTCGCTCCCGGGCTCCGGTGCCGGCGCCGGTTCCGGAGGCGCGGTGCTGCCGCCGTCGACGCTGGGCGTCGCGGTCGGCGTGTACGTGCTCGCGCTGGCGGCGATCCTCACCGCGGTCGCGACCGGACTGGACCGCGGGCTGGACCGGGCGCTGGTCGGCTACCGTGTCGGGCTCGCGCTGCTGTCCGCGACCCCGACCTATCTGGTCGCGTTCGTCGGCGCCTCGGCGCTGTTCTGAGCGGTCCCACGTGGGTCGCGAGGGTTTATATCCCATCCCGGGACCACCCACCCCGTGTTCGACTTCGCTACGGAGGCGTGGTACGGATGGCTCGGGCTGTCGATGGCGGGCGTGGCGCTGTTCGGCGCGGCCGCGGGGTTGCCGACGGCACCGCCGCCAGACGCCGGTGCCGCCGCGGCGACCGTCGACCGCGTCGCGGCCGCGGAGTACGCCGCGACGGCGGAACACCCGCTCGACGCCTCGGAGATCAGGCTCGGAACCCGCCGGGTCGGCCTCCGGTCGGAAGGCGGGACCGCACACGCGACGCTGTCGTTCGGGCCGGTCACACCCGTCCCGCCCGGCGAGTCGGCGCTCCGGGACGTGCTGTACGGGACACCGCCGGAACGCGCCTTCGAATCCCCCGACGCGTTCCGCCAGTCGGTCGTCGACGCGCGGGCCGACGCCACGGACGCGTCGTGGCGCCCCGTCGACAGGACGCTGATCGTCCGCCGGGTCACCTGGGAGGAGGTCGATGTCGTCCTCGTCGACGCCTGAGGCGCGGCGCGGCCAGACGACGCCGGTCGTCGCGCTGGTCGCGCTGTTTGCGGTCTGTGCGGGCGTCTCGCTCTACGCGACGACGCTGGTCGACGTGACGCCGACCGGGACCGGAAACGCGCTTGCGGAGCCCACGCTGGACCGGGTCTACGACGCAACCAGCGAGGGCGGCGTGGTGTCGCCGACCGGGCTGTCCCGGGCCGAGCGCGTCGGCCCCGACGGCTACCGGGTCGCGGTGGCGGTCACGACCGACGACGGCCAGTGGACGGCCGGCGATCGTCCGCCCGCCGGTTCCGGCGGCGTCGACACCGCAACCCGCACGGTCGCGGTCTCCACGGCCGACGGGCGCGTGGTCTGGGGGCGCCTCCGCGTCCGGGTGTGGCGATGAACGCCGCGATCGACGCGGTGGTGGCCCTGCTCCTGATCTCGGCGGCGGTCGGCGTGGTCGTGACCGGCGGCGGCGCGCCGGCGTCCGCAACTGACCCGGGCCGCGCCGACGCCGTCGCCGACACGCTCGCCGCCACGACCGCGACGGTGAACTACTCGCTCGCCCCCGGCGTTGCGGAGTCGACCCGCTCTACGGCGGGCACCGGCCGCGGCTCCGGCGGCGGGACCCCCGAGCTACACCGGACGACGCACGGCAGCCTCGCCGGACTGCTCGCACGCGCGGCGACGGCGTCGAGCGGCGTCGCCCGAGGAGCCGGACCACCGGAGGAGCCACTCACGCGAACC
This sequence comes from uncultured Halobellus sp., assembly GCA_964541645.1. Taxonomy (GTDB): domain Archaea; phylum Halobacteriota; class Halobacteria; order Halobacteriales; family Haloferacaceae; genus Haloquadratum. The sequence goes on along the minus strand of CAZIQT010000053.1, from coordinate 3,929 downwards.
CGAGTCGGGTTCCGACGCGCCGTGGCCGACGCGGTTCGCGCGCGAACCGGGGCGTTCGTCCGGATCGACGCGGTGTGGCAGCCGTACCCCGACGCCCCTGTGGTCGGGCGTGTCGGAGTCGGACCCGACCCGCCAGGCGACGCCGTCCACGCCGCGACCCTCACGATCCCGACGGGTGTCGAGCCGATCCCCGCGGCGGCCACGGTGACGTTCGAGGCGCTCGGGCGTGCCGTGGCGACGCGAACGGTCGAAGTGCTGGTGCCCCACGGCGCCGCACGTGTCACCCTCCGCGGGGACGACCCGGAGGCCACGCTCGTTGCACACCGGTACGCGCGGCTCGGGGCGGCGACGAACGTGTCCGTCGCGGAACCGCTCGCGACCGAGGACACCGCCGCGGCCAACGCGCGGATCGCGGACGCGCTGGGCGCGCGGATGGCGGCGGATCTCAGGTCGCGGTACGACCACCCGGGGCAGGCCGTGGAGGCGGTCTCGGTGTCGTCGGTTCGGATCGTGGTCCGGACCTGGGGCGACCCCCCGGAGGGCGCCTGATGCGGCTCGCCGACGACGACCGCGCCCGCGTTCCGTTCGCGCTCGTCGGGGTGGTGTTGCTCGTCGGGAGCGCGACGTTCGCGGCGTCGCTGTCGACGCGCGGCCCCGCGCCGGTGAACGCGTCGGCCGACGCCGCCGCCGAGCGCGTCGACGCGGAGACGACCGCCGCGCTCCGGGCCGCCGTCCGGGACGCCGCGCGTGCCGCCGCGCGCAACCCCGTCACGGCCGCGCCGGACAACGGATCCGGAGCGGCGCTCGCCGGCCTAGACACCTTCCGCCGGTATCTCCGGCTCCGGATCTTCCTCGCCGCCCGCGAGGCGGTCGCGCCGGTAGAACACCGGCGTGGGGACGCTATCGCCCGCGTCTCGCTCGGGGAGTCCGTCGACGGCGTCCCCGGAGCGCTCGACCGCGTCTCGGTGTCGGCGGTCGACGGCGGCACCGAACTCCGAGCGACGGTCCGGGGGCTCTCCCTGCGCGTCCAGCGCGACGGCCGCGTCGTCGACACCCGACGGCTGAACCGGACCGTCACCGTCGCCGTCCCGGTGCTCGCGCTCCACGACCGCACGGTCGCGTTCCAGGAGCGGTTGAACGCCGGAGCGCTGGAGTCGCCGGGGCTAGAACGCCGGGTGACGGTCGGGCTCACCGCCGTGGCACAGGCGCGCGGCCTCGGACAGTACGCCGGACTCCCGATCTCGAACGTGGTCGCGAACCACCACGTCGCACTCTCGACGAACGCCGGGCTGCTCGACGCACAGCGGGCCGCGTTCGGCCGCCCGGACCCGGACGCCGCCGCCGGGGTACGCGCCGCGACCCTCCGGACCGGTGTGACTGACCTGTTATCACCGCACGCCGACCCGCGGGTGGTCTCCGCGGTGACCGGCCGGCTACCGGGGCCGAACGCGGCCGAGGAGGCGACCGGCGGGGCGGACACGGGGGCGCTTCCGGCGACCCGGACGGTCGCCGTCGGCGTGAACGGGACCGCCGACGCGGCGTTTCTGGGGCTCCTCCGGGGGGAGCGCGGCGGGAGCCTGGAATCGGTTCGCCAGGACGGCTACGGCGCCACCGTCTCGGTGGACGCCACCCGCCGGACCGTCAGGAACGGCCGCCGCCCCGCCGCCGACGCCCCCGGCGAGGGTTGGACGCTCGCGCACGCCAGCGTCTCGACGGACGTCTCGGTCACCGGCGGCGGAACCGCCCGGCCGCTCACGCGGGTCGGGCGCGGCGAGCGCCTGCTCTACCGCGCAACACGCCGGGTCGTCGAGCGGCACACCGTCGAGCGGGTCTGGATCAAACCCAACGTCAGCGCGCGGACGACCGCCGCGTCGTGGCGGGACGTCCACCGGATCCGGGTGACCGGCACCGCGCGCCTCGACGGCAGCCGTGCGCCGTCGCGACCGGTCCGGCCCGCGTTCGAGGCCGGCGGAGCGGTGAACGGGCCGAACCTCCGGAACGCCAACGACGCGGTGCGGAGCCTCGTGTCCGGGCTCGGCGGCTCGGACGGGATCGCACGGGACGCGGTAACCGGCGGGCGGACGAGCGCCTCTACCTCGGTGACCGGCGACCGCCCCGACGACCTCCGGCCGTGGATCTACGCGGATCTCGCGTCGCTCCGCGATCGGGTGCGGAACGTGTCGGTCCGCGTGGCCGCGAGCGACGTCGCGACCGGCGGCGACAACGGCGCCGCCAGGCTGGCCGCCGTCGTCCGCGACCGGCGGGGGGAGCTCGTCGACGCCCCACGGGAGTACGACGGCGTCGCGGACCGGACCCGCGTCGCCGCTCGGGCGGCCTACGTCGATCGAGTGCTCGCCCGGCTCGACGCCCGCGCCGGGCGCACCGGGGAACGGAACGACGGGATCGGACGGGCGCTGAGTGCGGCGGGCGTCGCTCCCGGACGGGCGAACGCGCTCGCGGATCTCACCCCCGAGCGGCCCGCTCCCCGGGACGACGTCGGCGCCGAGGCGGGGGTCCGCGGCGGGACCGTGCTGGTGCCCGACGGCGACCCGGCGTACCTCGCGGCCGGCCCGGTCGACGGGCAGGTCGTCGACGGGGTCGCGGACGACGAGCAGTACGTGGGGCTCGCGGTCAGGAACCTGAACGTCTTCGCCGTGCCGTACGGCGACGCCGCCGACGCCGTCACCCGGACGCTGCTCGGCGACCCCGGCCGCGTCTCGCTTCACGCCGCCGGCGGCGCGCTCGTCGCAGCGGACCGGACGCTCGCGGAGCAGCCGGACCCGACGCTCCGGAGCCGGCGTGACGCCCTCGAACCGAAGGTGGAACGAGCGATGGGGGCGGTCCGGCGGACCGCGCTGCGGACGGTGGGCCGGGAGACCACGCTCGCGGCCGACCGGCGTCGCAACGCCGTCGACCGCGCGTTCGGACGGTGGGACGGCCCCGGGGAGCGTGCGCTCGCGGCGACCAACGGGTCGCTGGCGCGGGCGACCGCCGCCGCGGTGGTCGCGGAACTGTCGACTCGGGGTGCCGACGACGCGGTCGTCGAAGACAGGCTACGGACCGCACTCCGGGTCGACCTCCGCCGGGTCGCGACCGCAGAGCGGGTCCGGGTTTCGGAGGCCGCCGTCGATGACGCGGTGTCGGCGAGGCGAAAGGCCGTCGAGCGGGAGGCGAAGAAGGCCGCAGAAACCGCCACCGAGCGGGCGATCACCCGCGGGACGAAGGGGAAACTCGGCGGCGTCCCCGCCGGACTGCCCATCTCGCCGACGTTCAGTCCGTGGGTCGCGACGGTCAACGTCTGGGTGGTCGAGTCCAGGGGAGCGTACGGCCGGTTCACCGTGCGCACCGAGTCCGGGTCGACGACGTACGTCCGCGACGGCACGCGGGTCGCACTCGACGTCGACGACGACGGCGAGACCGAGCCGGTGGGTCGAAACGAGCGGATCGAGTTCAGCGTGCGGACGGTCGCGGTCGTCGCCGTCCCCGCCGGCGGACTCGGCGTGGGCGACACCGACGGCAACGTCGACGAGCGGTCGGTGGCGTGGAACGATCCCGAACCGGGACCCCGGTGTACGACACCAACCGGTGCGTGTCCGCACGAGTGAACGGGAATCGGACGGAACGGAAGATCGCCGCGACTACCGCAGCCGCGCCGCGACGAGTTCCCGGAGGTCCTCCCGGAACTCGTCGACTTCGATCTCGTCTAGAACGGGCACGAAGAAGCCCTCGACGAGCATGTTCCGGGCCCGCGTCGGACCGATCGACCGGGAGATCATGTAGAACAGATCCTCACGATCGACCTGGCCGACCGTCGCGGAGTGGGAGGCCTCGGTGTCGTGGTTGTGGATGATCAGCTTCGGCGACGCGTCGGCCTCGCTCTCGTCGGAGAGCATCAGCGTGTTCTCGCGCTGGTACGAGGAGGTGTTCCA
>CAZIQT010000052.1:0-14196 GCA_964541645.1 uncultured Halobellus sp. | reverse complement strand
AGATGCACGAGGGCTCGTCCGAACGGCAGACTCGCGACGTCCCGGGGCCATAGCCGATGGTATGGCAACAGACCCCGTACACGCTTCCGCTCGTGGCAACCACGGTGTTCCTCCTGGGGTTCGCGGGGTACCTCCGGCTCCGGGACCCGACCCGGTGGCTGTCGGAGACGTCGCTGTGGAGCCTCCTGCTGTTCGCCGGCGGGGGGTGGGTGGGGGCGTACACCGTCCGGCTCTCGGCGGCGACGCTGCCGGGGAAGCTCCTGTGGCTCCGGGCGGAGTTCGCGATGGTGCTCGCGTTGTGGGTGGTGTGGCTGGCGTACGTGGTTCGGTACACCGGTCGCGGCGACTGGCTCTCGTGGCGGGTGTTCGGCCCGCTGATCGCGATCGCGGCCGGCCTCGAGGTGCTCGTCGTGACCGACAGCGTCCACCACCTGATCTACCGGGAGTACGGGCTGGCGCAGGTGGGGTCGTTCGTCGTGCTCGACCCGGTGTACGGACCGGCGTTCGCGGTCGTGCTCGGCTTCCTGTATACGCTTTTGGGGGCGTCGCTGCTGTTCCTGGCCACCGCGGCGGCCCACGCCCGCGGGGTGCTCAGGTGGCAGATCGCGGTGTTGTTCCTGTTCGCCGTCGTACCCGGCGTGGCGGGGATCCTGTACGTGACCGGCACCGACCCCGTCCCGGGGCTGAACGTCGCCGCGGCGTCGCTCGTGGTGTCGGCGGCCGCGGTCGCGGTCAGCTTCGCCCGGTTCCGGTGGACCGAGATGGCGCCGATCGCCAGGGACCGGTCGTTCGAATCCATGACCGAGGCCGTGATGGTTCTCGACGACGCGACCCGGATCATCGACCGCAACGCGGCGGCCGAGCGGATTCTCCCGGAGTCCGAGGAGGTGGTCGGGGAGGCGGCGACCGACGCGCTCCCCGAGCTCGCCGAGGCGCTCGACGGGATCGGCGAGGTCGACGACGACGGTGACTCCCCGACGGAGGTTCGGACGGAGCTCACCCTCGCGGACGGCGCCGACCGCCGGCACCTCGACGTTCGGGTCTCGCCGGTCGGGGCGTCGGTCGGCGACCCCGCGGGGTACACCGTGTTGCTCCACGACGTCACGGCCCGGAAGGTGGCCGAGACGCGGGCCGAGGAGCGCCGGCGGAAGATCGAGCAGCTACACGGGATCGCCCGCGACCTGACCGCCGCCCGGACCCGGGAGGAGGTCTTCGAGCGCGCGGTCGACGGCGGGGAGGCGGTGCTCGACGCCGACGTCTGCCGGTTGGCGGTCGCGGACGGCGACCGGCTCGTGCCGGTGGCGAACTCCGGCGAGGAGCCGGCCGACCGGTACGACCCACAGCCGATCGACCGCGGGATCGCGGGGGTGACGCACCGGTCGGACGCCTCGGTCGTCGTCGACGACCTCGCGGACACCCGGAGCGCCGCGTCGCCCCCGGAGCCGGGCGAGGGACCGTTCGTCCCGGACGGGGCGGCACCGCCAGCGGGCGCCGACCCGGCGTACCGCGCGCTGTTGAGCGCCCCGGTCGGCGACGTCGGGACCGTCCAGGCGCTCGCGAGCGAGCCGGGAGCGTTCGGCGACGACGACCGCGAGGTGATGGAGCTTCTGACCACGCACATCGAGACCGCGGTCCAGCGGGCCGACGCCGAGGCCGACCTCCGGACCGAACGGGACCGGCTAGAGCAGTTCGCGAACACGGTGAGCCACGACCTCCGGAACCCGCTCAACGTCGCACAGGGGCGCATCGAGCTGCTGAGGCAGGACGCACCCGCAGAGCACGTCGAGCCGATCGACCGGTCGCTCTCGCGGATAGAGGATATCGTCACGAACATCCTGAAGCTGGCCCGCGAGGGCGAGACGGCCGAGGACGCCGACGCGGTCGACCTCGGGCTCTGCGTCGGGGACGCGTGGGCCATCGTCGACACGGGGTCGGCGGCGATCGAGTACCCGGGCGACCTCGGGACCGTGGCGGCCGACGACAGCCGGCTTCGACAGCTGCTGGAGAACCTCTTCCGGAACGCCATCGAGCACTCCTCGGCGGACCCCCGCTCCGGAGGCTTCGCGGACGGCGACGCCGAGACCCCGGCCGATCCCGCGGTGACAGTCCGCGTCGGCCGGCTCGGCGACCGGGAGGGGTTCTACGTCGCCGACGACGGCCCCGGGATCCCGCCGGCGGAGCGGGGGTCGGTCTTCGAGCAGGGGTACACCAGCCGGGAGGAGGGGACCGGGCTGGGGCTGACGATCGTCGAGCGGATCGCCGACGCACACGGCTGGACCGTCGTCGTCACCGAGTCGGCGGCGGGCGGGGCGCGGTTCGAGATCCTGACCGACGACTGAGCCGTGCGCCCGGCGCCGACCGCGCCGCGGTCACTCCTCGAGGCCGCGGGCGACGATCTCCATGGGGAGCCCGCGCGGGTCCGTCTCCGGGGTCGCCGGGAGGGTCGTCAGCCCGGCGTCGTCGCCGCGGGCGGTGAGCGCGACCGCGAACGCGTCGAGCAGGTCGTCGTCCGAGGCCTCGCAGTCGAGCCCCGACGACGTGGCCGCCCACAGGTGGTCGTAGACGCCGGGCTCGACCGCGCGGAGGACGCCCAGCCGCTCCCAGAACGCCCGCCTGGGCTGCCCGGTCTTGGAGTAGGTCGTCGGCGCGCCGGCGAACGCCCGGAAACACACCTCCGGGTGGGACTCCCGGATCGTCTTCCGGGCCGCCGGCGAGTCGAGCAGGAACCGGTCCACCTCGTCGATCTTCGGCGCGATCCCCCAGGTCTGTCGGTTGAGGCTGCCGTCGGTTCGCCGCTCCTGGACGGCCTTCGCGGCCCCATAGGAGTCCGCGCGGGCGGCGGCCCGCACCGGCGTCGGGAAGACGCTCGCGTGGCGGGTGGGCGAGAGCACCGACCGCGCGGCGGAGTCACACGCCCGCGGCTCGCCCGACTCCTCCCGCAGCCCGATCGGGACGTCGATCAGGATCCGGTCGGCGTCGCTGTAGGCGGCCCACAGGTCCGCGACGCTCCGGAAAAAGCGGGCGCCCTCGAACCCCGACTCGGCGTACGCGACCGCGAGCCACCCGTCCGGACACCCGTCGACGCCAACGTACATACCACGGGTTCCGTCGGCGCTCACTTCAACGTCACGTACGTGAGCACGGCGAGCGCGACCGTCTGGATCGCCCGGAGCGCGACCACCGCCCGCTGTGCCGTCGGGTCGCCGGCGTACAGCATGCCGGTTCCGAAGAAGAAGACGATCGCCAGAACGTTCTCGACGAGCATCGTGGCGGCGAACCCGGCCAGCCCGGCGGTCATCCCGGACCCGAACGTGCGGTAGTTCCGGATCCACACAGCCGTGAGGGTCCCGAGCAGCAGCGCGTTGACCGCCGAGAGCCCGGTGGCAACGAGCAGCCACGGCCCCATCGCCATCGCGCCCGCCACTTACATCGCCTCCAGCACGCGCTCGAACTCCTCGCGGTGGTGCTCGAACCGGTCGGTCAGGAAGTAGAGCTTCCCGTAGTCGTCGCCCCCGGGCTCGATCACGTCGTGTTCCTGTAACATGTCGATGTGGTGTCTGACCGTGTTGTAGTCGACGTCGAGGCACTCCGCGAGCTGGTTCGCGTTCCGCGGCCGCTCGTCGATGGCGTCGATGATGCGCGCGCGGTTCTCGCCGCCGCGCGTCCCGACCAGCAGATACCAGAGTGCCTTCTCCATCCGTTGGCGTGTGGTGCGTGCGAGCGGGGGTTATACTCTCGGATTCCGACAGGTCGATCCGGCGCTGGGGGGCGCGCCGCTCGTGCGGTCGGGCGTTCCGGCGGGTCGGTTCGCAGCGGCGCGTCCGCTCACACGTCGATGGATCGTCTGACCCACCCGGTTGCCCCGCTGGGGAACGGGTCGGCCGCGTCGCCGGTCTGGACGGTGCCGTCGCCGTCGACCGCCCGGACCACCACCTCCGAAACCCCCTCGGGGTCGAAGACGTGCCGCCACTGCCGCCAGACGTCGTCGCCCGGCAGCGGCTCCGAGAGGTCGGCGTCGAGCCACGTGTCGCCGTCGTCCAGCGAGACCTCCACGCGGTCGACGCCCCGGGTCCCGGCGTAGGCGTGGCCCGCGACCTCGACCCGGCCGTCGTCGAGTTCGGTCGTGTCCCAGACCTTCGCGACGGTGTTGACCGGGCCGGTGCCGTGCCACCCCCGCTTCTCCCAGTAGCCGTCGACCGCCTCGTCGAGCAGTTCGATCTCGCTCAGCCACTTGACGTTCGTCTCACCCCAGTGGCCGGGGACGAGTACGCGGACCGGGTGGCCGTGGGACGTCGGGAGCGGTTGGCCGTTCATCTCCCACGCGAGCAGGCCGTCCTCGAGCGCCTCGACCGGGAACTGGACGAAGTAGTCGTCCTCGGCCCGGAGCATCACGCAGCCGCACTCGCCGTCGGGGTCGGCCGCGTCGAGCAGCGGCTCGATCGGCGTCCCGGTCCAGATCGCCGTGTCCATCTTCCGGCCGTTGAGCCGCTCGCCCACGCACCGGAGGGTCACGTACCGGTGTTCGGTGGGCATCTCGGTGAGCTCGGCGTACGTGACGTCGAGGTCCTCGCCGACCTCGCCGGTGATCGACATCGACCAGTCGTCCGACGGCACCTCGGGGTCGAACTCGTTGATGTCGACGTTGTAGAAGTTGCCGATCTCGCTGACGAGCCCCGGAACGTCGTCGCCGGCGATGTCGAGTTCCCGGTCGGTCGCCCCGCGGAGCCGCTCTTGAATCGCCGGGCTCGGAACCACGTCCGCCGACCGCGACGGCGACGCCGCAGAGTCCGACTGCCGCCGCCCCAGAACGCCCGCGATCCCGAGGAAGCCCAGCGCGCCCGCCACCGACGTGAGCGTCCGCCGCCGGGCGGGGTCGTGGCCGGCCGTCGCCCCCGGGGCGGCACCGACCGCGGCGAGAGCCGCGACCGGGGCCCCCGCCGCCAGGGCCAACAGCGGCTCCCCGGTGGCGCCCACCGCGATCCCCCACGCCGCGGCGCCGGCCAGAACGCCGCCGGCCGCGGCACCGACGAGCCGCCGCCCGATCCGGTCGGCGACGACGATGCCCGCGAGCGCGGCCCCGGCGAACAGGCCGGCCGCGATCCCGATCGACAGCGCGATGTGGAGCAGGTGCCCCTGTTCGCCGACGTTCTCGATCATGAACGCCACGATCGGGCCGGGGGTCAGCCGGACCACCAGGGCGTCGATCGGCGCCACGACGAACTGCCGGGTGTAGCCTGCGGCGCCGAACGAGCCCGCCACGCCCGTGATGCCGGCCAGGGCGGCGACGGCCACGTCGGTCCGCGAGACGTGCGTATCCATACCACGACGGTGGTCTCGTCGGGTAAGTAGGTTGTTCAAACTCGGACCAAAATTCGTTCCGGATCGGCGTCACCTTCCGCGTCGAACTGGCGTCGGCTATCCTTTGACGTTACACACCGGGAACGTCCGCGCGACCCTGTCGCCGATCCCGAGCGACTCGGAGATCCGGACGACCTCGTCGACGTCCTTGTAGACGCCCGGGGCCTCCTCGGCGACCGTCGCGCCCGACTGGGCTTTCACGTAGATCCCGTCGCGATCCCGGAGGTCGTCCCGAACGTCCCCGCCCCGGAACTCGTCTTTCGCCTGCGTCCGGCTCATCGTCCGGCCGGCGCCGTGTGCTGTCGACCCGAACGCCGCGTCCATCGAGTTGCGGCCGCCGCGGAGCACGTACGACCCCGCGCCCATGCTCCCGGGGATGATCACCGGCTGGCCGACGTCGCGGTAGGCCGCCGGGATCTCGGGCCGGCCCGCGGGGAACGCGCGGGTGGCGCCCTTCCGGTGGACGTAGAGCTCGCGGTCCGCGCGGTCGACGGCGTCGGGAGCCGGAGCGGGCCGGCCGTCGGCGTCGACCGGGACCTCGTGGACCTCCTTCTTCCCGATGTTGTGGGCGACGTCGTAGAGCAGCTCCATCCCCAGGTCCTCCCACTCGCGGCCGAACACCCGCTCGAAGACCCGCCGGGTCCGGTGGGTGATCAGCTGGCGGTTCACCCACGCGAAGTTGATCGCCGCACACATCGCGCCGTAGTAGTCCGCTGCCAACTCGGAGCCCGCGGGCGCGGCCGCGAGTTCCTTGTCCGGAAGCTCCGCGAGCAGGTCGGCGTGTTCCCGTTCGATCTCCCGGAGGTAGTCGGAACACACCTGATGGCCGAGCCCGCGGGAGCCGCAGTGGATCAGCACCACGATCCGGTCGGGCGCCAGCCCGTAGGCGTCGGCGACCTCCGGGCGATAGACGTCGGTGACGCGCTGAACTTCGAGGAAGTGGTTCCCCGACCCCAGGCTGCCGACCTGGCTGCGGCCGCGGTCCGTCGCCTTCTCGGAGACCGCGTCGGGGTCGGCGTCGGGGCGCCGGCCGCCGTCCTCGCACCGGTCGAGATCCGCCGGCACCGCGTAGCCGTTGTCCAGCGCCCACTCGACGCCGCGGTCGAGGATCTCCGCGACGGTGTCGCGGTCGGTCTCGACGATCCCGCCGCCCCCCAGCCCCGAGGGGACGTTCGCGAACAGCGCGTCGACGAGTTCGGCTTCTCTGCCCGTCAGGTCGTCGTACGTGAGGTTCGTCCGGACCATCCGGACGCCGCAGTTCGAGACGACGAAGCCGTCTGCGACGAAGTTGTGAGCCTCGTGTGCCACGCCGATATCGTAGACCTGGCACGGGGAGCGGTCCTGGATCGCCTCGACTGTCACCGGAACGGCGAAATCGTCGCCGACCTCGATGGCGTCGCAGAACCCCTCGAATCCTGGGAAGCCCCGACCGGGCCGCGGATCGGAATCGCGGCCGCCCCAGATGCTCCGCCCGGTGAGCCGGTCGTTGACCTCGAACGACTCTTTGGTCGCCGTAGCCGACATGCCGCCGTCGGCCATCGCTTCAGCCTCGGCCGCGATACGTGCACGCCGGTCGCGCCGGTGTTCTTTCCGCTTCAGGTATACGATCGCCTTCGCTGCCCGTCGCCGTTTCTCCCTGTGGTACCTGTATCCGACCCGGGAAAAGAACCGAATCAGGTTTTCCGAATCGTTTTTGATACCCACTCGAAGCCGAACGGTCTCGTGACGTTCGTTGGACTCCGTCTCGAACCGCTCGATGTTGTTCGTCTCGATACCCAGTTCGGCCAGGAACGAGACCATATCGTGCAGGAACGCTTCGCCGGCCGCGGCAGTCTCAGCCGTGCGGGTCTGGCTCACTTTCGGACAGCACAGGTTCGTATCAGACTGGGCAGCAGGCTCGCCCATTTCGGCACCGAAGTACGCCGAGTAGTACAGCGCACGCTGCCAGTTCGCAAGCCGATCGAGATACGCGGGCGTGGAGAATCCCGATTCGACGTTCGGACCCTCGGGCGCGCCCAGTTTCTTGAATACCAGTTTGAGCGCTCGTGACGTGGTTGTGAAGCTGTATTCGGTTCGTTCGAAGGTCGTCCCGTCGACGTCGTGTTTCCTGTGGCGCTCGTAGACACGCGACGGCTTGAACCCGATCGCTCGGACGTCTTCCCGAACGTCTTCGAGGTCCTCAGGATCACCGTAGAACCACGTTATACCCTCCGAGCCGAACGCCCCATCGCCGGTGATGTACCCGACGATCTTCAGGAGGTGATTGAACGTTTCGTCGGTCGAACGGAGCGGAAGGATCCCGCGTTCGTTCAGGACGCGGCGTATCTGTGGGTTCTCGTCGACGAAGTCGTCCTCGGTCAGAAGGGTGAACTGCTCGGGCGTTCCATCTTCGATCCCCTCGAACGGCTGCACCGAGACGGTGTCGCCGGGCGACAGTTCGGAGACCGGTCGCATACCGGCCGGCGTCCGGACCGGATGATCGGGCGACGCGCGCAGCGTGTCGCCGGTCCCGGTTTCGACCTCACACGTCTCCTTCTCACCCGATTCGGTGAACAACCGGATGTCGGATGGCACATACTCCTCGCCGGCGACCATCGCTTGCTCGTCCTCGAACGACTCCCGAAGGTCCCCGATGGACTTGCGACGACCGAACGAGAGCGTGACCTCGGTATCGGCCGGCAAGCAGTTGATGTCATAGCCGACCGCTCCCGGGGAGATACACCCCGTCTCGGCGTCGGTCGCCCCGACCCCGCCGACCGGGAACCCGTACCCCTGATGCCCGTCGGGCATACACACGGCGGGCTCGGCGATCCCCGGCAGGTGGGTCACGTTTCGGAGCTGCCGGAGCGTCCTGTCGTCGCCGATCTGCTCCAAGAGGTCCTCGCTGGCCAGCACCCTGGCGGCGGCGCCCATCCCGCCCTCCCGGGGGATCTCCCAGACGTGGTCGCGAACCCGCTGCAGCCGGATCCCGTCGAACTCCCGGACGGTAGGGTCGTCGGTCATACCTGGATTGACGCCGGCCGCCGACGAAAGCGTTCCCTTCGCGGGTCGGGGGCGAGCGGGCCCGGAGCCGAAGCCGGACTCGGCGTCGCCGGCCGGACCCGCCGGTCACGCCGCGCGTTCGGACACCCGATCCACCCACTCCGCGGCGGAGTCGGTCCGCTCGCCGAGCCACGCGTCGATCGACCACCGACCCGCGCCGGTCACGAGCAGCGCCGAGGCGAGCCCGAACAGCGAGATGTGCGCGAGCACCGGGTCGTCCGGGAGCCCGAACAGGGTGGTGGTGAAGAGCAGGAACGCCACCGCCGACGCCGCGCGGGTGAACGCGCCGAGGATGAGCACGGTCCCGACAGCCGCCTCGGTGACCCCGGCGCCGACGACCCAAAGCTCGGGGCTCACGGGGACCACGGCGGTCAGGTTGTACTTCGCGACCACCGCGGTCGCGTTGCCGGGGTTCATCAGCTTCTGGGTGATCCCGAGGTAGATGAACGACAGCCCAAGCCCGATCCGGACGATCACGGGCACCAGCGTCCGGTAGGGGTCGACCCGCTCGACGAACGGGACCGCCACGACGCGGTAGAAGGGGTCGATCCGGGAGTAGACGGTGTCGGCGGCCGCGAGCCGGCCGACCACGTGGTCGGCGCTCGGCCGGCCGCCGCCCAGCAGCGCGATCGCGGCGAGTGCGGGGACGTACTCGAACGCGAGCAGCAGCGTCGGCCGGAAGCTCAGCCCGACGAGGTAGCCGACCAGCCCGACGAACGCCATCAGCCGCGTCCCGAACCCGAACAGCAGCAGGAAGCCGACCGTGATCCCGAACAGCCGGACGAAGGTGGGCGACGCCAGCGTCACCGCCGGCGAGAAGAAGTAGCCCGAGAAGCCCGCGCCGACCAGCGGGAGGCCGACGCTCAGCCGGAGGAGCCACGGCAGCAGGTCGCGGTACTCCGCCATCGTTTCGCGGAAGACCGCGAGGTCGCGCCGGAACGGTCTGATCCGGAGGTACACCGCGGTCGCGGCGACGCCCGCGATCCCGCCGGTCGCGAGCGCCGCGAGGTTGAACGGATTCATCAGCGCCTGTGCGAGGAACTCCGCGACCGCGATCGGCTCGCCGCCGGGGGTGACGTACCGGACGTGCGCCGCGGCGCGCCCGGCAAGCGCCGGTACCGAGAGCAGGACCGCGAGCGCGACGACGAGGCGTCGGGAGAGTGGCCGAACGTTCATATCTGAGGGTTCTCACTCGGTATTGATACTGTTGGCTATTCGCGGCGCCGGGCGGCGGCGCGGCTGCGCGTCAGACGTGCGACGGAAGCCTTCGGCAGCGGCGGACGGCTCGCATCGAGGATGGACTCGCTCGTCGCGACCGCCCGGCTACTCCGCGTACGCGATCCGGACCTGCTCCCACTTGTTCTTCGATTCCAGGTGGCTCTGGAGCGCGTCGGCGTACGCCTGCGTGAGCTTCTCCGCGGCGTCGACGCGGTCTTGGTCCACGCCGTCGCCGCCGCCGCCGAGCCCCAGCGCACCCTTCAGGGAGTCGACGATCCCCCCGCCCGAGCCGCCGGCGTCGTTTCCGGGAGCGCCGCCCATCTGCGACATCTGCGACCGGACGTTCTCCAGTTCGGGCATGATCTGCGGGAGTTTTTCGGTGTCGGCGACGATCCGCGCCCGGTCGGGGTCGTCGGCGTGTTCGATGTCCAACTCGGTCGCGGTCATGATCAGCCCCCACTCCTGGCTCGTGAACTCCGAGTTCTCCACGCGGTCGTTGAACTCCCTGTCGACAGTCATCCGGTCGCCGACGATGCTGTCGGTCCAGTCGGTCATAGCGCCACGTACGACAGTCGCCGGTTTGAGCGTTTCCCCGCGGCGATCCCGCGCGATCCGGCGGCGCTCCGGCCCCGCGGTCGGGGGCACGGAAAGGGATTTGCGCCCGCGGGGTGAGGTGCGGGTATGGACCGGTACGATCTCCTCTATCGGCTCTACGACGACGCCGAGACCGACACCCTCCGCGACCTCCGGAACTTCGTCGACCTCTTTCCGCCCGTCGACTCCCGGGTCGCCTTGGAGTACTGGGAGGACGCCAGCGACGAACTCGACGCCCGGAAGCGGGAGATCGCCGCGGCGTACGACGCCGGGGCGGTCCTCGCCGACATCGCCGCCCGCGCCACCAGGGAGCAGACGTTCACGGCGCTGGACCTGTTCTCGAAGTACGGCCGGCGGGTCGACGCGCTGGTGCTCGACGTCGACGAGACGCTCCGGTCGGCCGGCCGGACCGACAACGAGATCCCGCGGGAGACGCTGCACCTGCTCACCGAACTCCACGAGTCGGGGCTCCCGATCGTGATCTGTACGGGGCAGACCCTGGAGAACGTCAAGGGGTTCATGATCCAGGGGTTGGGGACCGGGCTGGTCCACTCCGGCCGGTTCAGCGTCGTCTACGAGGCCGGCACCGGGGTGTTCACCCCCGGCCACGGCTCCGACACCAAACGGCTGCTCTACGAGGGGCTCGACGAGCCGATCCGTGAGGTGTTCTCGCGGGTCCGCTCGCGGGTGTTGACCGACGCGCCGCCGGCGCTCCGACGGTGCGTCCACCTCCAGGGCAACGAGTTCAACGTGACGCTGAAACCCAACTTCGACGTCGGCACCGACGACGCCGAGCGGGTGATCGACCGGGGACTGGTCCACCTGGTCGACCTGCTGGGGCGGGCGGTCGCGGACGGCGGGAGCGGCGACGACACCACGATCGACGACGACCGCGCGGCGGCGTGGGCGCGGGCGTACTACGCCGACGCCGACCCCGAGATCGCCGAGGTGCTGGACGCCGAGGGGGCGACCCCCGGCCGGGGCGTCGGCGACGTGCCGGAGCCGGTCCGCGAGCGGTTCGACCGGATCGACGTGGCGTACTACCGCGCCGACGCCGCCGAGATCGGGTCGCTCGACCTCGACAAGCCGACCGGCGTCCGGGCCGCGCTCGACGTGCTGTCGGTCGAGGACCCGTTCGTGTTGGTCATGGGCGATTCCAAATCCGACCTCCGGGTGATGGAGTGGGCCGACCGGACCGATGCAGGGATCGCGGCGGCGCCGAGCCACGCCTCGGAGTCGGTGCTCGCGCACGTCCGCGCCACCGACGACCTAGTGTACGATCCCGGCGACGCGGGGTCGGTGCTCCGGATCGTCTCCGTGTTGAACCGGCTCCACGAGTGGTAGGCGAGCCACAGAGGTATATGCGGCCGTCCACTGTGTTCGACCGAATGACCGACTGGATCGGCGACACGTTCACGAGCTCGGTCGGATGGGACCACCTGGAGACCCTCGTGGACCTCGACACCCGGATGGCGGGCAGCGACGGGGAGCGCCGCGCGGCGGAAGCGACACGCGACGCGCTCGCGGCGGTCGGCGCGCGGGACGCGCACCTGGAGACGTTCCCGATACAGGGGTGGGAACGCGGGGACGCCGCGATCGAGGCCGGCGGCACCACCCAGGAGTGTATCGCGCTCCCGCGGAGCCCCGCCGGCGAGGCGACGGGCGAGTTGGTCGACCTCGGGTACGGGCTGCCCGCGGACTTCGAGCGGGACCTGACGGGCGCGGTCGTGGTGGCGGCCAGCGACGTGCCGGGGTGGTACGACCGGTACCTCCACCGCCGCGAGAAGTACTATCGCGCGGTCGAGGCGGGCGCGGCGGCGTTCGTCTACGCCAACCACGTCGAGGGGTGTCTCCCGCCGACGGGGTCGGTCGGCACCGCGGAGTCGCCGATCGGCGAGATCCCCGCCGTGGGCGTCTCGAAGGAGGTGGGCGCCCGGCTGACCCGCCGGTTCGAGGGCGAGTCCGTCTCCGTCGCGGTCGACGCCGACACCCCCGACGCCGAGAGCGCGAACGTCCACGCCGAACTGGGACCGGAGTCCGACCGGGAGGTGTTGGTCACGAGCCACGTCGACGCCCACGACATCGCGGAGGGCGCGGCGGACAACGGCGCCGGCACCGCGATGATCGTCGAGATCGCGCGGGCGCTTGCGCAGCGCGAGGCGGAACTCGGCACCCGCGTCCACTTCGTCGCGTACGGCGCCGAGGAGGTGGGGCTCGTCGGGTCGGGCCGCGACGCCGACGCGCGGGACCCCGAGTCGATCGTCGCGGTCGTGAACAACGACGGCGTGGGACGCGCCCGCGATCTGACGTGTGACGCCCACGGGTTCGACGACCTCGTCGACGCCGCCGGCCGGGTGGCCGACCGGCTGGATCACCCGATCGAGGCCGCCCCGGAGCTGAGCCCGCACAGCGACCACTGGCCGCACGTGGTCCGAGGGGTGCCGGGCTACCACGTCCGCGCGGACACCGGCGACATGGGCCGCGGGTGGGGCCACACCCACGCGGACACCCTCGACAAACTCGACCCGCGCGACCTCCGGGAGCAGGCGATCGTGTTGACCGAACTCGTCGTCGAACTCGCCGCCGCGGACACGACCGTCGCCCACCGGCCGCCGGCGGCGATCGCCGACCAACTCGAAGCGGAGGGGCTCGCCGAGGGGATGCGGGTGGTCGGCGACTGGCCGTATTGACCGCGGCGTGGCGCCGCCGGCACCGCTCCAAAGGTTTACCTCAGTTCGAGTAAATGACGATCCATGGGCGTCGATTACGCCGACCTACACGATCCGAACGCGGAGTACACGATGCGGGAGTTGTCCGCCGGCACGATGGGAGTCACGGGCGAGCGCGGCGGCGGCCGCGACGTGGAGATCACCGACGTCCAGACCACGATGGTCGACGGCAACTTCCCGTGGACTCTGGTCCGGGTCTACACCGACGCGGGCGTCGCCGGCACGGGCGAGGCCTACTGGGGCGCGGGCGTGCCGGAGCTGATCGAGCGGATGAAACCCATGATCGTCGGCGAGAACCCCCTCGACATCGACCGGCTCTACGAGCACCTGATCCAGAAGATGTCGGGCGAGGGGTCGATCGAGGGCGTGACCGTCACCGCCATCTCGGGGATCGAGATCGCGCTCCACGACCTCGCGGGGAAGATCCTCGACGTTCCCGCCTACCAGCTTCTGGGCGGGAAGTACCGCGACGAGATGCGGGTGTACTGCGACTGCCACACCGCCGAGGAGGCCGACCCGGAGGCCTGCGCCGACGAGGCCGAGCGGGTCGTCGAGGAACTCGGCTACGACGCGCTCAAGTTCGACCTCGACGTGCCGTCGGGGCTGGAGAAGGACCGCGCGAACCGCCACCTCCGGCCGGGCGAGATCAGACACAAAGCCGAGATCGTCGAGCGGGTCACAGAGCGGGTGCGGGACCGCGCCGACGTCGCGTTCGACTGCCACTGGACGTTCTCCGGGGGGAGCGCAAAACGGCTCGCCGACGCGATCGAGGAGTACGACGTGTGGTGGCTGGAAGACCCCGTGCCGCCGGAGAACCTCGACGTCCAAGAGGAAGTCACGAAGTCGACTTCCACTCCGATCACGGTCGGGGAGAACCGCTACCGCGTGACCGAGGAGCGCCGGCTGATCGAGACCCAAGCGGTCGACATCGTCGCGCCGGACCTCCCGAAGGTCGGCGGGATGCGCGAGACCCGGAAGATCGCCGACGTCGCGAACCAGTACTACGTCCCGGTGGCGATGCACAACGTCTCCTCGCCGGTGGCGACGGTGGCGTCGGCCCACGTCGGCGCCGCGATCCCCAACGCCCTGGCGGTTGAGTACCACTCCTACGAGCTGGGGTGGTGGGGCGACCTCGTCGAGGAGACCGTGATCGAGGACGGGTCGATCGAGATCCCCGAGGAGCCGGGGCTGGGCGTCACGCTGGACATGGACGCCGTCGCGGAACACATGGTCGACGGCGAGGAGTTGTTCGACG
>CAZIQT010000051.1:0-14310 GCA_964541645.1 uncultured Halobellus sp. | reverse complement strand
GTCCACGGCGACGAGCGGGCGGTCCAGGACCTCTCCTCGGGGCTCTACCACGACCACAACCTCAGGACGTTCTCCCCGAAGAACCTCGAGACGTTCCGGTTCCGGTAGGGCCCGACCACCGTCCGGGCGTCGAATCTCATCGCTGAAAACCACGGCGCGGGACTTAATCCCGGGGGGATCGAACGCTGGGTATGCGCCGTGATTCCGGGCCGGGGAGCCGCCTCGCACGCGTCGTGGCCGTCGCACTCGTGTGTGCCGTGGTCGTCGCCGTCGTCCCCGCCGGGACCCCCGTTCGGGCGCAGTCCGACGCCGGGACCGCCGGCGCCGGAGGGCCAGACCCAAGTGAACGCCGGTGTCTCCCGGAGGGCGGCCGGAACCTGACCATCGGCGACGGCGACCCACACATCGATCTGACGATCCACACCTCGCTTTTCACCGACCCGTCGCCGCCGAGCGCGCTTGGGCTGTCGGCCCGGGGGGTCGCGGTCGGCGCCGAGATCGTCCGGCTGCGGACTGGCGTGATGGTCGAGCGCGTCCCCGACGGCCTCTCGGTCGACGCGGTGTGGGACTCCCTCGTGGTCCTGTTCGACTACCGGTTGTCGCTGCCGATGTTCACCGGCGCGGTCGACGACCCGGCGTACGACCCCGACGGCGGGCCGGTCTCGGGCGTGGAGACGCGGCAGTGTTGAGCGCGGCATCGACCCGCGACGCCGCCCGCAGCTACCCCCTGAGCGCCTCCACCGGGAGGTCGTTTGCGGCCTTCCACGCCGGGTAGAGCCCGCTCAGGACGCTCGCGGTCACGGCGAACCCGAACCCGTAGCCCAGATACCGGAGGCTCCGCCACTCGAAGACCAGCGTCGGGTCGCCCGCAAGCACCTCGAAGATCACGAGTCCGGTGCCGAGCGAGGCCGCGGCGCCGACCACGCCGCCGATCACGCCGAGGAACGTCGCCTCCGTCAGGATCATGCGCAGCACCTCCCCCCGGCGGATTCCGACCGCACGGAGGACGCCGATCTCGCCGCGGCGCTCGATCGTGCTCATGAGCATCACGTTGAGGATCGCGACGCTCGCAACGACCAGCGAGATCGCGCCGATCCCGAGCAGCGCGAGGTTGAGCGTGTCGAAGAAGGAGTTCACGTTCTCCTGGACGCTCGCGAAGTTCGTGATCGACAACTCCTCCTCGTCACCCGGATTGAACCGTGATTCGAGCCGCGAGACGATGGTCTGCGCCTCGTCGCCGCTCGACGCGACGACGGTCACCGCGTCGTACGCTTCCCGGTCGTCGACCGCAGAGATCGGAACGACGAGTTCGCCCCCGCCGCCGAACCCGCCGTCGGATTCGACGATCCCGCGGACGCGGTAGAGCCGGTCGTCGTACGTCACCGGGTCGCCGAGTTCGATCCCCAGCCGACGCGCGGTGTCGGCGGTGAGGAGCGCGCCCGACCGCAGCCGTTCCGGGGCGTCGCCTTCGGAGACCGAGTACAGCGCGTCGGCGTTCGAGACGCCGGTCACGCTGACGAACGCCTCATCGCCGTCCCGGGAGGACAGGGTCGTGCTGTTCGTCCGTTCGGGGACCACCGGGGCGCCGCCGACGACGCTCCGGATCGCCTCGACCTGCTCGTCGGTCACGCCGTCGGAGTCGCTGTCGGGCCCCGCCCTGATCGTCACCTCGTTGGCGAGGCTGCCGAGGTCGGTCGTCGCCTGCTGTTGGAGCGCCACGCCCGCGATCCCCAGGGACGCGATGGCGACGACGCCGATCACGATCCCGAGGGTCGCGAGCGCGGTCCGGACCCGGTTCCGGCCGAGGTTGCGCCACGCCATCCCCAGGCTGGGGAACCGCCACAGCAGGTCGCCGAGCCGGCTCACTGGACCACCCCGTCCACGAGCCGGACCACCCGGTCGGCGTAGTCGACCAACTGTTCGTCGTGGGTGACCGCCACGATCGCGACGTCCTCCGCGCGCTTCAGCCGGGTCAGCTCGTCGAGGATCGTTCGGCCGGTGGCCTGATCCAGGTTGCCGGTGGGCTCGTCGGCCAACAGCACGTCGGGCTCGTTGATCAGCGCCCGGGCGATCGCGACCCGCTGTTTCTGCCCGCCGGACAGCTCCTCGGGGGTGTGTTCGAGCCGATCGCCAAGCCCGACCCGGCCGAGCAGGTCGACCGCGCGGTCCGACCGATCCCGGGCGGTGTCCCACATCGACGGGAGTTCGACGTTCTCCGCCGCGGTGAGCATCGGCAGCAGGTGAAACGCCTGGAAGACGAACCCGATCTCCGAGCGGCGCTCCTCGGTGAGTTCGTCCTCCGAGAAGTCGGTCACGTCGCGGCCGTCGAGCCGGACGGTGCCCTCCGAGGGCGTGTCCAGCAGCCCGACCAGGTTCAACATCGTGCTCTTTCCGGAGCCTGAGGGGCCGATCACGGTGACCATCTCCCCGCGGTCGGCGCGGAAGTCGACGCCAGCCAGCGCCTCGATCACCTCGCCGCCGGTGCGGTACCGCTTTACCGCGTCGTCGAGGGCGACGACCGTCATCGGCTGCGCCACCGGTAGACCGCGATCCCGACCGCGACCCCGGCCGCCGCGACGGCGGCGCCGATCAGCGCGAGCGGGGGGCCGCCGGAGCCGTCCCCGCCCGGCCCGTCGTCGGGCGCGGAGCCGCCGGCTGCGGCGCCGGCGCCCGGCGCCGCGGACGCGGCGGCCGTCAGGTCGACCCGCTGTGTGGTCGTCACGCGCTCGTTGTCCACGATGTACGCGATCTCGACCGGGACCGACGACGCGTTCGCGTCGGCGCGGGCGGTGAGCTCGAAGGTGGCGAACTCGCTGGCCTCGACCCCGCCGACGAAATACTCGCCGGACGGCGGCGCGGGGTCGATCCCGTCGGCGTCGCCGACCCGCACCAGAACCGAGTCGGCGTCGGTGCCGCCGAGGTTGGCGGCGTCGCCCTGGATCGTCACCCCGGGGCCGGCGCGGGAGACCTCGATCGCGGTCAGCCGGATCTCGCCAGGGACCGGCGCGTCCTCGTCGACGTCGACCGCGAGCGACGTGGAGCGGTTCCCGCCGGCGGCGTCGTACGCCGCGGTGAACGCCACGGTACCGGACGCCACCTCGCCAGTATCGAACGTGGTGGTCCGGTCGGCGTCGGGGGGGACGTCGTGGACGAAGTTCCGGTCGAGGACCTCGCCGTCGGCGACGGCGGTGATCTCGACGTCTGTGAGGTTGGTGTTGCCGAAGTTCGTGAGTGTGACCGCGGTCGTTCCGGAGTCGTTCCCGGGCGTCGTCGCCGACAGGTCGGCCTTCACGACCGGTTCGGACACGTCGACGTAGACCGGGTAGGTGTAGGAGTGGTACTCGCCGTCCTCGTCGCGGACGCCGAGGTTGACGTCGAGCCGCTTCTGGCCGGCGGTCTCGAAAGTCGTCGAGACCGGCACCGACAGGGTGCCGCCGGGGGCGATCGACCCGACGTCTTCGCCCCGGGCGAACTCCTCGGTCGTGCCGGGCGTCCGGACGTAGAGGTCGGTGACTTCGATGGTCGTGTCGCTGTTCTCCAGGTTCGAGATCGTCGCCTCGATCGTGACCCGCTCGCCGGTGTTGGGGTCGTCGGGCGTCACGTCCACCGACGACAGTTGCACGGCCGGGTTCGCGGCCGTCACCGCGACCGCACCCGTGCCGCCGAGCAGGACGAGGAGGGCGATCGTCAGTCGTGGGAGGGGAGACCAACGCATCGGTCGCACGTAGCGTCGTCGCGTAGTAGTTACTACCGGTTTCCGGAGCCCCGGTGCGCGGTCATCGCGTGCGCGCCACCGGGGTTTTTATTCCCCGCTAGCGTGACCCGACCGATGGTCGACGCCGCGTTCGCCGCCCTGATCGCCGTCCTGGTGGCCCAGTACCCCCTCGGGGTCGCGGTGTATCTCGACGCCCGCCGGCTCGGGCTGCGTGACCCCGCGATCTACGGGCTGGGGATCGTCGTGCCCGCGGCGGGGTTCGTGGTGGTGCTGTACTACCTCTCCGAGCGGGGGCGTCTGCCGCGGGCCGACGCCGACCGCGGCGGGTAGCCACCGGGACGCAGCACGCTAGCACCCGGCGGGGAAGGGGTTCTTGACGCTCCGGCTCCAAACGTGGGTATGGCGACCGAACAGTCCGAATCCGAGATTCCCGACTCCGAGGCGGAGTGGCGCGAACGACTCACCGACGAGGAGTACGAGATCCTGCGGAACCGCGGGACCGAACCCAAGTTCAGCGGGGAGTATCTCGACGTGAAGGACGACGGCACCTTCCGGTGTGCGGGGTGCGGGGCCGAACTGTTCGACTCCGACACCAAGTTCGACTCCGGATCCGGGTGGCCCTCGTTCTTCGACGCCAACGGCGACGCCGTCGAGACGGAGACCGACACCCGACACGGGATGCGCCGGGTCGAGGTGCTGTGCAGTTCCTGCGGCGGCCACCTGGGGCACGTCTTCGACGACGGCCCCGAGCCCACCGGGAAGCGCTACTGTATCAACTCCGTCGCGCTGGAGTTCGACCCCGAGGAGTAGCCGGGCGGGTCACGCCTCGCTGAGGTTCACCGTGAGCACCGGTACCGGGGCGCGGGCGACGACCTCCTGGGAGACGCTGCCCATCATGCTGTTCGAGTAGTCGCCGCGGCGGGTCCCCATCGCGACGAGGTCGGCGTCGGCCGCCCCGACCGACGACAGGATCTCCTCGGCGGGGTCGCCCTGTCTGATCCCCGTAGTGACGTCGATCCCGGCTTCGCGGAGCCGAGCCGCCGCGCGGTCGGTCGCGGCCTCCCCCTCGCCGGTCAGCTCCGCGAGCACCTGATCCTTCATCTCGTCGTCGAGAGTGAGAAACGCCCGGTCGTCGATGACGTAGAGGACGTGGACCGCGGCGTCGCGCCGGTCGGCGATGTCGGCGGCGGTCCGCACGACCGCGTCCATCGAGTCGGCCCCGTCCGTCGGCAGCAGGATGCGCTCGAACATTTCTACCAGCCGTTCAGGCTCCGGCATCCTATATCCTCCTCTTTCGGCCGTCCCCTCGCCCCGCAAGCGGGGCGTTCAAGACGCTCCCGGCCCACCCTCCGGCAATGGCCTCGCGGTTCGCCCCCGACGGGCTGCCCTCCAGGCCGGAGACGGCGGTGTTCGTCTCCGGCGTGACGAGCATGGGACTCGAGATCCTGGCCGGCCGGATCCTCGCCCCGGAGTTCGGCAGCAGCATCTACACCTGGGGCGGCATCATCGGCGTCTTCCTGGCGGCGCTCAGCCTGGGCTACCACCGCGGCGGGAAGCGCGCCGCGGAGCACGCCTCCCACGGCCGGCTGGTGGCCGTCTTCCTCGCGACCGGGCTCTACGTGGCCGGCGTGGTGCTGTTCGGCGACCTGATCGTCCAGTCCACGTCGGTGCTGCCGCTGCCCGGCCGGTTCGTCTCCCTGCCCGCGATCACGATCCTGTTCGGCCCGCCGACCTACCTCCTGGGGTACGTGAGCCCGTACGCCGCGGAACTCGCCGGCGGCGACGTCGGCGCGACCGCGGGTCGCGTCTACGCGCTCGGGACGGTCGGCTCGATCGTGGGCGCGTTCGCCACCACCTACGTTCTGGTGCCCACCCTGTCGGTGCCGCAGATCGGGCTGGTGCTCGGGCTGTCGGCGGTCGTCGCCGCCGCCGCGGTCGCCGCCCCCGAGTTCGGCGACGGGTCGGGGCTCCGGGTCGGCGGCGTCGCGGCCGCGTTGGTGGTGGCGGCGGCGGTCGGCGGGGTCGGACCGGGGCTCGCCGGCGACACCGTCTACGGCACCCAGACCGCCTACCAGGAGCTCCGGGTCGTCGACCGCGGCGACACCCGGACGCTCTACCTCGACGGCCAGCCCCACAGCGCGATGGACCGCGACGACCCGACCCGCCACGTGTTCGACTACACCCGGTACTTCCACGCGCCGCTGCTTTTCACCGACGAGGCGGCGGTCGACCGGGTGCTGTTCGTGGGCGGCGGCGGGTTCACCGGGCCGCGGATCTTCCACGAGACGTACCCGAACGCCACCGTCGACGTGGTGGAGCTCGACCCCGCGGTGATCGACGCCGCCGACCGCTACTTCGGGATCCCCGACTCCCCGCGGATGAACGTCCACCGCGGCGACGGCCGGCAGTACCTCGAAGAGACCGACCGGACCTACGACGTGATCGTCCTCGACGCCTACCGGAAGGACGACGTGCCGTTCCAGCTGACCACCGTCGAGTTCATGCAGCGGGCCGCAGAGCGGCTCGACGACGACGGCGTGCTGGTCGCGAACCTCATCTCGGCGCCCTCCGGCCCGGCCTCGGAGTTCTACCGCGCGGAGTTCAAAACGATGCAGCGGGTGTTCCCGCGGGTCTACGGCTTCCCCACCGCCGGCGGACCGGTGGTCCAGAACGTCGAGATCGTGGCGACGAAACAGGACGCGCTCGTGACCGAGGCGGAGCTCCGAGCCCGGAACGACCGCCGGGACATCGGCGTCGACCTCTCCGACGAACTCGACTCCTACCGCCGCGACGAACCGACCGACGACGTGCCGGTGCTGCGTGACGACCGCGCCCCGGTCGACGCGCTGCTCGACGGCATGGTCGGCCAGCGGTACGTCCGGGTGCGGGCGAACGAGTCGGCGGACGGCACGGGGGCCGACGGCGCCGACGCGAGCGCCGAGCGGGTCGTGATGCCGGCCCCGGAAGGGTAGCCGGAGCGCCCGCCGGCAGTCCGCGTCGAGAGAGTGACGACCGTGTGGCGCCGCCCGTGACGACGCCGGCGGGAGTCAGATCGCGTCGTCGGGGTCGTGGGCCGCCCGCATCCGTCGGGCCTCCGCGGCGTACTGCTCGCGCCGGTCGGGGTCGGCGACCGGGCCGAGGTTGTCCGGGACGGTGTCGACGGCGGCGGTCGTGTCCCGCACGTCGGTGACGGAGGTCAGCGCCCGCTCCTTCCGGAAGTACCGCTCGCCGTCAGGAGTCGCGTAGGTGAGGACGATGAGGTTCTGCTCGTCGTCCGAGTAGGTCCGTTCGACGAGCCACACGCGAACCCGCTCCCCGTCGGCGTCGGTCGGCATAGTCGTACGGTTCGCCGTCGCGGCTGAAATAGCTGCTGTGAGGAGCGCCGCCGCTCGGGAGGCGGATAGTGAAGATCGCGGTTGGCTGTCGTCACCGGAACGCGGTGCGTTCTGGCTGATTCGCAGGAGCGAACTCCCGCAACTGCCGAGCGGCGACGGCCTGAACCGGATTAGACGCGGACGACGTTCGTCGCGCGGGGGCCCTTGGGGGCCTGTTCGATCTCGAACTCGAGCTCGGTGCCCTCCGTGAGATCCTCGCCGCCGACGTCCTCCATGTGGAAGAACACGTCCTCGTCAGCGTCCTCTGTCTCGATGAAACCGTAACCGCCCGTGTCGTTGAAGAAGTCAACCGTACCGTTTGCCATTGCGAATGAACGAACGTCGGATCGATTCATAAGGCTTCCGTATTCGTTTCAAAAATTCCGGCCGAAGGTAGAGAACTGTCGACCCCGTCGCCCGCTCGACGGATCCGGACGGCTTTTGCTCCGGGAGTTCCCACCGACGGGCAATGGACGACGACCTCCGCGAGCGCGTCGAGCGGGCGGCAGAGAAACACGCCCTGCTCAACGCGGTCAAGTACGATAGCGACGCCGACGTCGGCGCGATCATGGGGCCGCTCATGGGCGAGAACCCCGAGTTCCGCCCACACGGCGACGAGATTCCCGGCGTGGTCGGCGGGGTGGTGGGGCGCGTCAACGACCTCCCGGCCGACGCGAAGCGCGACCGCCTCGCGGAACTCGCCCCCGAGGAGTTGGCGGCGATCGAGGCCGACGACGGCGGCGAGGACCACGACCTCCCGGACCTCCCGAACGTCGACGGCGAGGTGCGGATGCGCGCCGCGCCCAACCCCAACGGGCCCTGGCACATCGGCCACGCCCGGATGCCCGCGGTGATCGGGCGGTACAAACAGCGGTACGACGGCTCGTTCGTGGTCCGGTTCGACGACACCGACCCCGAGACGAAACGGCCGGACCCCGACGCCTACGACGCCATCCTCGACGACATCGACTATCTGGGGTTCGAGCCCGACGAGGTGCTTTTCGCCTCGGACCGGCTGGAGACCTACTACGACCACGCCCGTGACCTGATCGACGCCGGCGGCGCCTACACCTGTTCGTGTCCGGCCGAAGAGTTCTCGACGCTGAAGAACGCCGCCGAGCCGTGTCCGCACCGGGACAAGGACGCCGAGACGGTCCACGAGGAGTTCGCGGCGATGGTCGACGGCGAGTACGACCCCGGAGAGATGGTGTTGCGGGTCCGGACCGACATCGACCACAAGAACCCCGCGCTGCGGGACTGGGTGGCGTTCCGGCTGATCGACACCCCACACCCGCGGCCGGAGGCCGCCGACTACCGGTGTTGGCCGATGCTCGACTTCCAGTCCGGCGTCGACGACCACCTCACGGGCGTCACGCACATCATCCGCGGGATCGACCTCCAGGATTCGGCGAAGCGCCAGCGGTTCGTCTACGACTACTTCGGGTGGGAGTATCCCGAGGTGATCCACTGGGGGCACGTCCAGGTCGACGCCTACGACGTGGAGATCTCGACGTCGACGCTGAAAGCCAAGATCGACGCGGGCGACCTCGACGGGTGGGACGACCCCCGGGCGCCGACGCTCGCCAGCCTCCGGCGCCGGGGCATCCGCGGCGAGGCGGTCGTGGAAGCGCTCGCGGCGCTGGGCACCTCCACCTCGAACGTGGACCTCGCGATGAGTTCGGTCTACGCGGCGAACCGCGACCTGGTCGACGACGACGCCGAGCGGTACTTTCTGGTGCGCGACGGGAAGCGGTTCGACGTCGTGGGCGGCGCCGACGCCGGCCACCCGCCGCTGCACCCCGACCACCCCGACCGCGGCGAGCGCACCATCCCGGTCGGCGGCGGCGTCGAACTCGAACCGGACGACGTCCCGGCGGCGGGCGAGCGCGTCTGGCTGAAGGGGTACGCCTGCGTCCGCCGCGAGGGTGACCGCCTCGTCGTCACCGACGACGACATCGACGTGGTCCGGGCGGGCGACGTCGACGTGGTCCACTGGGTGCCCAACGGGGGGACCGTCCCGGTTCGGATGCGGACCCCCGACGGCGACGTGCGCGGCGCGGCCGAACCCGACTTCGCGAACGTCGGCGTCGATTCCGTGGTCCAGTTCGAGCGGATCGGGTTCGTGCGCGTGGACGACCGCGGGGACGGGGAGACAGTCGTCTACTGGAGCCACCCCTGACCGGCGGGGTCGGTCCCGATCGCCGCAGGCTCATACTGTTGGGTATAACTACGTGAAGATTTTCGACACCCCGGGGTGTCGAAATCCGTCACGTGACTATAGCCGACAGTATCACCCGTGCCGTCGATCCCGCCTGAATCCGGTGTGAACCCGGACTAATTCGGGACGAACGCTGTTGAGCGTCGCCCCGGTTTTAGTGGTCCCCGCCCCTCGGTCCGGGTGAGACAGAGTATGAACCGAACCACGCTACTCGTCGCCGCGGTGGCCGCGCTCGTCGCCGCGACGGGCGCGGCGGCAGCCGCGGGCAGCACAGCCACGACGGACAGCGCCGCGTCGATGGGGCCGGGGACGGACGCGGCCGCGCAGGCCGGCCCGCCCGGTGACCTCCCGGGACCGGTTCCGGAGTTCGTCTCCGAGATCCACGGGGCGATACGCGGGTTCGTCGACGGCGCGATCGACGCGCTCGGACCCGTGGTGAGCGGCGTCGCCGGCGACGCGGACGCGGACGCCGACACCGACGCGGAGTCGTTCCCGACGGAGACGCCCGCCGCGGGGGCGTCCGGCGACGGTGACGGCGCCGACGCGTCCGGCGGCGACGCGACGTCGTCGCCCGACGCCGGGACTGACGCGACCGACGGCGCAGCGTCGACACCGCGGTTCGGGTTCGCCATCGACGCCGTCGAGCGGTGCGGACAGACCTGCCGCGACGTGACGTCGACGCTGACCAACGCCCAGGACACGGACGCGGCGGACGTGACCGTCCACACGCGGATCTTCGTGGGGCAGGGTACCGACGGTGACGTGATCTGGCGCGGACACGAGGACGTCGGCGCGCTGGGTGCGGGGGAGTCGTACACCACGACCCGGCAGGTCGAACTCTCCTTCGCCGACGCGCTGGCGGTGCAGAACGCCGGCGGGTGGATCACGGTCCAGACTTCCGTCGAGACCGCCGACCGGACCGTAACGGTCACCGACGAGCGGCAGGTGGCCTGAGGCGGGTCGTCACTCCGGGCGCCACCGCCCGCCGATCTCGCTGCGAGGGTAGTCGCGGTACGTCCCGTCCAGGAACGTGGTGACGCGCCCGTCCTCCTCGCTGAGCGTGATCGCCCAGATGACGTCCTCTCGGAGCGACGTCTCCAGGGCGCTCAGGTGTTTGGTCCCCATCCAGTCACCGGGGTTCAGGTCGTCGACCCCGGGGAGCTCGTCGCGCGGCGGGTTGCGGACGCGCACCATCTGTTCTTGGATCGTGCCGTCGGCGGTGACGATCACCGCCCCGTCCCGCGTGACCGCCACGTCGCGGGCGACCTCGGTGAACGTGTCCAGCGACTCGGTGACGATCTTACACCGGTTCACCGGCCACTTGTTCGCCCCCAACGGATCCGTGTAGCCGTCGAAGCTCATCTCCGCGACGATCAGGAAGTAGAGGCTGGGCCCGGCGACGTGCTGCTCGCCCCACCGGTCGAACTGCATGCTCAACGACTCCGCGGCGTACCTGATCTGGTCCATGAGCGCCTGGGTCGTGGCGTACCGCTTGTTCACCCGGTCGAGTGCGTCCATCGTGGCGTATGGAGGTGCTATAGACGCATCAACTTTGCTCGGCGGGTCGATGCGGGGTCCGAGTCGAACCGCCCGGAGCCGCGACCCGACACCTTTATCGAAGCACACCGGCTCGCACACGAATGACTTCGTCACGATGGTATCGGGTGTGCAGCTCGTCGACGTCCTGCTCAACGGCCTGACGATCGGGATGGTCTACGTGCTCGTCGCCGCCGGGCTCTCGGTCGTCTTCGGCGTCATGGGCGTGTTGAACCTCGCACACGGCGAGCTGTTGGCGCTGGGGGCGTACTTCGCGTTCTCGCTCGTGACCGGGTTCGACGCCGGGGGGTTCTGGGTCGCGCTGCTCGTAGTGCCCCTGCTGGTCGGCGTCGTCGGCGCGGTCACCGAGCGCGGGCTCGTAAACCGCGTGTACGGCCGCGGCCAGTTGGCGCAGATCCTGCTCACGTTCGGGCTCTTACTCGTGATCTACGACCTGAAGCGGTTCGTGTGGGGGCCGAACCCGAAGTTCTACTCCGCGCCGGCGGTCGTCGACCGGACGGTCAGCCTCCTGGGGGTCTCGTACTCGGGGTACAGCCTCTTCATCGTCGGGGCGGGTGGGCTGCTCGCGCTCGGCGTGTGGGCGGCGCTCACCCGTACCCGGGTGGGGCTCGTGATCCGGGCCGGCGCCGAGGACCGCGAGATGGTCCGGACCCTCGGGGTCGACATCGACCGCTACTACACGCTGGTGTTCGGCGCCGGAGCGGCGCTCGCGGCGTTCGGCGGCGACGGGGGTGCCGATCCGGAACGTCCTTACGCCGCCGCGCCGAACCGCGCGGTATGACGCTTGAAGTGCGGGCGGTCGCGGATCTCTCGCCCGACGAGCGGGCGGCCCTGTTCGACCGGGACGCCGGGGTCGGGAGCGCCCGGGCCGACGCCCGGGAGATCGTCGAGCGGGTCCGGACCGAGGGCGACGTCGCGGTCAGGGAGTACTGCCGCGAACTGGACGGCGTCGAGGTCGGAAACCTCGACGTGACCGACGACGCCGAGCGCGCCTACGACGCCATCGACGCCGACGTCCGCGCGGCGATCGAGACGGCCGCGGCGAACGTCCGGGAGTTCCACGAGCGGCAGCTGCCGGCGGACTGGCGGGCGACGTTCGGCGACGAGGGGGAGCCGGGCCACCGCGAACTCGGCCGGCGGTTCCGGCCGCTCGACCGGGTCGGGGTCTACGCCCCGGGCGGGACCGCCGCCTACCCGTCGAGCGTGATCATGGGCGTCGTCCCGGCGACGGTCGCGGGCGTCGACCACGTCGCCCTGGCGACGCCGCCGGCCGAGGAGATGAGCCGGGTCACACTCGCGGCGGCACACGTCGCGGGCGCCGACCGGATCTACGCCGTCGGCGGCGCCCAGGCGGTCGCCGCGCTGGCGTACGGCACCGAGACGGTCACGTCGGTCCGGAAGATCGTCGGGCCGGGGAACCGGTGGACCACCGCGGCGAAGGCCGAGGTTCGCGGCGACGTCGACATCGACTTCCTCGCGGGGCCCTCGGAGATCCTGGTGCTCGCGGACGGAACCGCCGACCCCGACCTCGTCGCGGCGGACCTCCTCGCGCAGGCCGAACACGACCCGAACGCCTCGGTGGTCGCCGTCACCGACGACGACGAGTTCGCCGCCGCGGTCGTCGACGCGGTCGAGGCACGGGCCGACGACTGCGACCGGGCCGACACGGTCCGGGCGGCGCTCGATTCCGACGCCTCCGGGGTGCTCGTCGCCCGGTCGATGTCGGAGGCCGTGGTGTTCGCCGAGGAGTACGCCGCCGAACACCTCTCGATCCAGGCCGACGACGACGAGGCGCTGCTCGACCGGATCCACAACGCCGGGAGCGTCTTCCTCGGGCCCTACACCCCGGTCGCAGCCGGCGACTACGCCTCGGGGACGAACCACGTGTTGCCGACCTCCGGCGGGGCGAAGCGGTACGGCGGGCTGTCGGTCGACTCCTTCCTCAGGTCGACCACCGTCCAGCGGCTCGACCGCGACGGGCTGGCGGCGCTCGCGGACCCGATCACGACGCTGGCGACGGCGGAGGGGCTCGGCGCCCACGCCGAGAGCGTCCGGGTGCGGTTCGACGACGCGGACGCCGACGCCGGCGGGTCGGGCCACGCCGCCGACGGTCCCGCGGGCGACGGAGACGCCGGGTAGCCGGATGTCCGACCGCTCCCCGCTTCCCACGTTCGCGGCGGCGTGTGAGGCCGTACTCGCGGTGCCGGCGGCCGACCACTCCACGGATTCGACGCTCGCGCCGGTGTTCGAACGGACCCTCCCCGACGGGTGGGGTGACGGGCGTGTGGAGACGGTCACGACGCGGTTCCCGGCGGACGTCGACCGCGTGCTCGAACTCGGGTGCGGCGTGGGCGCGCTCCTGGAGCGGCTCGCCGACCGGTACGACGCGGTCGGGATCGACGACCGGCCGACACAGCTCCGGTTCGCCGCGGCCCGCGGCGGCGCGGTCGCCTGCGGGCGCCCGACCGACCCGCCGGTCCGAAGCCGGTTCGACGGGGTGTGTGCGACGGAGTACGCCACGGCACGGGCGCCGGCGGTCGACGTGTGCGTCGCCGGGTACGCCGCACTCCGCCCCGGCGGGCTCGCGGTCGTGGTCGTCCCGACGGACGCGTCGGGGGTGGCCGACTCCGGCGTCGAGACGTTCACCGGCCCGCGGTACCGGCTCGAACGCGCGGTCGACGTCGTGAGCGGGGACGCCGTCGCCGTCGACTACCGGGTCACCGACGGCCGGACCGGCGAGACGTCGGTGACGACCGAGCGCCGGACGGTCGAGACGACGACGGCGGAGGGGCTCACCGCCGCGCTGCGGACCGCGGGGTTCGAGGACGTGGGCGTCTCCGGGGCGGCCGGCGGTTCGGACGTGGCCGTCGGGGTCGGGGCACGACCGGTCGAAACGGGTCGGTGAGGACGCCCGGCTACGCCGCCTTCTCCTCCCGGATCGTCAGTACCGGAACCGAAGCGAGCCGGACGACCCGCTCGGTGGTGCTGCCGAGCAGATACCGGTCCAACCCCCGCCGCCCGTGGGTGCCCATCACGACGAGGTCGGCGTCGACCACGTCGGCGTAGTCGAGGATCGTCTCGACCGGATCCCCGGTCTCCACGGCGTCGACGACGTCGACTCCGGCGGCGACGCGGTCGAGCGCCTCCGAAACGATCCGGTCGCCCTCCTGCTCCAAGGCGTCGACGATCTTGCCGCGCTGGGTGGTGAGGCTGTCGCGGTTGGTGTCCGCGACGTAGAGCACGTGGACCGTCGCGTCGTGGTGGCGGGCGAGGTCGACCGCGTGGTCGAGGGCGGCGTCGGACTGGGTGCTCCCGTCGGTCGGAACGAGGATAGTCCCGTACATACGCAGTTGTTCTGCCCGATCCGGTATATACCTCCGGCCGGCGGCGCCGGGACTGTGTAGTTAGGAGTGACTTCGCTGTGAACGGTGTGGTGAAGACTTCGG
>CAZIQT010000050.1:0-14425 GCA_964541645.1 uncultured Halobellus sp. | reverse complement strand
TCGACGCCGTCGAAGACCGGATCGGCGAGGCCGACCTCCGGATCGAGGAGAAGGAGACGCGGCTCCGGCAGCTGGAGGACGAACGCGAGACCGCCCTGGAGTACCAGTCGCTCAAAGAGGAGCGCGAGGCGTACGAGGGCTACCGGAAGGCCGCCGAACTCGAAGACAAACGCGCGGACCTGGCGGACGTCGACACCGAGGTCGACGACGTCGAGTCGGACCTCGACGACGAGCGCGCGGAGCTGGACCGCCGGCAGGGCCGCGTCACGCGGCTGGAGGACGAGTTCGACGGGCTACGGACGGAGATCGAACGGAAGGGAGAGGACGAACAGCTCCGGATCAAAGCCGAGATCGAGGAGCTGAAAGGCGAGATCGACCGGCTGGGGAACGCGGTCGACGCCGCCGAAGA
Source organism: uncultured Halobellus sp. (assembly GCA_964541645.1). Classification (GTDB taxonomy): domain Archaea; phylum Halobacteriota; class Halobacteria; order Halobacteriales; family Haloferacaceae; genus Haloquadratum. The sequence continues at coordinate 14,016 of CAZIQT010000050.1, read as the reverse complement.
GCGGATCGACGACGCCGAATCCGAGCGCCGGGAGGCGTTCGTCCAACTCGACCGAAAGCAGGAGCGGATCGACGACCTCGACGACGAGATCCGGTCGGTGAAAGTCGAGCAGGCGTCGGTGAAATCCGCCATCGGCTCCCTCGAGACCGACCTCGCGGAGGTCCAGGCGGAGATCGACGACGTCGACACCGAGTACGACGAGCTGAAGGCGGCGCTCGCCGAGAAAAAGGAGCGGGTGGAGGAGCTGAAGACCGAGCGGAACGATCGCCAGCGCGAGAAGGATCGGCTGCTCGACGACACCCGGCGGCGCGCCACCGAGATCTCGGAGGCCGAAGACAGGATCGCGGAGCTCCGCGAGACCCTCCCCGACCTGAAGGCGGAGGTCTCGGATCTGTACTCGGAGCTCGACAAAGCCGAGAAGAACCGAGCGAAGATCGAGGGGATCGTCGAGGACCTCCGCGAGGAGAAATCCGAGCTGAAGTCCGACCTCGACGAGGTCGTCGAGGAGATCCGATCGAAGCAGTCGGAGTACGCCACCCTTGAGGCCCGCGCGGGCGACGACGGCGACGCCTCCTGGCCGCGGGCGGTCACCACGATCCTGAACGCCGGCCGAGCCGGGGTTCACGGCACGGTCGGACAGCTGGGCGCGGTCGACGGCGAGCACGCGACGGCGTGTGAGACCGCCGCCGGCGGTCGGCTCGCCCACGTCGTGGTCGACGACGACGGCGTCGGCTCCGGCTGCATCGACTACCTCAAATCCCGGAACGCCGGCCGGGCGACGTTCCTCCCGATCACCGAGATGGAGGACCGCGGGCTCCCGCGGCTCCCGGACCACCCCGGCGTGGTCGACTTCGCGCGGAACCTCGTGGACTACGACGCCGAGTACGCGTCGGTGTTCTCGTACGTCCTCGGCTCCACGGTCGTCGTCGAGGACATGTCGACCGCCCGTGACCTGATGGGCGAGTTCCGGATGGTGACGCTGGACGGCGACCTGGTGGAGCGGTCGGGCGCCATGACCGGCGGGTCCGGCGGCGGGTCGCGGTACTCCTTCTCGAAGACCGGCGGCGGCCGGCTGGAGCGGCTGGCCGAGGAGATCGAGGAGTTGGAGGACCGCCGCCGGAGCCTCCAGGCGGAGATCCGGGAGCTCGACGAGGACATCGAGGACGCCCGCGGCCGGGCGGCCGACGCCCGCGACCGCGTCCGCTCGGTCGAAGCCGAGGTCGAGGACGCCGAGTCGGCGGTCGAAGACGCCGAAGCCGAGATCGAAACCCGGGAAACCGAGATCGAGGACCTCCGCGAGAAGCGCGCGGCGGTCGACGCGGAGATGCAGGCCCTCGACGACGAGATCGACGCCCTCGACGACGACATCCGGCGGGTCGAGGGGGAGATCGACGACCTCGAAACCGAGCTCGCGGACTCGAAGATCCCGGAGCTGACCGCCGAGGCCGACGACATCCGCGACGAGATCGACGGGAAGGAATCGCGGATGGACGACCTCGACGCCCGGCTCAACGAGCTGGAGCTCGAACGCGAGTACGCCGAGGAGGCGATCGAGGACCTCCAGGGCCGGATCGAGTCCGCCCAAGAGCGGAAGGCCGACGCCCGCGACGAGATCCGCGATCACGAGGCCGAGATCGAGGAGCGGGCGGCGGAGCTGGAGGCGAAACACGACGCGGTCGCGGAGCTCGAAGCCGAACTCGCCGACCTGAAGGCCGACCGCGAGGACCTCCAGGCGACGCTCCGAGCGGCGAAGTCCGAACGCGATTCCAAACGCGACGCGGTCGACCGGATCGAGTCGGAGCTCGACGACCTCCGGGAGGAACGGGAGCGGCTGTCGTGGGAGATCGACGAACTGGAGGCCGAAGTCGGCGACTACGACCCCGACGCGATCCCCGCCCACGAGGAGGTCGCCGCCGAGATCGACCGGCTCACCGCGGAGATGAACGCTCTAGAGCCGGTGAACATGCTCGCGATCGACGAGTACGACGAAGTCGAGTCCGAACTCGACGACCTCCGGGAGCGACGGGACGTCCTGGTCGAGGAGCGCGAGGCGATCGAGGAGCGGATCGACCGGTTCGACCGGCTGAAGAAGGAGACGTTCACCGACGCCTTCGACGCGATCAACGCGAACTTCACCGACATCTTCGAGCGGCTCTCCGACGGGACCGGCGAGCTCCACCTGGAGGACCCCGACGACCCCTTCGAGGGGGGATTGACGATGAAGGCCCAACCGGGCGACAAGCCGATCCAGCGGCTGACGGCGATGTCCGGCGGGGAGAAGTCGTTGACGGCGCTGGCGTTCATCTTCGCGATCCAGCGGCACAATCCCGCGCCGTTCTACGCGCTCGACGAGATCGACGCGTTCCTCGACGCCGCCAACGCCGAGCGGGTTGGGGAGATGGTCGACGACCTCTCGGCGGACGCCCAGTTCGTGGTGGTCTCCCACCGGTCGGCCCTGCTCGAGCGCTCCGAGCGCGCGATCGGCGTGACGATGCAGGGCGACAACGTCAGCGCCGTCACCGGGATCCAGGTCGGCGACGGCGACGGCGACGGCGAGGAGGTGCCCGCGGATGACTGACTCCGCTGGCACCCCGCCGGTCGCGGGCGACCCGCTCCCCGACGGACTCGCCGCCGGCCGCGACCCGGAGGGGCCGGGCCGCGACGACGACGACGACGAGGCGGTCGAACCCGTCGAGGTCCTGGTGCAGCTCGCCGAGGAGGGGGAAATCGACCCCTGGGACGTCGACCTCGTGGACGCCACCGACGCCTTCCTCGACCGCTTGGCGGAGACCGACCTCCGTACCTCGGGACGGGCGCTGTTCTACGCCGCCGTGCTGCTCCGGATGAAGAGCGACGCGCTGTTGGAGCCCGACGACGAGGCCGACCCCGAACCGGAGCCGTGGCAGGCGGCGCTGGAGGGCCCCGGCGGCCCGATCGTCGAGGACGCCGCCGACGACGCCGGCTTCGACCCGGTCGACGCCCTGGAGGCGGAGATGGACCGCCGGCTCGAACGGAAGCAAGCCCGCGGGTCGCCCGAGACGCTCGACGAACTCGTCCGGGAGCTCCGGGAGGCCGAGGGGGAGTCGTGGTGGAAGCGCCGCCGGGAGTACGACACCGCCGAGTCGCCGCGCGGGGGGCAGCGCGGAACGCAGACCCTCGACTACCACACCGCCGACGCCCGACGCGACGACGCGGAGCCGACCGCCGCCGACGTGACCGACACCGCCCACTCGGAGGACATCGAGGCGTCGATCGACGCGGTCCGGGAGGCGGTCGGAGTCCACTACGATCGCGGCCGCGAGGAGGTGTTGTTCGCGGAGGTCCGGGACGCCGCCGCCACCCCGGTCACCACGTATCTCGCGGTGCTGTTCCTGTCGCACCGCGGCGTCGTGACCCTCCAGCAGAACGACCTCTTCGGCGACCTCTGGATCCGCGATCCGGACGTGGCGTGGGACGACGATGCGGACGCGGCGGACGCAGCCGCAGCCGGCGACGGGGTCGCGCCGGCCGCGGACGACGACTGAGACCGACTCCCGGTCACTCCACGTACTCGCCGATCAGCGGCTCCAACTCCGCTTTCGTCGACGCCGGGATCGCGTCGTCGGGGGTGTTGATCGTGTTCGCGAGCGCCGAGTGACAGTCGCACTCGTGGTCGGCGGGGAGGGCGCCGATCGCGGCTTCGACGGTCTGTTTGATCGCGGTCTCGTTGGCCGCCGCGTTCTCCAGGACCTCCTCCAAGCTCACTTGGGTGTCGTCGTTCCACACGTCGTAGTCGGTGACGCCCGCGATCGTGGCGTACGCCATCTCGGCCTCCCGGGCGAGTTTGGCCTCCGGGATCGTGGTCATGCCGATCACGTCCCACCCCTGGGCGCGGTAGAACTCGCTCTCGGCACGGGTCGAGAACTGCGGCCCCTCGATGCAGACGTAGGTGCCGCCGCGGACCACGTCGGCGTCGGTGGCGTCGGCGGCGGCCTCGGCGACGATCCCGTTGAGCTCGGGGCAGTACGGCTCCGCGAACTCCTGGTGGACCACGATTCCGTCGCCGAAGAAGCTCAGCGCCCGGCGTTTCGTCCGGTCGTAGATCTGATCCGGGACGACCAGCGTCCGCGGGGGCAGGTCATCGCGGAGGCTGCCGACGGCGTTCGACGCCAGCACGTGGGTCACGCCCAGCCGTTTCAGCGCGAAGACGTTCGCGCGGTACGGCAGGTGCGTGGGGGAGTACCCGTGGTCGACGCCGTGGCGAGGGACGAACGCGACCTCCCGGCCGGTGTCGCCGAACTCCCCGACCGTGGGCGGCGCCGAGGGCGGTCCGAACGGCGTCTCGACGTCGACCTCGCGTGTGTTCCGGAGCGGCAGGGCGTCGTAGATCCCGCTGCCGCCGATGAATCCGATTGCCATGTCCGTGATGGGGCGACGACGGCGCTAAAGCGTGGCGGGTCCCGGACGGCGGCGCCTCACACTACCGCGCCGGTCCGAAGGATCGCGATCACCGCCGTCAGCGTCACCACCGACGCGAGCGTCGTGGCGAGGATGGCCGTCGAGACGAACTCGGTCACGGGAACGCCCGCGACCTCGCCATCGGCGAACTCCCCGACGAGGACGACCGGGGTGACCGCCGACGGCATCGCGGTTTCGAGCACGAACGTCCGCGCGACCACGGGTCGGAGAAGCCGACCGCGACCGCGACACCCGCCCCCAGGATCGGCGCGACGACCATCTTCAGCCCGACCACGCCGCCGACCGCCGACAGCGTCGACCCCGCGTCGGTCCGGGCGAGTTGGATCCCGACCACCAGCAACATCAGCGGGATCGCGGAGTCGCCGACGAGTTGGAGGGTCGTCATCGCGGTCGACTCGGTCGGTGGGACGACCCCGAGCCACCGGGCGAGCAGCGCGGCGGCGACGGCGTACACCAGCGGGACGCTGAACACGCGTCGGACGCCCGCGAGAACGCCGCCGTCGCTCCCGCGACCGGCGACGTACACCCCGACGGTGTAGATCAGCACGGCCTGGACCGACAGCGCCACCACCGCGGTCGCCCGCCCGGTCGCGCCGAACGCGACGTTCGACACCGGGATGCCGTAGTTCCCGGTGTTGGGGAAGGCGGTCACGAGGACGAGCGCCGCGAGCGCGGTCCGCGACGCGCCGACCGCCCGGCCGGCGACCTCGGCGACCAGGATCGCGACGACGTGAAACGCCACCACGGCGACGGTGATCCGCGCGAGCGTCGACTGTCCCAGGGTCGTGGTCGCGAGGCTGTAGAAGACGAGCGCGGGCGCGAGCACGTAGACGACGACCGTGTTGAGCGCGTCGGTTCCGATGTCGTGCACCGATCCCAACAGGTAGCCGACGCCGCCGACGGCGACGATGGGGAGGACGGCCGACGTGAACACCGACACCGGCGCGACCACACCGGAAGGACTCGGAGTCGACACTCAAGCGCTTCGGTCGGTAGGCGGCGGTGTGCCCCGGCGCCCCGGCGGTGTCACTCCGTCAGCCGCCAGGCGTCGTCGCCGACGGGGTCGACCTCGCCGCGGCGCTCCATCTCCGCGAGCACCTCGTCCATGCGGTCGGGCTGTGCGATCTCCATCTCGATCCGGTCGATCCCGTGGAACGCCGCGAGGTGGTGACGGATCGCGTCGAGGTCGAACGTCTCGCCGTCGGCCTTCGCCATCACGCCGGCGACGAGGTCGATCATGTCCTCGATGAAGTTCCAGGGGTAGACGATCCAGGTCCACTCCTCTAGCCGCTCGCCCACGAAGTCGGGGTCGAACTCGCTGGTCCCCAGGAGTTGGAGCGTAGCCGTCCGGACCGCCCCGGCGTCGCGGTCTGTCACGTACTCGTAGGCCCGCTCGATCGACCCGCCGGTGTCGGCGATGTCGTCGATAATCAGGACGTCCTTGCCGGCGACGCTACCCTCGGGCATGGGGTACCGGATCTCCGGCTCGCCGCTCTTTTCGGCGGTCCCGACGTAATGTTCCATCTTCAGGCTGGTGAGGTCGTCGAGCCCCAGGAAGTCGCAGAGACACCGCCCCGCGAACCACCCGCCCCTGGCGAGTGCGACCACCACGTCCGGCTCGAAGTCGACGGCCTTCACCTGGTCGCTCACGCCGCGGCACAGCCCGTAGATGTACTCCCAGTTAGTTACCGTGCAGTCGAACTCCGCGGGCAGTTCGCCCATTCGTATCAGTCACCGTTTGCTACGGACGCGGCCGCCGGCTTAATTCGTTCGTCTCGACCCCCGGGCGGCGGCGTCGACGAGGACTTTTGACGCGGGCGAGCGTTGGCCGGGTATGGACACCCGCCGCGCGCTGCTCGTGGACGCGTTCACCGCCGACCCGCTCGCCGGCAACGCCGCCGGCGTCGTCCCCGACGCGGAGGGGCTGTCGGCCGACCGGATGGCGGCGGTCGCCGCCGAACTCGCGGTCAGCGAGACCGCGTTCGTGCTCCCCGCCGACGCCGCCGACGCCGACCGCCGGCTCCGGTACTTCTCGCCGACGCAGGAGGTCGACCTCTGCGGGCACGCCACGATCGCCGCCCACGCCCACCTCCACGCGGCCGGCGTCGTTGACGCCGGCGACCACACCGTCGAGACCCCGGTGGGCGTACTCGACGTCGCCATCGACGACGACGGGGTGGTCCGGATGACACAGACCCCGCCCGAGGTCCGCCGCGTCGACGTCGACTACGACCGCGTCGGCGACGCGCTCGGGATCGATCCCGCGGCACTCAGGGACGTCGGCGCCGACCTCCCGGTCGCGGTGGCGTCGACCGGGCTGGCGTTCCTGATCGTGCCGGTGAACTTCTTCGAACACCTGAGCCGGGCCGCTCCCGACGACGCCGCGGTCGAAGCCCTCGCGGACGCGTACGACGCTGCGGGCGTCTACGCGTTCACCTTCGACGCGCTGGACGCCGACTCGACGCTCCACGCCCGCGCGTTCGCCCCCTCGCTTGGGATCCCCGAGGACCCCGTCACCGGCACCGCGGCGGGCGCCTGCGGCGCGTACCTCCGGTCTGTCGGCGCCTTCGACGGCGAGGTTCCCGCCCCCGTGGTCGTCGAGCAGGGACACTTCCTCGACCGCCCCGGCCGGGTTCGGGTGTGGGTCGGCGACGCGGTGGAGGTCGGCGGCCGGGCGGTCACGTCGCTCGACGGTCGGATCGTGGTCCCGCCGACGGACGACGACGACATCCTCGAAGCGTAGGCGGAGCGGCGACGACCGCGCCCGGCGACTACCCGATGTACCGCAGGTCGTCGTCGGTGGGCATCCCCTGCTGTTGGTTCTGCATCTCCTGGATCCTCTCGACGACCTCCTTCATCTCCTCGGCGCGCTCCTCCAGCGACTCGTAGCCGACCTCGAAGCCGACGACCGTCTCCAGGACTTCGAGCACCGCCTGCGCGCTGGTGGGGTCGACGAGGTAGCCGCTGGTCTCGCCCATCAGACACGACGCGGCGAAGCCGCGGCGGTCGCCGAGCCCCAGCAGCAGGCCGCTGACGCCGACGATCCCGCCGGCGGGCTCGCCCTCGCGGAACTCCACTCCGGCGTCGGCCAGCGGGTCGAGCCCCGCGGCGTCGCCGACGGCGCCCAGCACCTCGGGCTCTTCGACGAGCTCGCCGGTCGGCACGCCGCCCAGCGCGTAGACGTCGGTGACGTCGAACGACGCCGCGACGTCCAGAAACGCGTCGGTGACGTGGTAATGTCCGGAGTGCGACTGCGCCTGGTGGTCGCCGGTCAACACCAGCAGGTCCCGGCCGTCGGCGTCGACGGCGTGGAACTCCGCACACGCGAGCGACGCGACGCCCGCCTCGTCGATGCCGACCTGTGGGGGGAACTCGTCGGTGAAGACCCGGGTCACGAGCTCGGAGTCGAACTCCTCCAGCAGATGCTCGGCCGCCAGCTTCCCCACGTGGCCGACGCCGGGCAGCCCCTCGATCAGCGCCGGATCGCGGAGCGTCGGCTCCGCGATCGTCTCGACTTCGATGTCGTCCATACCCTCACTCGCGGCCGCGGCGTTTAAGAGCGCGTCGGTACTCCCCGTGGGCGTCCTCGGGGTCGAACGGCGCGGGCGCGGAGTTCACCGCGTCGGCGCCGCACTCCGGGCACGCGTCGCCGAGCGTGTAGACCGGGCGGTCGTGGGCGTCGCGCCACGCCGCACAGACCCGAATGTCGGATCGCATCGATCCGCGACTACTCGTCGTCCTCGCGGCGCTCGCGGTGGTACTCCGCGCTCCCGCCGGCAGCCTCGATCGACTCCCGGGCGCGGCCCGCGGCCGACTCTAAGGCGCCCTCGGCGGTCTTGTAGTCCGGCGCCTGCACCCGGACCCGGTACTCGGGGGCGCCCACGTAGGTGACTTCGAGGTCGATCTCCTCGGGGATCTCGCCGTTGCCCTCTGCCGCCCGCAGCGCCTCGGTGATGGCGTCGACGCCGTCGCCGGTGGGGCACCGGAGGTCGACGTAGCCCGTCACGGTGACGTACGGCACCGAGACGTTCTGCCGGGCGGTCTGGACGACCGCCTGGACCTCCTCGTCGTCGAGGTCGACGTCGGTCAGGGCTTCGGTGCCGTGGATCGCCGCGGCCTCGAACCCCTCGTACAGCGACTCGAACTCCGCGAGGATGGCGTTTGCGACGGCGCTGTAGCGCTCGTCGTCGACGTCCTCGCCGAACGCGATCTCCATCCAGTTGTCCGCCTTCTGCTGGTTTTTCCACTCCTGGATCTTGTCCTTCCGCTGGTGCTCGTTGACGTCCTTGATCGAGAGGTCGATCTGCTGGGCGCCCTCGTCGACGTCGAGCACCTTCGCGACCACGGTCTGCCCCTCCCGGACGTGGTCGCGGACGTTCTTGATCCAGCCGCTCGCGACCTCGCTGATGTGACAGAGGCCACGCTTGTTCTCGTACTCGTCGAGGTCGACGAAGACGCCGAAGTCGGCGATCTCGTCGACCTCGCCGACGACGAGTTCGCCCGACTCGGGCCAACCGCTGTACTTCATGTATTGAACCCTCCGTTGGTGGCGTTACGCCTCCGCACCGGCCGAGCGGCGCTCGACTGTCTCCACGACTTCACCGTGGATCTCGGCGTCGCCCCCCGACGGCGTCGCGAGCGTCGTCCCGCAGACGGCGCAGTTGACCGTCGAGGAGGCCTTGCCGAAGACGACCTGTTCGTTGTCGCAGTCCGGACAGCGGACCCGGTAGAAGTTCCCTGCCATCGTCACTCCTGGAACCGGAGCCGCCCGGCGCGCCACCCCTCGCGCATGTGGGCTTTGCCACAGTCCGAGCAGATGTACTTCAGGTGGGTCTTCTTCGTGGGCTTGTCCCCGCCGGGCACCTTCGAGAACTTCCCGGCGTTCCCGATGGTGGACTTGCCGCGACGGGTCTGCCGGGCGTTCCACTTCATCCCGGTCGACCGGCCCGTCCGGACCTTCTCGACCTCGTGTTCGTGGTGTCCGTCACAGTTCGGACAGTACGTGTTGAATCGGCGTGGCATCTCCATGGATATCGACCTTACGCGGAATTCACGTCGATCGGTTAAAACCCGTTTGGTTCGGGTCGCGGCCGCGAGCGTCTCCGAAGCGGTTAAGCCCCGACTGCGGCAAACGCGTGGTATGAAGAAGGTCATCATCCGCGGGGACCCCGGGATCGGCCGCGGCGCGATCATCGAGGTCGACGGCGAGGAGGTCGTCTGTTTCTCCCTCGACCGCCAGAGCGACTACCACGGCGCCGACCGCCCGCAGCTGTGGTGTACGGTCGGACGCGAGGACGAGCGCGAGACCTTCGAGAAGCGCGAGTTCGTCCCCCACTTCCTCGACGTGATCGCCGTCGACGCCGAGGCGATCGACGTCATCGAGAAGCGCGGCTCCTGACGGCCGTCGACTACCCGCCGCCCTCCGGGAGCGCGTCGCGGTCGACCGCGTAGATCGTCACGTCGCCGGAGCGGTGGACCACGTCGACCCCGTCCATTCCGAACGACACCGGCCCGTACCGGGCCCGTTCGCCAGGCCCGACCCAGACGTACGACACCTCGTACTGCCGGAACAGCGCCGCCCGCGTCGCCGCGTCGCCGGTGTACATCGCGTCCACGTCGCGGACGCGGTCGAGATACGCCGCCCGCCCGCGGTAGCCCACCTCGTGTTGCCACCCGGCGACGGTCGGCACGCCGGTCAGCGTCGACGCCGGGTTGGCGGCCCAGGAGTACATCACCCGCCCGCGGCCGTCGGTCCCGCCGGGGTAGGTCGCGGTCCCCGGCGCTTCCAGCAGCGTGGGCTGGCCCTCGCGGGCGTCGACCCACGCGATCGCAGCCGCCTGCTCGGGGTGGTCGGTCCGGACGAACTGCGTCGCGTCGAGCGTGGGGCTCGCGGTCGACGGGCTGCCGACGTGCGCCCCGACCGCGAGCACGCCGTAGACACCCGTCGACGCCACCAACGCGACCACGAGCCCGACGACCGCGACCCGCCGCCACCGGACGGCGTCGACGTCGGCGCCGCCGTCGTCACGTCCTGCGGCCGGCGGTTCCGATCCGTCGCTGCCCGCGTCGCCGCCGTCGGGTTCGAGCGACTCCGCCCCCGCTTCCGACGATCCGGCGGCGGCTCCGGCTGCCGACCCGGTCGCTCGATCCGACGTGCCGGCACCGGACCCCGCCGCGCCGCCCGCCAACAGCCCCGCGACCGCGACGCCCATCGCGGTGCCGAGAAACACCCACACCTGCATGTACGTCTTGAACACGGTGTTCATCCGGCCCGGCCCGGCCTGCTCGTTGACGTACACCAGTTCGACGAGCGTTACGAGCCCCGCACCCGCGACGACGAGCACCGCCTCGTACCCGACGGCGTCGGAGACGCGGAGCGCGACCCACGCCAGGAGCAACAGCGGCACCGACACCGCGAGCGCGGCGATCCCGACCTGTAGTCCGACGCCCGCAGCGACCGCCACCGCCCCGGCGAGCACCCACGGCCGCGCGATCCGGACCCGCGAGAGGAGGTAGCCGCCCAGCCCGGCGAGGAACGCGCCGTGGACCAGGAGCAACGGCCCGAGCCCGCTCCGGAGCTCCGGGCCCAACAGCTCGACCGACCGCTCGCCGCCGCCCGTGGCCGCCCCGAACAGGAACGGCGACGCGAGGACGGTCGCGGCGGTCGCGCCCACCGCGGCGACGACGAGCGCGCCGCCGACGCGTTCGACCTCGCTCGTCACGACCCCTGCTCCGCGGCCCGAGCCGGGGAGTCGCGACCGGAGCCGACCGCCGGCCGGCAGTAGCGTCAACGGATCGGCGGGGGCGAACGTCGCCGCCAGCCACCCGACTGCGAGGACGCTCGGGAAGCTCCAGGTGTCGACGACCGCCTGCCAGGCGGCCAACATCGGGAGCACGCCGAACAGCAGCGCGCGCCGCCGCCGCACCGCGGACGCGGGGGTCCGGTAGTACGCGTAGCCGACGGCCGCCGCGAGCAGCAGGGTGGGCGTTCCCATCATATGGGCGTGGAGGTCGCCGTTCACCCACGCGAACAGCGGGAACTCGTTGATCGTCCCCGGGATGACGCGGGAAGCGCTCCAGTAGCTGAACGACCTCGCGCCCGCGAGGATGGTCTCGACGGTGTAGTCGGTCCGGGCGGCGACGTAGCCTGCGGCGACCCGGTCGAGCGACCCGGGGAGCGCGAGCAGCGCGAACCGGCCGGCGGTCACCAGATTGCTCGCGACCCCGACGAAGAACGCCGCGAAGCCGCCGGCGACCCGGCGCGAGACCCCGCGGTCGGCCCCGACGGCGGCGGCGAGTTCGAACGCCGCGGTCACCAAGGCGGCGTAGAACCCCGCGAGTGTCAGGTTGTACGCGAACCGCGGCGGCGTCGCCGTCACCCACGACAGCAGCGTCGCGGTCAGGTGGCCGCCGTAGTAGTACTTCACCGGCCGGTTCGCGAACCAGACGTCCTCCGGCGGGAGGGTAGTCGACCGATCGAGCGTCTGCAGCAGGCTGAAATCCAGGAACTTCTCCCCGCCGATCGGGAGCACCGCGGGGTCGAGCGCGCGGAGCGCGACCACGAACCCGAACCCGAGGAGGAACACGGCGGCGGCGTCGGTGGCGGCCCCGCGGTCGACGTCGATCGCGACTCGGACACGACCCTCGCGGAGGGCGGCGAGGTCGAGGCCGGCGGCCGCGCTCGCGAGGACGAGGGCCGCGACGCCGGCAGCGAGCGCGACCGGGCCCCAGGTGACCTGGCCGACCCAGTACGCCGGGACGCTGAAGATCACGAGCGCCGCCGGAACCGCGAGCCCGGCACCGCGGCCGTCGGCCCGGGGGAGGAGCCGGGCGACGAGCGGGAGCCCGAGCGCGAACAGCGCGGCGTAGAGGATCAGCCACCGGGCGACGAGGGCGTACTCCATTCTTCGTACCGCATCCCGCGAGACGCCCGGGGATACGTTTTTCGCACGCTTATCCGGAGCGGAAGCCGGAGCGAACTGCCGGCACGCCGCCGCCCCCGCGCCGACGTGCCGGACGGTCGCGACCCGGCGCGGGGCGATGCTCACCGCACGGCGGGCGTGGTCCCGCGATCCGGAATAAACCTCCGGACGCGCCGACGACGGCCGCGCTCCGCTGCCCGTCGGACGGTAGCGGTTCGTTTTTTACACGGGAGCCGGTACTCCGCGGTGATGACTCGCGCCGTCGGGATCGTCATCCCCGCCTACCGCCCCGACGCCGACCGGCTCGGCACCTACCTCCGGGCGCTCTCGGACCGGCTCGATCCGGCCGCCCTCAGGGTCGAACTCGACGCGCCGGAGCCGGGGATCCGCGACCGGCTCGCGCCGCTGCCCGCCGCCGCCGAGGTCGCGGTCGCCGACCGGAGGCGCGGGAAGGGCGCGGCGATCACCGCGGGGTTCGAGGCGCTGGCCGACCGGGTCGGGGTGCTCGGCTTCGCCGACGCCGACGGCAGCACGCCCGCCGACTCGTTCGCCACAGTCGTCGACGCCGTGACCAACGGCGGTGCGGACCTCGCGACCGGTTCCCGACGGCACCCCGCTGCTGACGTGCAGTCCCACCAGACGTTCGCCCGGCGCCGGCTGGGCGACGGGTTCGCGTGGCTGGCCCGCCGGTTCCTCGATACGGCGCTCTACGACTACCAGTGCGGCGCGAAGGCGCTCACGGTCGACGCCTGGCGAACGGTGCGGTCGCACCTCTACGAGCCGGGGTTCGCGTGGGACATCGAGCTGATCGCGGTCGCGAGCGCCTTCGACCGGACGGTCGCCGAGGTGCCCGTCCGGTGGGAGGACCACCCCGACTCCACCGTCTCGACGGTGGACACCACGCTCCGGCTGGGGCGGGCGCTCGTGACCTCCCGACACCGGGCGCGGCTCCTCCGGGAGAACCGGTTCCACCAGCTCCTCGCCTCGCAACGGCGGCCCGAGCCGTCGCTGATCGACCGTCTCGCGGGGGCCGACGCGGCCGACCCCACAGAGGCGGATTGAATGGTCCGCGAGACCGTCGCCGCCCTCACCTCGGGGGTCCGGTTCGGGAAGTTCGTGTCGGTCGGCGCGGTCGGGGCTGCGTTCGACGTGACCACCACCACGGCGCTCATCGTCGGGTTCGGGGTCCTCGGGGAGTACGCCAAGCTCGTCGGCGCGGAGGTCGCGATCGTCGTGATGTTCGCGATCAACGAGCGGTGGACGTTCTCGGAGCTCGGCGCTCCGGGTGCGGTCCCGACGGCGACCCGCTTCTTCCGGTCGAACCTGGTTCGGAGCGGCGGGCTCGCGGTCCAGTTCCTGATCGTCCGCGGGCTGCGACGGCTCGACCTGTCGGTGGTCCTCTTCGGGTTCGACCTCTGGCAGCTGATCCCGATCCCGATCGCGATCGGGGCCTCCGTGCTGCTGAACTACGTGGCCGAAAGCCTGCTCACGTGGCGCGTGACGCGCTCCTGACCGACTGTGGCAAACTGCCATACGGCGGGCGAAACACAATCCTTAACCGTCGGCCTCGGCTTCGTTTCGGTAGCGGGATGGGATAGCCAGGAGATTCCGCCGGGCTCATAACCCGGAGATCGGT
>CAZIQT010000049.1:0-14850 GCA_964541645.1 uncultured Halobellus sp. | reverse complement strand
GTCTTAACTAAACAGTACCGGCGGCGCGGCCGAACCCGAACGGAGTTGGGACGAAGTTTGAACAACGGCTTAGTGTGGCTCCGCCCAGCAGTCGGGTATGAACGACGGCGACACACCGACCGAACCGTCCAGACGGGCCCTACTCGCGGCCGGCGGCGCGGCCGGAGCGGCCCTCCTGGGCGGGGGCGGCGACCCCGGATGGGAGTCGGGTACCGCCGTCGGTCGCGACGCTCGCGGCACTGGTCGCCGCCGGGGTGGTGCTGTTCGTGGCCGCGGTGGGCGTGGTGTTCACGACCCTGCTCGGGTCCTCGCTGACCGGCGTCGTCGGCGTCGTCTCCCCCGTCGCGTTCGGGCTGCTCGCGCTCCTCGGCGTGGCACTGCTCGCGGACCACCACCCGCAGTCGCGGCTCCCGTCGCCGGAACCGCTGCAGACCCGGCACCCGTCGGCGTCGGCGCTGGCGTACGGCGCGTTCTTCGGCGCGATCGTGCTGCCGTGCAACCCGGGGTTCATCTCGGTGTTCTTCGCCCGGGCGTTCCTGTTTGCGGACCCGGTTGCGAGCCTCGCCAACTTCGGGGCGTTCGGGGCCGGGATGGGAGCGCCGCTCTTGGCGTTCGGGATCGTCTCGGAGCCGTGGCGCGACCGCGTGCTGGGGCTGCTCACGCGACACCGACGCACGGTCGACGTCGTCACGGGGGCCGTGCTGCTCGCGGTGTCCGCGTACTACCTGCTCGCGGTCTTCGAGGTGTTCGGCCCGGTCGTGTAGCCGGCCGTCGCCGGGGCCGGGGCCGGTCAGGGCACGTACCAGATCCCCCGATCGGAATCGAACACCGACCCGACGAGGACGTGCGGGAGCGCAATGATGCTGATGAAGACGCTCCAGAGCGCGACCGCCCCGGGCAGCAGCGCCACCCCGGCGAGCGGGTTCGGGAAGATCAGGTAGACCGCCGCGAGTACCGCGAACGTCGCAAGCGCGCCGACGACCGCGACGCCCCAGGCCCGCAGGGCGGCGGTCGACGGCTCGTCGCCCAGGAGGTCCCACCGGTCGTCGCCCGCGTCGTCGTCGACGCGCCTGGTCCGGGCGACCTGGCGGGCGGAGTACCAGAACGGGAAGTACAGCCCGACCGCGACCAGGACGGGGACGGCCGCGAAGTACGCCGCGAGCAGGAGCGACTCGCCGGCGTCGACCAGCCACGACCGGCCGCCGCCGCGGGCGTAGCCGACGCCGATATGCGTCACCAGCCCCGCGCCGTAGACCGCCGCGATCGCTGTTCGGGTGGTCTCCATCCGGCCGGCGTGGGCGGCGAGCGCGCCGGGATCGACCAGCCCCACCATCAGCGAACTGAACGTGTAGAAGGTGTCGGGCCAGAACACGATGGGGACGAGCATCACCGCGCCGCCCCGGACCGCGGCCGCGAGATACCGCTGCGGCCGGGTCCGGAGGTGGTCGGTGCCGACGGTCGCTTCGAGGACGTAGAGCCCGCCGAGCCCGCCCTTCGCCACCGCGACCGCCAGCGCCAGCGCCAACCCGGCGACCGGAGCGACCACGAACAGCACCACGAACCCCGCGATGGCGGCGAGGTAGGCCGCGACGTACCGGAGCCGGAAGTCGGGCCGGCGCCGCCGGAGGTTCTCGAAATGCTCGTAGCCGCCGTGCGGGAGGTTCAACGCCACCATCCCCACCAGATACACCACCATCTGGGCGTCGAGGGGGACCGACACGCCCGCGACCCCGAGGAGGGCGAACCCGGCGGCGAGCACCGCGAGCGTCCCGCGGGAGAGCGTGAGCGACAGGTCCCCCCGGCCGATCCGACCCCACGACGGTACGAACCCCGGCGTGATCGTGCTCATCACCGCGACGTTCGGGTGGCACCCACTTAAACGAGCGAACCGATTCCAGGATTCTGAAAACGGTTCTGCGTCGGCTACGGCACGTGTAGGTTGCGCTACGCCCGTCAGAGATTTGTGGGCGGGGCGGGAACGGTCGTGTATGGACGACTCCCTGTCGGGCGAGCCGTCGGTGACGGTGATCGGAGGCGGGTTCGGCGGTCTGTCGGCGGCCGCGTACCTCGCCGCCGCCGGGGCCGACGTGCAGGTGCTCGAACGCCACGACCGCGTCGGGGGCCACGCCGGGGTGCTCGAACGCGATGGGTTCCGGTTCGATACCGGGCCGTCGTGGTACCTGATGCCGGACGTCTTCGAGCGGTTCTTCGGCCACTTCGACCGGACGCCCTCGGACTACTACGACCTCGAACGCCTCGACCCCCAGTACCGGGTGTTCTGGACGGACGGCGACCGGGTCTCGATCCGGCCGAACCGCGAGAACGTCCACGAGGTCTTCGACGCCTACGAGGACGGCGCCGGCGACGCCCTCGCGGCGTACCTCGACGAAGCCGAGCGCAACTACGAACTCGCGATGGACCGGGTGATCTACGCCGGCCGCGACACGTTCCGGGACTACGTCGACACCGACCTGCTCCCGCTGCTCCCCCGGTACCGGCTGTTCGGGGACATGGACGACTACGTTTCCCGGTACGTCGACCACCCGAAGCTTCGGCAGCTGCTCGAGTACACGCTGGTGTTTCTGGGCGGGGCGCCACACAACACGCCCGCGCTGTACAGCGTGATGAGCCACGTCGACCTGAACCAGAACGTGTTCTACCCCGAGGGCGGGATCGCGAACGTGGTCGACGCGATCGCGGCACTGGCCCGCGAGCAGGGCGCGACCGTCGAGACGGGCGTCGACGTCGAGGGGATCTCCGGGTCCGCCGGGGGGTTCAGGCTCGCGACCGACGCCGGGACGTACCGCGCCGACGCCGTCGTCAGCAACGCCAACCCGGCGTACGTCGAACGGGAACTCCTCGACCCCGCGGCGCGGACCCACGACCCCGACTACTGGGAGTCGCGGACGTACGCCCCCTCGGCGTTCATGCTGTACCTGGGCGTCGAGGGCGACGTCGACCCGCTCGCGCACCACTCGTTGGTGTTGCCGACCGACTGGGACCCCCACTTCGAGTCGATCTTCGACGACCCCGCGTGGCCCGAGAACCCGGCGTACTACCTGTCGGTCACCTCGAAGACCGACGAGACGGTCGCCCCCGACGGCCACCACGCGGTCGTGGTGTTGGTGCCGATCGCGCCCGGGCTCGACGACGGCCCCGAGCGGCGCGCGGCGTACCGTGACCGCGTGCTCGCGGATCTCGCCGAGCGGACCGGCGTCGACCTCCGCGACCGGGTCGTGGTCGAGGAGTCCGCGTGCGTGAGCGACTTCGCGGCGCGGTTCGGCGACCCCGAGGGAACCGCGCTGGGGCTCGCACACACCCTCACGCAGACCGGTCCGCTCCGTCCGGACCGCCGGGGCGGCGTCGACGGGCTCTACTACGCCGGCGCGTACACCCGCCCCGGCGTCGGGATGCCGATGTGTCTGATCAGCGGGGAACACGCCGCGCAGGCGGTGATAGACGAGGCCCCGCACGCCGCGTCGGCGGCATCACCGGGCCGGTGACGCCGGCCGCCCGGCCGCACCACGCAGCGTTTTTACCCCCGGACTGTCGGTGACCCGTATGGACAAATGGCAGCGCCGAACGGTCTACTACGCGGTTCTGCTGCTGGCGGTGATGTTCGGCTACGCCGTGCTCTACCAGAACGGGATGCGGATCTACGAGAACGACCCCATCTCCTTCCTCCACTCGATGCAGGTGGTCGTCGAGACGTTCACCACGACCGGGTTCGGCTCCGACGCGCCGTGGAACTCGGCGGTCATGAACGTGCTCGTGATCGTGATGGACCTCACCGGCGTCGCGCTCATCTTCATGGCGTTGCCGGTGCTCGCGTTTCCCCTGCTCGAGGAGGCGCTGTCGACGACAGTCCCGAAGTCGGTCGACGACGCCGAGAACCACGTCATTATCTGCTCGTTCACCGCCCGCGCGGGCGCGCTGATCGACGAGCTCGGCTCCCGGGACGTGACCTACGTGATCGTCGAACCCGACCGGGAGCGCGCGACGGGGCTCTACGAGGACGACTTCCGGGTGATCCACGCCGACCCCGAGTCGGTGGCGGGGCTGGAAGCCGCGAACGTCGGCTCGGCGCGCGCGCTCGTCGCCGACGTGTCTGACGAGGTGGACGCGAGCATCGTGTTGACCGCCCGGGAGGTCGCGGAGGACATCCCGGTGGTCAGCGTGGTGGAGGATCCCGACCGCCGGGCGTACCACCGGCTCGCGGGCGCCGACACGGTGCTGTCCCCGCGCCCGCTGCTCGGCCGGAGCCTGGCGTCGCGGGTGACGACGTCGGTCGCGGCGGATCTGGGTGACATGATCGAGATCGGCGACGACTTCGAGATCGCGGAACTCCCGGTCCACCGCGGCAGCCGGCTGGTCGGGACCACCCTCGCCGACAGCGGGCTCCGGGAACAGGCCGGCGTCAACGTGATCGGGGCGTGGTTCCGCGGGGAGTTCGAGACGCCCCCGGACCCGTCGGCGACGATCACGAACGGGACGGTGCTGTTGGTCACCGGCCGCGAGGAACAGCTCTCGGAGCTCAGAGCGCTCACCCGGTCGTCGGTGCGGTGGTTCGGGCCCGGACGGACCATCGTCGTCGGGTACGGCCAGGTGGGGCGGTCGATCGCCGACGCCCTCTCGGAGGCCGGCGCCGAGCACACGATCGTCGACCGGGTCGACGCGGACGGCGTCGACGTCGTCGGCGACGCGACCGACCCCGAGACCCTGGAGGCGGCGGGGATCCACGACGCCCGGTCGGTCATCCTCGCGCTCCCGGACGACACCACCGCGGAGTTCGCCACGCTCGTGATCCGCGATCTGAGCGCCGGCACCGAGATCATCGCCCGGGCCGAGGAAGTCCGGAGCGTCCAGAAGATGTACCGCGCGGGGGCGGACTACGTCCTGTCGCTCGCGACGGTGACCGGGCGGATGCTCGCGTCGAGCATCCTCGAAGACGAGGACGTGCTGTCGCTGGACCACCAGGTCGAGGTGATCCGGACCGCCGCACCGGGGCTGGTCGGGCGGACCCTCGGCGGCGCCGACGTCCGGAACGAGACCGGCTGTACGGTCGTGGGTGTCGAACGCGAGGGGACGCTGCTCACCGACCTGGGGCCGGCGTTCCGGATCGAGACCGGCGACGACCTCATCATCGCCGGCACCGACGACGGCACCCGGCGGTTCGTCGAGTTGCTGGGGTGAGCCCGCCCGCCCCGACTCCGACTCGGCGGCCGCGGCTACGCTCCGCGGAGCCGGTCGACGGCGGCGCGGTCCACGTCGGCGTCGACGGCCCCGGCTTCGGTCGTCGTGACGGCGGCGGTCGCGTTGGCGAGCGACAGCGCCTCCGACAGCCCCAACCCGTCGGCCAGCCCCCGGACCGCGCCGGCGGTGAACGCGTCGCCCGCGCCGGTGGTGTCCACGGCGTCGACGTCGTACCCCGAGTGGGAGGCCCCGGCCGGCCCCCACGGCGCGGCGTCGGTCGCCCGCGCGATCGCCCCCTCGCTACCGAGGGTGAGGAACGCGGTGTGGGCGCCACGTTGCAGGATGGCGTTGAGCAGCGCGTCGGGTGGCCCTTCGACGCCGGCGGCCGCGAGGTCCGCTGGGGTGGCTTTCACCACGTCGGCGGCGGCGCACCCGGCGTCGAAGGCGTCGGGGAACCCGCCGTCCCACAGTTCGGGTCGGGCGTTGGGGTCGAACGCGACGGTGCAGTCCCGGCTCCCGGCGCGGTCGGCCAATTCGAACATCGCGGTCCGGACGGCGTCGGTGGACAGGCAGATCCCGCCGACGACGACCCACGCCACCGCGTCGAGGGCGTCGTCGGGGACGACGCCGGCCGAGAGCCGGGTGTCGGCGCCGCGCTCGCGGCGGAAGCTGAACGTCCGGTCCCCGTCGTCGTCGTGGGCGACGAACGCCAGTGACGTCTTCGCGTCAGGGTCGGTCGCGACGAACCGGTCGGGGAGTCCGGCGTCGGCGAGGGTCTCCCGGAGGAACGCGCCGAAGGCGTCGCCGCCCAACCGGGTCCGGAACCACGGCGCCGGCCCCAGGTCCGCGAGCCTGACCGCGACGTTCGCCGGGGCGCCGCCGGCGCGTCGGGAGAACCGCTCGACCGTCCGGAGCGGACCGGGGTGCTCCGGGAGGAGGTCCACGAGACACTCGCCGGCGACGAGCACGTCGGGCGGGTCGTCGACGTCGTCCATACCCTGGCGTCGCCGCCCGGGGTCGAAAGCGTTCGGGGCGCGGCGGGCCGTCGCGCCTCACCCGTTCGCCGTCGCCGCCCGGACCCGCCGGCGCATCGACGCCAGATATCCGCGTGCGGTCTCGTCGTCCGCGCCGAGGGCGTCGCGGACGGTGTCGCAGCCGGCGAGCAGCCGGGCCCGCTCGTCGGGGTCGGGCACCTTGTTCCGGACGACGGTCTCCGCGGTGTCGAGCAGCGCCCGGGCGACGTCGTACTCCCCGGCGGCGGCTGACGACTCGGCTTCCCCCAGGAGTTGGGCGAGCACGTCGCGGACGTCCGCGGGCAGCGGCGGCGGACTGTCGGGTCCCATCCCGAAGTCGGGTTGGGGCCACAGCCACAAACCACCTTCGCGGCCGCGCCGCCGAAGGACCGAAGCCGGTCGCCGCCCAACGAGGGGTATGAGCAACCACACCTCGGCGACGGATCCCGCGTCGGATCTCGCCCCCGACGCCGCGGCGCCGCCGCCGAGCGCGACCGAAACCGCCACCTTCGGGCTCGGCTGCTTCTGGGGGCCGGAGGCACGGTTCGGCGCGATGGAGGGCGTCGTACGGACGCGGGTCGGGTACGCCGGCGGGACGACGCCGGAGCCGACCTACTACGACCTGGGCGACCACACCGAAGTCGTGCAGGCGGAGTACGACCCCGGCGTGACGTCCTACGCCGACCTGCTCGACGTCGCCTGGTCGGCCCACGACCCCCGGTCGTCGCCGCGGAAACGGCAGTACCGGAACGTGATCCTGGCGGCCACCGACGCCCAGCGGGCGGCGGCCGAGCGGCGCCGACGCGAGGTCGAATCGGCGCTCGGCGGGTCCGTCGAGACGGCGATCGAGGACCTCGACGCGTTCCACCTCGCGGAGCCCTACCACCAGAAGTACCACCTCCGGTCGACGCCGGCGCTCGGCGACGAGCTGGTCGACCGGTACGGCGACGACCTGGTGGCGTCGACGGTCGCCGCGCGGCTCAACGGGTTCGTGGCGGGCCACGGTGACCCCGACCGCCGGGAGTCGTTCCTCGCGGGCGTGGCGCTGCCGCCGCAGCTGCTCGACGAGGTCCGCCGGCGGACCTGACCCCGGTCACGCCACGCGGACGGCCCGGACCGAGAGTTCCCGGCAGACGTGAGTGACGTGGTCGCTGTCGGCGTCGCTGACCAGCAGCCGCTCCTCGACGGTCCAGTCCCAGTCGGCCGCCAGCAGTTCCTGGAACGCGAGCAGGTCCCCGACCCGACCGACCGACGACGCCCCGGGCTCGACCGCGACGAGCACCGCGGACTCGTCGGCGAAGACGTCCCGCTCGCGGAGCGCCCGGAACGCGTCGGCCTTGTCGAGTCCGAGCTCCGCGTCGGCCTCGCGGTAGACGTACGGCACGCCGTCGTGGTCCGGAAACTCCTCGGGAAGCTCCGGGTCACGGGAGGTGAGACAGACCGCGTCGGCGGTGGCGTACGCCCCCGGCTCGCCCACCGAGAGCCCGACGGGCACGTCGATCCACCACTTCCCGTCCGGCGATGCGTCCGACCGGATGAACGCCGAAAGCAGCGCGCGTCGATCCCCTGGCATCTCCGATCGAGCGGGTGTACGGTGCCGGGGCTACTGAAACTGTCCGCTCGCGGTGGCGGACCGGCGTTGGTCGCCGTAATCTAAAACGAATTATAATAAAACTTATTTACGGAAGAGAGTAATCCGCTCCGAAGGCCGTGTATCACCGATACACGCCCGTCACGTCCAATGACTGAAAACCACGACCGACGCACGTTCCTCAGAATCGCTGGCAGCACAGGCGCGATCGGCATCACCGGGCTCGCAGGCTGTTCCGGCGGCGGCGACAGCGGCGGCGGCGACGGCGGCGACACGGACACCGAGTCCGACGGTGGGATGGAGACCACCGGGGGCACCACCGACACCGCAAGCAGCGACGGGAACGTCATCACGCTCGGCGGATCGATGAGCCTCACCGGCGACAACGCCGACCTCGGGCGGCTGTATCGGGACGCGTACGAGGAGACGATCGCTCGGATCAACGAGGCCGGCGGCGTGGAGGCCGGCGACGGGAACACCTACGAGCTGGAGATGGTGCTCCGGGACGACGGCACCGACGCCTCGACCTCCCGGAGCATCTACCAGGAACTCATCGACCGCGAGGGGATCGACTACCTGCTGGGGCCGTACTCGAGTTCGGTGACGCTCCCGGCGAGTGCGGTCGCCGCCGAGAACCAGAAGCCGATGGTCGAGGGCGGCGGCGCGAGCCCGGAGATCTTCAGCCAGGGCAACGAGTGGATCTTCGGGCTGCTGCCCACGGCGAACAAGTACGCCAAGAGCTACTTCGACATGGCGCTCGCACAGGACTCCCCGCCGGAGACGGTGGCGCTCCTCGCCGAGGACGACACCTTCAGCCAGTCGACCGCACGGGGTGCCCGGAACAAGATCGAGTCGGCGGGGCTCGAACTCGTCGTCGACGAGACGTTCCCGACCGGGACCTCGGATCTCTCGACGAACCTCGGGAAGGTCCGGGACAGCGGTGCCGACGTCCTGCTTCTGTGTGCCCACCAGAAGCACAACATCATCCTGGCCAACCAGATGGAGAGCCAGAACGTCAACGTCGACGCCGCGATGGGGACCGTCGGCAGCCTCAACGAGTCGTTCAAAAACGAGGTCGGGGCGAACGGCAACTACACGTACGGCCCGACGTCGTGGGATATCAACGCCGACTTCGACGACCCGGTCTACGGCGGAACGCAGGACTTCGTCTCGGCCATCGACGACAACTACGACTACATGCCGGACTACCACAGTGCGGCCGGGGAGGCGGTCATCCTGACGTTCGTCAACGCCTTCGAGTCGGTCGACGAACTCGGGCCGACCGCGGTTCGCGACGCGATCCGGGACGCCGACCCGTTCTCGACGGTCTACGGCGAGGTTAGCTTCGACGACAGCGGCGTCATCGACAAGAACATGCTCATTCGGCAGTGGCAGCCAGACGCGGGACTTCAGACGGTCTACCCCTCGGCGGTCGCACAGACCGAGCCGACCTACCCGATGCCGGACTGGAGCGAGCGCTGAGCGCGATGGCGGTCACGCAGTTCGTCGTCAACGGCCTGCTGGTGGGGGCGCTCTTCGCGGCGGTAGCCGTCGGGTTCGCGCTCATCTGGGGCGTCGTCGACATCATCAACCTCGCCCACGGCGAGATGGTGATGCTGGGTGGGTACACCTCCTACTGGACGCTGACGGCCGTGACGGGGAACGCCGAGGGGTCGCTCGGGCTGTTTCTGGCGACGATCCCGATCGCGATCGTGCTGCTGTTCGGGGTCGGCTACGCCCTCCAGCGGACGCTGGTACAGCGGGTCATCGGCACGGACATCTTTCTGACGCTGCTCGTCACCTTCGGGATCAGCATCGCCATCCAGCAACTCGGGATCCAGGCGTGGACGGCGAACCCGCGGTCGATCCAAGTGGCGTTCGCCGACCCGTCGCTGCTGGTGGCGGGACTCGTGGTTCCGAAGATGAAGCTGGTGGCGTTCGTCGGCGCGATCGTGTTGACCGCGCTGTTGTACGTCTTCCTCCAGCGGACGCGGACGGGCCGAGCGATCCGCGCGGTCTCGCAGAACCCCGAGGCGGCGGCGCTGGTGGGGATCGACGTCGAACACACCCGCGCGGTGACGTTCGGCATCTCCTCGGCCATCGCCGGCGGCGTGGGCGCGTTCATCGCGACGATCCTCAACGTCCAGCCGCAGATGGGGCTGATCTACACGCTGAAGAGCTTCGTGATCGTGGTCTTCGGCGGCGTCGGCTCCATCCCCGGCGCGATGGTCGGCGGGCTGTTGCTCGGCTCCGTCGAGGAACTGACCGCCGGCTTGGTCTCCTCGCAGTGGACGCTGGCGGTGAGCTTCACCCTGCTCATCGTCCTGCTGGTGGTCAAGCCGAACGGTCTGTTCGGGGAGGTGACCGAGCCGTGAGCACCGGCTCCGAGGAGGGCGGGGCGCTCCGGTCGATCCTGCCGCCGAGCCGGGTCGACGACCTGTTCGGGTTCTGCGGCGACCACGCGTGGAAGCTGCTCGCCGTCGGCGCCGTCGTCGGGACGCTCCCGCCGGTGTTCGGGCTGCGTGAGGGGTACTACATGACCGTGCTCACCGAGATGTACCTGTTCGCGATCCTGGCGCTGTCGTGGGACCTCGTCGGGGGCCAGACCGGCTACCCCAGCTTCGGGAACATGGCCTTTTTCGGGATCGGGGCGTACACGACCGCGATCCTGGTGAAGGACGTCGGGATCGCCTTCCCCGTCGCGATGGCGGGTGCGGGGCTCGTCGCCGTCGGCTTCGCTTCGGTCATCGGGATCGCGGTGTTGCGGTTGCGGGGCCACTACTTCGCGATCGCCACCCTCGGGGTGCTGTTGGCGGCCCAGCAGGTCTCCCGGGTCCTCGACATCACCGGCGGTGCGAGCGGGAAGATCCTGCTCGACGTGCCCCCGGGAACGGCGTTCTACTACCTGTTCTTCGGGCTGTTGATCGTGGAGATGGGACTGGTCTACTACCTCTCGAACACCCGGTTCGGGTTCGTCCTCAACGCCATCCGCGACGACGAGGAGAAGGCCACCGCGATGGGGTTCAACACGACGTACTACAAGACCGCCGCGTGGATGCTCGCGGCGCTTTTCACCGGGGCCGCGGGCGGCGGCTACAGCCTGTTCAACACGTTCATCGACCCACAGACCGCGTACAACGGGGCGTGGAACGTCGAGCTGATCGCGATGGCGCTCATCGGCGGCACCGGCACCGTCGCCGGGCCGGTGATCGGCGCGTTCGGGCTGCACACGATCATCGAGATCGTGGAGACGGCGTTCGTCGGCTGGCAGTTGGTCATCCTCGGCGCGGCGGTGATCGTGACGGTCGTCGGGTTCCCGAAGGGCGTCGTCGGATCCCTGGGGGAGTACGCCGGCGAGATGGAGTACTACAAGCGTGGCGGGATGGCCGCCGGCGGGGTCGAGGCCGGCCCCGACCCGGACGCGGAGCCGGAGGTGGAGGCCGGTGAGTGAGGCGGCCGACGCCGACGCTACTCCCGGCGTCGTCGAGGAGGCGTCGCCGACCGACGAGGAGGCCGTACTCCGGACCGACGGCGTCACGAAGCGGTTCGGCGGCCTGACCGCCGTCGACGACGTCGACATCGAGGTCCACTCCGGCGAGATCGTCGGGCTCATCGGCCCCAACGGCGCCGGGAAGTCGACGCTGTTCAACTGCATCACGGGCACGCTCACCGCCGACGAGGGCCGGGTGTTCCTTCGGGGCCGCGACGTCACCGGCCGGCCGGAGTACGAGATCGCCCGCGCCGGGTTGGGGCGGATGTTCCAGGAGACCCGCGTCTTCGGGGAGATGAGCGTCCGAAAGAACCTGCTGGTGGCCGCCCAGGAGGGCGGCGCCGGCGTCGGGAACCTCCTCCGGCGGCCCGACGACCGGCTGCTCGATCGGGTCGACGAGCTGTTGGCGTACGTCGACCTCGGCGGGTTGGCGGACGTCCGCGCCGGCCGGCTGAGTTTCGGCCAACAGAAGCTCGTGGAGTTCGCCATGGAGCTGATGGCCGAGCCGGACCTGCTCCTGATGGACGAGCCCGCCGGCGGGATCAACCCCTCGATGCTGGAGAACCTGATCGAGTACATCCGGCGGGCCAACGAGGACGAGGACGCGACTATCTTCCTGATCGAACACAACATGGACTTCGTCATGGAGATCGCCGACCGGATCTACGTCCTGGCACACGGCGAGCGCATCGCCGACGGGACGCCCGCGGAGATCCAGAACGACCAGCGCGTGCTCGACGCGTACCTCGGGAGGGAGTGAGCGTGGCGACCACACCCGAGACGGAGTCCCGCGCCGGCGACACCATCCTCCGGATGGAGGACGTCGTCGCCGGCTACGGCAACACCACGGTGCTGTACGACGTGAGCATCGCGGTCGACGACGGGGAGATCGCGTGTCTCATCGGTCCGAACGGGTCGGGGAAGTCGACGCTGATGAAGAGCATCTACGGTTTCGCCGACGTGAAATCCGGGACCGTTTCCCTCCGCGACGAGGAGATCACCGGCCGGTCGCCGCAGGAGAACCTCCGGCAGGGGATGAGCTACGTCCTCCAGGACGCCAGCGTCTTCCCCCGGATGACGGTCCACGAGAACATGCTGATGGGCGGGTACGTCTTCGACGACGACGAGCGGGCCGAGCGGCGCGCCGAGGAGCTGTACGACGAGTTCCCGATCCTCGGGGACATCCGCGGCCAGGACGCCGGCACGCTCTCGGGCGGGCAGCGCCGCCTGCTCGAACTGGCGCGGGCGCTGATGGTCGACCCCGAGGTGATGATGCTCGACGAGCCCTCGATCGGGCTCGAACCGAAGTTCATCGACGACGTCTTCGAGCGGATCGAACAGCTCAACGACCTCGGAACCACGATCCTGATGGTCGAGCAGAACGCCGAGAAGGGGCTGTCGGTGGCCGACCGCGGGTTCGTGCTCGCGAGCGGCGAGATCAAGTTCACCGGGAGCGGGACCGAGCTTCTGAACGACGAGGAGGTCGGCCGGCTCTACCTCGGCGGCTGAGGCGGCGTCCACGGGGGCCGGTCAGCACGCCGGTTTGTCGCGCTGTGCCGGCTCGCCCGTGAACCCGGTCGCGGTCGTCTCCAGACGGGTGATCGGTCGTTCGTTCTCCGTGCCGAAGAACACGACCTCCACCGTGTCGCCCGGTTCCATCGGGCGGTCGCCGGAGGAGGTGATGGGGTACCGGCCGTTCACCCGGAAGAACGGATCGTCGTTCCCGGTCGCGATGTCGTTCTGCCCGGACCCGACGTACCGGAACGGCCCGCCGGGGTCGGCGTCGGTCCGGCCGCCCGCTTGGAACCGGTTGTGCACCATCCGGATGGTCAGCGTCTCGCCGGCGTAGAGGTCGCCGGTGCAGAACTCCCCGATCGTCTCCCCTGGGTGGTAGGCCTGTTCGGTGTCCTCGTCGAACCCGTCGGGGTTCAGGAACCGGACCTGGCCGCCGCCGCCGTCGTCACCCCTCCAGCGCACGACGATGGAGCCGATCTCGTCGCCCTCGAACACCGGGCCGCTGGCGTAGGTGAGCCGGACGATGTCGACATCTCCGCGCTCGGGCGTGCCGTCCACACGGTCGTCCCACCCGCCCCAGGTCCGGTGTTCCGAGCCTAACACGACCTCGGTGTCGGTGAACGCGCGCGGTTGCTGTCGCTCGTCCAGCCCGTCGGTTAGCCCGACAGTGGAGACGCCGATGGTCCCCGCCACGACGACCGTTATCATAACCATGAGGATCGTCCCGGTCGCAGAACTCGCGGCTCGGTCGTCCTCGTGCCGGCGTTCGGTTGGCATCTCGTTCTCTAAGTCGGCATCGGGAGGTGCGAGTGATAACAATACCGGCATAGTCTCGAATGTGATAATTCGACGGTGGATCCACAGGCAACGATCGGCGGGGGTCCGTGTCGGCCTTCCGTCCGGTAGGCATATGTCCGGTCTGCCCGTGACCAGTATCCGTGTGTGAGAATCGCCGCGTGTGGCGGCCGGTGGCGGACCGCACCGACCGGCGGGACGCGACCGCGGGGCGTGAGCCGGTGTCGCAACCGACGGACGGACGGCGGTGACCGACGTGGCCCGGTCTGACCGCTACGACTGGTGGAGCCGGAACGCCTGGGCGCTCCGGGGGTTGTACGGGTTCGTGTTCCTGGGGCGGGGGCGGACGTTCCGGCGGCGGAGCGTCGCGGCGCTGGAGCTCTCGGCCGGCGACCGCGTGCTCGAACTCGGGTGCGGACCCGGGAACTCGTTCGAGCGCCTCCGGTCGGCGGTCGGGCCCGAGGGGTGCGTGGTCGGCGTCGACTACAGCCGCGGGATGACGCGGCGGGCGCGCGAGCGGGTGGCGGCCGCCGGGTGGGAGAACGTCCACGTGGTGCGGGGCGACGCGACGGCGCCGGCGGTCGCCGGCGGGAGCTTCGACGCGGCGTACGCCGCGATGTCGCTGAGCGCGATGCCGGATCCCGAGGCTGCAGTCGAGGCCGCGGCGGCGAGCCTCCGCCCCGGGGGTCGGGTCGCCGTGCTCGACGCGCGGCCGTTCCAGCGGGTGCCGCTGTCGGCCCTGAACCCGGTCGCGAAGCCGGTATTCGGGTGGCTCACCGACTGGCGCCCCGCGGTCGACGTTCCGGGGGCGATCGACGCCGCGTTCGAGCGGTCGACCGTCCGGGACCACCACTTCGGCTCGATATACGTCGCGTCGGGCGTCGGGCCGCGGACGTCGGGTCCCGGGTGAGGAAGCATATGTACGTGGGGACCGTACGACGGCGTATGGCTCTCGAACACGAAGACGACGCGAACGCGGCGGACGTGAACCCGGTCGGAACGTCGCTGGTCGGCGGCTTCCTCGGAACGGTGACCGGTCTGAAGAAGGGC
Source organism: uncultured Halobellus sp. (assembly GCA_964541645.1). Classification (GTDB taxonomy): domain Archaea; phylum Halobacteriota; class Halobacteria; order Halobacteriales; family Haloferacaceae; genus Haloquadratum. The sequence continues at coordinate 203 of CAZIQT010000049.1, read as the reverse complement.
GGCCTCGGCGGCGCCCTCCTCGGAGGATTGGTCGGCGGCACGGCGGGGTACGTCGCCGGCGCGGCCGCGAACGAAGGGGCACGGTCGGCGTCGAGCGTGGACGTGGATCCGGTCACGATCTCGACAGGTGACGGCGAGGACGACGGCGACAGTGACGAGGACGGCGACGAGGACGATGCGGAGGAGGACGGCGACGAGGACGA